>DATGJQ010000049.1:0-23465 GCA_035295105.1 Candidatus Acidiferrales bacterium | reverse complement strand
AAGAGTAATTTTCTTGTGATACTTGCTGGCGACGGAATACAGAATGTGCCCCCCGTCGAGTTGCCCGCCGGGAAGCAGGTTCAGCGCCGTCGCGAAAAGTCCCACCCACGCCGCGCGCCCCACCGGGTGCAGCAGCAAATCCCCCGGGGCCACGCCGGGACGCAGCACCTCGATGAGCAGGCGCATCACCAGCGGCTGCCCGAACACTACGGTTGCGTGCGCGTCCGAATACGGAACGCTCCTCGAATAAAAAATCGCAATCGCCAGCGCCGGAACGGCGAACAGGAATCCCACCACCGGACCTGCGAGGCCCACATCGAAGAGCGCCTTGCGGTTGTAGATCGGAGAACGAATGCGGATGAACGCGCCGAGCGTTCCGATCAGCGTGGGCGCCGGAAGAAAGTAGGGATAGCTTGCGGAAATTCCGTAATAGCGGCAGGCAAAAAAATGTCCCAGTTCGTGCGCCAGCAGAATGCCGATCAGCGTAAAGGCAAAAGGAACGCCGGCCAGCAGTAATTGCGGATGCGTCAGCAATGCCGTGTACATCGAAAACAGCTCGTCGAAATCAGGAGATTTCCCGGAGGCATATGACGCTGCGTATTGCGCCCCGACGGCCAGCGTGGAAATCAAGGTCAGAACGAAAAGCACAATGGCGATGCCCAGCGACTTCCGCTGCCGGCGGACTTCCTTGTTTTCCCAGTACGGATTCGGGGCCAGGTCCCAAGGATCGACCACCGGCGGAAGCGTCTCCGCCGAGGTGGACTCGAATTCACCGCTTCCATCCGTCATAGGGGCCGTCACAGATAGTTAGATGCGCGGCGCGCGGGAAGAGAACAGCAATCGCGGGCAGGAAGCTTCAAATGGAAACACCAGGAGACGCCGGCGCGAAACGAGACAGGGTTCAGAGCGTTTGCAGTTCCTTGCCGGGCTTGAAGCGCACGGCCTTGCCTGGCGGGATGCTGACTTCCTGGCCGGTGCGCGGATTGCGGCCGATGCCGGTCTTGCGCGGGCGCACATTGAACACGCCGAAGCGGCGTAACTCGATGCGCTCGCCTTTTCCCAACGCACTTTTCATGGCTTCAAAAACGGTTTCGACCGCCTGCTCGGCCTTGGTCCGGCTTACTCCCGTCTTATTGACAACGGCATTTACTATGTCCAGCTTGATCACTCCACCCTCCTGCTCTCCAACGGCAAGCTATGCTATGCATGCAGTTGCGGGTTGTCAAGGTGAACGCGCTCGGTTAAGATGCGCGTCTTTATAGCGAGTATTGCGGGCCCTGAGCGGCGCCCCGCGACCCTTCCGAGGAGGCAGTAGATGTCGGTCAAGCCGGATCATTGGATTCGCAAGATGGCGCTGGAGCACAAAATGATCGAGCCGTTTGAGGATCGCCAGGTCCGCGACGGCGTGATCAGCTACGGAGTGTCCAGCTACGGTTACGATATCCGCGTGGCCGATGAATTTCGCATCTTCACCAATGTGAATTCCACGATTGTCGATCCCAAGCACTTCGATTCGCGCTCCCTGGTCGAATTTAAAGGTTCGCAATGCCTGGTGCCGCCGAATTCCTTCGCCCTCGGCCGGTCGGTGGAATATTTCCGCATTCCGCGCAACGTTCTGACCATTTGTCTGGGGAAGTCGACGTACGCGCGCTGCGGGATCATCGTGAATGTCACCCCGTTTGAGCCGGAGTGGGAGGGCTTCGTGACGCTGGAGATCAGCAATACCACGCCGCTTCCCGCGCGGATCTATGCTAACGAAGGATTGTGCCAGGTTCTCTTCTTTGAGTCGGACGAAGCCTGCGAAATTTCTTACAAGGACAAGAAGGGGAAGTACCAGGCGCAGCAGGGAATTGTCCTGCCTCGCTTGTAGCGCCCGCCTTCAGGCGGGCATCCTCGTGTGTGCGCACAGTGCCCGCCTGAAGGCGGGCGCTACAACAAGAAAATCCCATACTTCAATCGCAGCGTGGAGCCTTACGCCTTAGCCGGTTCCTCGTTGCCGGTTTCATCTTTTGCGAGGCTCAGCGGAAAACCGCGGCTGCGCCAGCCTTCGTAGCCTTCGGCAAGCGGCCGGATTTGCGTAATGCCTTTGCTGCGCAGCAGCAGCGCCAAGCGCGCCGCAGTCACTTCGTTGGGGCACGCGCAGAACAGAACGATTTCGCGGTCACGGGGAATGACTTCGGCGGCTTCTTCCAGTTCCGCGGCGTCCACGTGCAGCGCGCCGGGAATCGTCTCCGGGTTGGCGTCGAAGTCCAGCGAGTGCCGCAAGTCTACGATCAGTACGTCTTCCCCGGCGTCCATCTTGCCCTTCAGTTCCTCTGGCGTGATGCGCGCAATCTTCAGACGGTGCAGAAATCTCCGGCGATTATAGTATTTCCACAAAATGTATCCGGCGAACGCCGCCACCACCAGAAAGAGCAAGCCCGCCCCGAGATACTCGGCCTTGGCGGCCACCAGTTCCAGTTCGCCGCTGAAAACGTAACCGGTAACGGTGAATGCGCCCACCCAGGCCAGCGCCCCGGCGGCGTCAAACAGCAGAAACTTCGGCCAGCCCATGCGGATGATGCCGGACAAGGGCGCCGCCATGGCGTTCAGCCCGGGAATGAATTTTGCGCCCAGCAGAACGCGCGGGCCGTTCCGTGTGAAGCTCACCTGCGTCCGGCGCACGCAGGAGTCCGGCTCCAGCGAAATCTTGCACAGGAATTGCAAGACCCGCACGCCCTTCAGCCGGCCGAGTTCATACCACATGGAATCGCTGACCACCGCACCCAGCACTGCGAGGGCGATGGCCATTGCGAGATTCATGCGGTGCGTTCCGGCCAGCGCGCCGGCGGCCAGCAGCATCGGAGCGGAAGGAACCGGCAGGCCCGCCTGCTCGACGAATACCCATGCGAAGACCAGCATGTATCCGTGGCGAACGACGAATTGGAGTGTCTCGTTCACTAGGTTTTGGCGGTGCCCGCCAGGGCAGCCGGATGTCCCCAGGTCCCGGAAAAAACAAATGATTCAAGCGCCTTGCGTTTCCGCTGGGCAGTCTCGCGCTGCTGCAGCGATTCGGTCAGCGAATCCAGATTTCCCGGATAGCCCAAAGCGATCACGCTGGCGGGCTCCCAACCTGCGGCACCGCGAAGCGCTGCCGCGCGGCTTCAACATCGAATCCGGCCATCTGATGTGCAGTGAGGCCAAGATGGGTAGCCTGCAGGGAAAGATTCGCGACCGCCTGGCCCAGATCGTACAGCGCGTAACGGTTGGGCCGGCCATCCTTTTCAAATTGAGTATGAGCGAAGGTCAGGATCAGCACGGGCGCCTTGCTGGCCCAAGCTCGATTGGATTCTACCAGCACGCCCGCCAACTCTTCATGATTTTTGGGATGGTCCCGGGTGGCCATCAGAAACGCCCAGGGCTGCTCGTTGCTGGAGGATGCCGCCTATCGGGCAGCCTCGAACAGGGCCAGAAGTTTGTCGCGTTCGACCGGAGTCTCAGAGAACGCGCGCCGGCTCCATCGCTGGCCAATGAGGTCGTGGATAGGCACTTGAGTTTCGGCTGATTTTTGAATTGCCATGGCAAGATCACTTCCTTCCGGATCGATGCGGATACGGATCCCTGTCAAGTTTGGATGATGGGAGGCGTGTCGAAGAAACTGTTTTTTTGGTGCCGGTCGGCGGGAGCGTACTTTGCGGATCTTGCATCCGGCACAGTCGCTCCTTGCCTGCCAGGGCATCGCCGTGACGCATTCGGTTTCCGCTTTTGGCTGGAGTAGTGATATTCTCTGCCCAGGCTACCTCGGTCAGGATTTTGTCATCTCAATATCAGTGCTTGCCGCATCTGACGCGTGTGAAAATCATGGCGTGGGCGGCGAGCGGGGCGAGGAGCCGGAGGGAATCTCGCTTGCACGCTAGGATGGGATTCCCTATAATCCGAGAGCTTTAAGCCAGCAGACATACTTGCAGAGGCTTGCACAGGGTTGTCAGTGCGTGAGTTTGAATTTCGCTGAGGAGGCTGGAAGCCGATGATACGAAAGTGCATTGTGACTGGCGCCGGTCTGTTGTGGATCGCGCTGGGGATGGCATCAGGTGCGGGGAAGTTGTGGGCCGCGCCCCAAGCGGCCACGGATCAGGCGAAACCCGCATATACGCTGGCGGAATACAACCAGTACCAGGCGGCGGACAAAGAGGCGAATCCTCAGCAAAAAGTGAAGGCGCTCGATGATTTTGTGAAGGCCTACCCCAACTCCTCGCTGATGCCCTACGTTTACCGCGACTACTACACCACTTACATGGCGCTGAAGAATTACGCGCAGGCCATCGAGTACGCGGATCGAATGATTGCGTTGGGCGACAAGATTGACGCCACCGGGCGGCTCGAAGCCTATTACACCCGCGCGCAGGCCTTCTATCTGGGAATGGCCGACAAGTCGCTGCAAACTCCCGACGCGCTGACCAAGGCTCGCGACGCTTCGCTCGCGGGACTCAAGGCGCTCGACGATCTGAAGAAGCCGGACAATGTTCCCGCCGACCAGTTTGAGCAGCAGAAAAAGGGCGTGAAAGTTTTGTTTAACGCCGTCGCCGCCCTGGCGTCGACCTCCATGAAGGATTACTCCGCCGCCGCCGGATACTACAAGACTCTTCTGTCCATCGACCCGAATGACGCCGTGTCGCACTACCGGCTGGGCATCGTCGATTTGCAGATGACCCCGCCGATGGGCACGGATGGTTTCTGGGAACTGGCCCGCGCAATTGACCTCAAGATTCCTAACGATGCGCAGGTGAAGGCCTACCTGAAGAACCAGATCATCCGCTACCAGCAGCCTGCCTGCGACAAACTGGTGGACGATCAGGTAAATGAGTTGCTCACGCTGGCCTCCAGCGCCACCGAAAAGCCCGCCACGCTGAACGTTCCGAGCGCCGCCGACCTGCAAAAGGCGCGCGACGACACGGCGAACTTTATTCCCGCCCTGGTGGCCGGAGGCGACGCCGGCAAAACCATGTGGCTGGCCAGCTGCGGCCTCGAATATCCGGACGTTGGCGTCCGCGTGATGGAAGCTCCGATGGTGGAGGGTGATTCCGTAACGCTGAAGGTTTTCCGCGGCGCAACGCCCGAGGAAATCGAAGCCGCCACCATGGCCAACATGACCGTGAAGATCGACGGCCAGCCGGAAGCGAAGAAACTCGAGAAGGATGCGGTCGTTCGCTTCACCGGGACGCTCACCGGCTACACCCAGAGTCCCTTCATGCTGACCTGGGAAAAGGCCAAGATCAACACGGAGGACTTGCCGGAAGACAAGGGACCTGCGAAGAAGGGTCCGGCCAAGAAGGCTCCTGCGAAGAAGGCGCCCTCAGGAAACTGACGCAATTCAACCGAAACGGCAAATGGCCCCGGAGATATCCGGGGCCATTTTTTTGTAAGATTTCTTTGTAGAGGGTTTTAGGGCCGTTGCGAATCACGAGTCGCAAATCACGGTTTTTCCCACCCTCACCGCGTTCTGCGGTGACGGTGATCGATCTTGTATAAATCGATTTTGCGGCTCAGCGTGTTGCGGTGGATTCCCAATAGGCGCGCGGCGCGCGATTGATTGCCGTGAAAACGGTCCAGCACGCGCTTGATAAATTTCTTTTCAAATTCGTTTACCGCCTCGTCGAAGTGGATTCCACGATCCACCATCAGGCCGACCAGCGATTCCAATTGCTCCTTCACCGTAGCACGCTCCGCACAAGAGTTGTTCGCCGCCGGATTCCGCTGGCTGCGAGCCTAGCTGAGTTCGAGGCCCGTTAACTGCAAGTACGCTTCGCGATATTTCTCGCGGGTCGCGGCGACGACGTCGGCAGGAAGCTCGGGTCCGGGCGGTTGTTTGTTCCACCCGATCCGTTCGAGGTAGTCGCGCACGTATTGCTTGTCATAGGAAGGCTGCGCGCGGCCGGGCTGGTAGCCGTCCGCGGGCCAGAACCGTGAAGAATCCGGGGTCAAGGCCTCGTCGATCCAGATCAATTCTTTTCCAAGCAAACCAAATTCAAATTTCGTGTCCGCCAGGATAATCCCGCGAGGTTCGGCATAGGCCGCGGCGCGGCGGTAAATCTCCAGGCTGATGGCGCGAACTTTTTCCGCGAGCTCCGCTCCGACCAGCGCGACGGCGCCATCGAACGATATATTTTCGTCGTGGCCGGTGGTCGCCTTGGTTGACGGGGTGAAGATCGCCTCGGGCAGCCGCTCGGATTCGCGAAGCCCGGCCGGAAGCGAGATGCCGCAGACTTTTCCGCTGGCGCGATAATCTTTCCATCCGGAGCCGGACAGGTACCCGCGGACCACGCACTCGATGGGCAGGGGATTGGTGCGCTTGCACAGCATGGCGCGACCCTCCAGCTGTGAGCGGTACGGCGCCAGCGCCGCGGGAAAATCCGTCGCGGTGATGACGTGATTCGGCAGGACGTCGCGCAGTTGGTTGAACCAGAACAGCGAGAGCTGCGTGAGCACCCGGCCCTTGTCAGGGATCGCGGTGGGCAGCACCACGTCAAACGCAGACAGCCGGTCCGTGGCGATCAGCAGCAGATCGCCGCCTACCTCGTACAAATCACGAACCTTCCCGCGATTGAGAAAGTGAATTCCCGGGAGATTTGTCTCCCAAACAACTGGATTTAATTTTGGAGATGCCAACGGTCTTCTACCCCTTCAGAGAGGAGGGCATTCTAGCGTACGCGCGGGCGATGTCAACGGAGAAGAAAAACGAAAAGTGGAAAACTTTTTTCTTCGGTCGAAGATGAAAGAAAAAATGAGAATGGTGTGCAAAGTTTTTCACTTCCCATCGCCAAATTTTAGATTTCGGAGTGTGGCGCGCGAATCGGAAGCCCGGATGTTTGCGACAAAGCACGCAGTCCGCGGAAAGCGCGAGGAAGGATCTTCTTTTCCTCTTCCTGCGCGCGTCTGCATTCTTTTACGGCGAACTACGCGGCGTTGGTAGCGGCCTGCGCAGCGGCGGGCTCGTCCCAACGGACGGACACGAGCTTTGACACGCCGGGTTCCTGCATGGTCACGCCGTACAGGACCGAGGCCATCTCCATGGTCCTGCGGTTGTGGGTCACCACGATGAATTGCGTGCCCGCGCTCATTTCGGAAACCAATTTGGTAAAGCGCCCGACATTGGCTTCATCCAGCGGCGCGTCAACTTCGTCCAGGATGCAGAACGGGCTCGGCTGGTAGCGGAAGATGGCGATCAGCAGCGCCAGCGCGGTCATCGCTTTTTCGCCGCCGGAAAGCAGCAGGACGTTCTGCAATCTCTTGCCTGGCGGCTGCGCCACCACGTCGATGCCCGGCTCGCCGGAGCTGTCGGGCTCGGACAGCCGCATCTCGCCCGTGCCGCCGCCGAACAGCGTGTGGAAGGCGGTGGCGAAGTTGGTGTTGATGACGTTGAAGGCTTCCTCGAATTTCTGTTTGCAAACCTCGTCCAGCTCCTGAATGGCTTGCTGCGTGTCGGTGATCGATTGCAGCAGGTCGGTGCGTTCGCGGCCGAGAAACTCGAAGCGCTGCTCGCATTCGTTGTATTCCTCGAGGGCCATCATGTTGATCGGGCCCATGGACTCGATCCGCGTTTTCAGTTCGTGGTATTGCGCGTCGGACGTGCGCAGTTCCTCGCCGCTCAGGAGGGCCGGGAATTCCGCGATCAAATCCTCGGGCTGGGCGTTGAGCTCCTCGACGCAGGACTGCCGCAGGTGCTCGCGCTCGGACTCGTTGCGGGCGCGCTCAATCTCCAGTTTGCTTCGCTCCTCGCGGAAATCGCCGAGCTTCTGTCGGGCTTGTCGCAGCGAGTCGTCCACCTGGGCGGAACGTACGCGCGTGGCCTCGAATTCCCGCTCCATTTCGGCGCCCAGCGATTCGAGCCGCGCCTTTTCCGCGCGCAGCGTCTCCACTTGCCGTTGATGTTCCGCGGTTTGCGCGTTCAGCTGCTCCTGTTCGTGCAGCAGCGATTGCTGCTGTTGAATGAACGCAGAGCGCCGCGCCTGGAGTTCCTGAAGCTCGTGCGCGATGCGCGCCGCGATCGACTCCGCGCTGGCCAGGCGTTCGGCGAGCGTGGCCATTTCGGCCCGCCGCGAAGCCAGGTCTTCCTGCTTGGCCTGCGCCGATTGCCGCAGGGAAACTTGCTGCTCCATCGCCTGCACGATTTCCAGTTCGGCGGCGGCGCGAGCGCTGGAAACTTCTCCGCGCCGCAGTTGCGCAGCCTCGGCGCGCCGCTGGGCGGCGGCAACCTCGTTGCGCAACCGCGCAAGTTGCGATTGGCAGTCGCTCAGCTCGATTCCCAGGCGCACCATGTCGCCGCGCGCCTGGTCGCGCTGCAGGGTTGCCGCGACTTCCAACTTTTCGGATTCGACGTGCTGCGCGGCAGCCTGCTCGAGCGCCACCTCGCTCGCGCGAAGCTCCTCCTCAATGTGTTGCAGGGCCGCTTGCGCTTCCGACGCGGTGCGCTCCAGTTGCAGCACTTCGGCATCCAGGGATCGCAGCTCGCGCTTCATTCCGAGCGGGCCCGCTTCTGACGGCCGCCCGCCGCTGACGACGCGCCCCTGATAGGTCGTGCCATCGGGTGTGACGAAAGAATACGCGGGATTCTCGCGCGCCAGCCGCTCCGCCGCCTCAGCCTGCTCGACGAGGAACGCGGATTGCAACCGCGGCAGAAACTGTTTTGCCGCGGGTCCCAGCGGATCGCGAAATTCCACCAGGCGATCCAGGCGCGAAACCGTCTCGCGTTCGATCTCAAAGGGCACCACCGGCTCATTCGGCTGCAGATTCAGTTTGCGCAATGAATCCACAAAGAAGGTGGCGCGTCCGCCGACTTCCTCGCGCAGCATGGCGATTCCGGCGCGCGCCACGTCAAAAGTTTCGACGACAACATACTCGAGCTCATCGCGCAAAAATTGTTCGATGGCGTTTTCGTATTCCTGGCCGACCTCGGCGTAATCCGCAAGGACGCCGACAGCCCGGAATCCGGCGGATTCGTCCCCGCCCTGGCTGGACGCGAAGAGTTTCTGCACGGCGTCGGCAGTGTAGGATCGCTCATTCAGAATCTGTTCCACCGATGCCCGGCGCGCGCGCCCGCTGGAGAGAGCATCGCGGGAAGCGCTTGCCGCGTCGGTAGCCTCATGCTGCTGGTGGCGCAGGTCGCTGATGCGCGCCTGCGCATTGCGCACCAGTTGCTCGAGGCGCCGCGTGCGTTCCAGGACGGATTGCCAGTGCAGGTCGGCGGCCTGGGCGCGCTCCCGATGATGCAGAGCCTCTTCCAGCAGCCGCTGCTCGCGCTGCTCGTGGCGCGTGACGCTCTCGATGTGATGCGCCAGCGTCTGCTCGGCCTGGGCCTGATCGCCGTGCAGGCGTGTGAGCTCTTCGCCGAGTTCGGCGGCAGCCCGTCGCAAGGAAGCGATGCGGTCCTCGACGGAATCGTGCGCGCCGGAAATTTCCGCGGTAGCGGTAACAAGTGTCGCGAGGATCGCTTCGACGCTCGCCGCCTCCTCGCGAATGGTCGCGACGGACTCGCCGTGTGCGAAGGCGCGGCCCTCGACCTCGGCGACCTGCGCAGCGCCCTGCTCAATTTCCATGTTCAACTGCTGGAGACGCCCGGTGAGTTCGGAAGTGCGCTGCCGGTTGAAGAGGATGCGATTTTCGCTGCGGTCCAACTCCAGCGCGGTCTGTCCCAGAACGTTTTGATGCTGGCGCAACTCGCCTTCCAGCTCATACGTGCGCGAGGAGAGGCGTTCCTGCTCCACTTCCAGTTGGTTCACCGATTGCGCTTCCTGCGTTTCCTGCTGCGAAATTCCGCCCACCAGCCTGGACAGCCGGTCCGCCTCGAGGTCCAGCTCTTTTGCTTTGCTGGCCAGAACCTGCCGCAAGAGGCCGCGCATTTGCTCGCGGATTTCCGCGTAACGGCGCGCCTTGGAGGCTTGCCGCTTCAGGGACGCGAGCTGCTTTTCGACCTCCACGTAAATGTCATTCACGCGCGACAGATTGACCTTGGAAGATTCCAGCTTGGCTTCCGAGAGCCGCCGCTTGGTTTTGAATTTGGTGATGCCGGCAGCCTCTTCGATGATGGCGCGGCGGTCGGTGGGCTTGGAGCTGAGAATCTGGCCGATGCGTCCCTGCTCGATGATGGCGTACGAATCGGGACCGAGGCCGATCCCCATGAATAAATCCTGAATGTCGCGCAAGCGCGCCACGCGGCCGTTGATGAGGTATTCGCTCTGGCCGGAACGATACAGGCGCCGCCCCACGACCACTTCGCCCGGCTTCAAGTGCATCGCGTGCTTTTCAGCCGCGGAGCGCTTTTTCCGCAGGAAAGCGGGTTCTTTCGAAGATTCTTCCTCCGGCTGCGCCACGGCGGAGGCAGCGCCGTCCGCGGGCTCGGAATTTTCCGGGATTGCGCCTGCGCTCTCTGCTTCGTCGGCGCTGAAGGCCGTTCCATTCGCACCGAACGCGCTGTCCGGAACTCCTACGGGTCCGCTCGCGGCAGCCTCGCCGATCTGCGGGCCCAGCACAAACTCCGCCGCCTCCGCCAGTTCAGGGTCAACCAATGTCAGCGTAACTTCCGCCAGCCCCAGGGGCGGCCGCTTGGCCGTGCCGTTAAAAATGCAGTCGGACATGCGCTCGGCGCGCAGCGATTTGTGGCTCTGCTCGCCCAAAACCCAGGAAATCGCGTCCACGATATTGGATTTCCCGCAGCCGTTCGGCCCGATGATGCAGGTGAGTCCGGCGCCACTGAAGGTAATTTGGGTCTTTTCGCAAAAAGACTTAAAGCCCACGAGCTCGACTTTGCGCAGTTTAAGCAAGATTGCCCCTTTTATGGTCTCCACCGGGAACGCGCCGGGCGGTTTCATGCCGAAAATCACCTACACCAAGCTTTTGGCACATAGCTCGGAAGAGACGTATTCCGTTTACTCGGGAGGGTTCGAGCCGCGACAAAATCGCTGAAGGGTCGTTTAGCAGTGGCCCAGCCGCCTGGCGCTACGATGGCGGTACGGGAAAATAAATTAGCATGCGCCAAGCTTGAAGTAAAGGCACAAGCGCGTATCCGGCAACTTTTGTTTTGGTCTTTTTTTGTTTCCGCGCCGCTCCACCCGTGCGTCTCAGGAAGAATGTCTGGCGGGGAGGAATTGGGAGCGAGATAAAAGGCAAGGCGGGCGCAGCCGCTTCGCGGCTCGCCCGCCTTGTGTAGCATTCCGATCCCGCTGCTATTGCGACTGCGAGGCTTGTTCCTTGACGCTCAGAGCCACCAGCTGACCGTTTGCGTCGGACTGATAATCCACGACAGCCGTCGATCCTGCGGCCACGTGGCCCTGCACGGTCGTTCCTTTATCCACTACGAACCGCATCGGATGCTTATCGTTCCCCTGATTCACATCCATGGAGAATGCCTTTCCCCCGGTTTCCACCTGCGTCACTTTGCCGGTGACCGACTGCACCTGAGCCGTCGATTGCTGATCCTGTTGAGCTTTCTGGTGCAGCCGCCCGGCGTGAGCGGAGAACGCCAGCAGAAAACCTGCGAGAGAAGCGAACATCAGAAACTTTCGAATCATAAGTCTTCTCCTCCTGAAAGATCGGCCGAATTACGGGAGGGCGATGTCACTGGTGCAACCTCAGGTCCATTCGGCGAAAAAAATTGTGCACGCCACGGAAGGCCCCCGCAGATTGCGAATCGCGAGGATTCGACGAATCCGAACGCGTTCGCGAGGCTCGTCGCGGGAAGTTTTTTCCCGGCGCGTGCACAAAGTTTCTAAAGGGAATCGGGTAAGAGGCCAACTTCGGTGTGACTCAGGGAACCTGTTGTAAGCTATTCTTTTTCGAAGGCAACGGGAGGAATTCGAACATGTTGTTTGACTTCAAGGAAATTCCGCGCAACGAGTGCTACAAGCTGCTGGTCTCCACGGTAACGCCACGACCCATCGCGTGGGTCGTCACGCAGAGCTCCGAAGGATCGCTCAACGTCGGAGCGTTTTCGTTTTTTAACGCCATGGCAGGCGAGCCCCCGGTGGTCGCGATTGGAATGGGCAGCCACAAGCCCGGGCGGCCCAAAGATACTCGCGTGAACATCCGCGAAACGGGCCAATTCGTCGTAAACTTGGTCTCCGAAGAAAACGCCGCGCAGATGAACATTACCGCCATCGAATTCGATTACGGCATCGACGAACTGCAGCAGGCCGGATTAACGCCGCTGCCCTCGGCGCGCGTGAAGCCGCCGCGAATTGCGGAGAGCCCGGTCTCCATGGAATGTGAGCTCCTGCAAATCGTTGAGGTGGGCGAAAACGGGATCGTGCTGGGCCGGGTGGTGGCGATGCACGTCCGCGATGAAATGGTGTTGGATGCCGCGAAATATTACATCGACACACCAAAGTTGAAATTAATCGGCCGCATGCATGGACGCGGATGGTACGCCCGCACTTCAGATTTGTTTGAAATGCCGCGCATTCCTGTCAGCGAGTGGAAGATGAAACCAGTAGCGGCGCCAGCCTCGAAGGAGAAAGGTGCACGCTAGCCGAATCGCGAAGGATGCCGAGGGGGGCGCGCCAAGGGCGTGGCCTTTTATTTTTCGCACCTCGGCTACTTCGCCGAAGTTGTCGAACTAAGTGTTGACGAGCAGAAGAGCGTGAAGATCCACAAGATATGGGTTGCCGGCGACGTTGGCAGCCAGATCATCAACCCAAGCAACGCCCTCAACCAGGTGCAAGGCGCGGTGATTGACGCGCTGAGCCAGGTGATGGGCTACGAAATCACCATCGACAAGGGCCGCGCAGTGCAGAGCAATTTCGACAAGTACCCGCCGCTGCGAATGACCCAGGCGCCGCCGGAAATCGAAGTTCACTTCCTGCAGACGCCGAATCCCCCGACCGGTCTCGGCGAGCCAGCGTTGCCGGCGATTCTGCACGCCGTGTGCAACGCCATTTTCGCGGCGACCGGAGAACGCGTTCGCTCCGTGCCGATCGCCAAGCACGGATTTTCCTCGGCGTAGCGCCGGGCTTTCGCAATCGAGAATCAATCCATGAATCAATCAGGCGAATTCATCAATCGATCTGCCAATTCTCTGACAATTTCTTGATGGTCAGGAGCATCTTGCGCTCCATCACGAAGTGCGCGGGTTCCCAGAAAGCATAGTTCACCGCGCGTTTGAACGGTGGAGGATGCGCGTCTCCGCGTGATCGCGCGATGAGCCGGGTCTTCCCTTGTCCTTCGGGAGCCAGCACGAAGGCCCACGTCATCTCCCGGCCGCGCTCGCCGGATTGCAATCGTTCCCAGTCCGCAGGCGTCACCAGGACCATGCTCCGCTCCGGCTCCACAATCGCGGCCACCATGCGCGCCTGCCCGCCAAAGTGCCGCGGCGTAGCGAACCACACGGTGTCGCCGGCAGCGCGATTCTGCCACTCCGGCACAATCTCGGACGTGTTGTGCATCTCGCATCCGACCAAATTCTCGAGAAATGAATAGCTGTAGAAACCGCCGCGATCCTGCCCGATTTGCAGGATCCAGGGCCACACGCGACTGGGTGGCGCGTCGATAGTAATGGCGTGGGTCACTTGATCGGTCGCGTTTGGACATAGCGCGTCGCCCGGCAAAACCGCGGCGAGTTCTTCATCCGTTGCGCCCCATCGCCTATGCCACGGACGGAGGGCGAAGAGATATCCGGCTCCCGCGGCGGCGGCCAAGGCAGGGACCCAGATCGAACGACGAACTCGGGTTCGGTCAGTCATGGCGTTCCTGCGTTTGTGCGCCGGTCGATTCCGCGCTCGTTGCAGCGCCGGACCTTTCGAGGTGCGCGCTGCGAATGGTCGCGGCCAATTCATCGGCGAATTTATCCAGGCCGACCCAGTCGGTGTAATCGTGATCGCGCGATGTATCGGTCGATGCCCCCGCTTTCCGGGCGATGCGTTTCATGATCAGGCGAACCAGAAAATTGTAGTGGGTGTACAGAAGCGCTCCCGCCACCGGCTTGGCCACGGTGGGATGCCAGTGGGTCTCAGCGTAGAACTTGTCGAGCATGGTGTTGACGTCGTTGGCGAAGCTGGCGCGCTCGGCCGCGCTTTTCTCCGGCATTTCCACGCCCGCTTCGCTGAGGGTTACGGACAGGAACGCGGTGGGCATGCCTTCCAGTTCCAATCGGTGGTCCTTCACAAACTCGACCATTTCCTTCTCGTGATTTCCCGCATGAACCGACGCCGCGAGCACAGCGGCGCAATAGTTGGCCAGCGCGAATGGAGGGCGCTGCCCGGCGGGCAGCAGATCAACGTCGAATCCGAGCGCCAACAGGTCACTGGTGAGGCGTTCAGCGACGCGCTGCGTATGGCCCTCGCGAGTGGCGAAGAACACGGCGATTCGTTTTGACGCGAGTCCGGAAGGTCGCAATTCCGATTTTCGGGGATCGAAGTGCGCGGGGCCGAAGGGATTCCATGCGGATGAGCTCATGGTTTGCACTCCTTTGCACCGATGATGCGCAAGGGAGCCCGGTAGCGCAGTGATTCAGGTCACGTGCGAAGGTTTCCGCGATCACATTGCGGCGAAGTCCTGGTCAGTCGATGCGATAGTGGCACCCGCGGCTTTCGCGGGCCTGGTCGGCAGCGTCCAGGATCAGGAGTGCGGTCAGAATTCCGTTGCGCAGTCCGATGATGGAATCGCTGACTTCGCATTTTTCGTAGAAGCGGGCGATTTCCAGGTCCAGCTCGCGCAGCACTCGCATGGCGCGATTCAATCGCTTCTCGCTGCGAATCAATCCCACGTAATTCCACATGGTGTGCTGGATGGTCAGCCAGTCCTGCGAAATGAGGGCGGGATCGGCGGGCTCGTTCTCATAGCGCCAGTCGGCGATCTGCGGAAAGTAAAATTCGTTGCCGTGCTGGATGCGTTCGGCGGCTTGCTGGCCGGCGCGCGTGCCCCACACGAGACATTCCAGCAGGGAAGTGCTGGCCAGGCGATTCGCGCCGTGCAGCCCGGTGCAGGCGACCTCGCCGACGGCGCGCAGTCGATCGACGGTGGTGCGTCCCCACACATCGGTGGCGATTCCGCCGCAACTGTAATGTGCCGCGGGCACGACGGGGATCGGCTCGCGCGTCATGTCGATCCCGCGCTCCATGCAGACGGCATAGATGCCTGGAAAGCGTTCGCGAAGCTGCTCGGCCGGTTTCTGGGTAATATCCAGGTAGACGCACGGCTCGCCCGATTCCAGCATGGTCTGGTAGATCGCGCGCGCGGCGACATCGCGCGGGGCCAGCGAGCCCGCGGGATGAAACTTCTGCATGAATTCCTTGCCCTGGCGATCGACCAGCCGCCCGCCTTCGCCGCGCACCGTCTCCGAAATCAGGAAGCAGCCGTCGGGCGCGAGCAGCGCCGTGGGATGGAATTGGATGTATTGCAAATTAATGCAGCGCGCGCCGGCCCGGTAAGCCATGGCGATACCGTCGCCGCGCGCGCCCGGAGGATTGGTGGTGTGCAGGAAAACACTGCCGAGGCCGCCCGTCGCCAAGATGGTTTCCTTGGCGAGGATCGAAAATATTTTTCCGGTGGTCTGGTCGAGCACGTACGCGCCCACGCAGGCCAGCGGCCGGTACACGTCGGTCGGCTCCACGGAGTGGTGCGAAGCGGTGAGCAGGTCCACCGCCGTGGCGTTGGCGACGACCTTCACTTTCGGGTGCGAACGCACTCGCTCAAAAAAGGCCCGCTCGATGGAATATCCGGTGCGGTCCTTGAAATGGATGATTCGCGGGATCGAATGTCCTGCTTCGGACGTGAGATCGAGCTCGCCCGGATGCTCGGGCGAGGGATCGAAGGGCACGTGCAGTTCGTCGATCAGAATATCCTTCACCAGCCGCGGCCCCTCGCGGCTCAGGAGCCAGGCCGCTTCGGGCGAACTGAGGCCCGCGCCGGCAACCAGAATGTCGTCGACCAGTTGCTGCGGCGCCTCATCGTGCCCGCGGTAGATGATTCCGCCCTGCGCCCAGTAAGTGTTGCTGTCTTCGGGATTGGTGGCGCGCGTCATCAGTGTGACTTCGCAGCCGCGCTTGGCGGCATCCCAGGCCGCCGCCAAACCGCCCAGGCCGCTGCCAATCACGAGAACGTCGGTTCGAGTGGTCTTATTCATGAAATGAGGTCGATGGAAGAATCACTCCGGCTCGATTTCGAAACTTATATCCACGGCTGGAGCGGAGTGCGTCAGCGCACCCACGGAAATCAAGTCCACACCGGCTTCGGCAAATTCTCTCACGTTATCCAGGCGGATTCCTCCGGATGCCTCGGTGCGTATCTTGCCGGGCGCGGCGTGCCGCCGCACTTCGCTGACGGCTTCGCGCACCAGCGCCGGGCTCATGTTATCCAGCAGGATCACGGCGGGCTGGTGAGGGAGCGCCTCGCGCAATTCGTCGAGGCAGGTCACTTCGATTTCAATCCGTTGGACGCGGCTCCGGGCGGCCTGCGCGGCGGCCAGAGCGGCGGAAACGCCCCCGGCCAGCCGAATGTGATTGTCCTTGATCAGGATCGCCTCGCCCAGATCCCTGCGGTAACTCTTGCCGCCGCCAACGCGCACCGCATATTTCTCCAGCGCGCGCAGCCCCGGCGTGGTCTTTCGTGTATCCAGGATTTGCGCTCCGGTGCCCTCCACGGCGCGCACGAAGCGGTGCGTCAGCGTCGCCACTCCGCTCAAGCGCTGCAGAAGATTCAGTGCCACGCGCTCGCCGGTCAGCAGTGCCCGCGCCGAAGCCGTGACGCGTCCCGGAATATTTCCGGGGGTCAACTCCTCGCCGTCGCGCGCCGAGATTTCCGACACCGCGGTAGCGTCCAGAAGCCGGAACACTTCGGCGAAGAGATCGATTCCGGCGAGCACCAGCGGGGCCTTGGCAACCAATTCGCCTCGAGCGCGCTGCGCGGCGGGAACTGTGGTTTCCGTGGTGACATCGCCCGAGCCGATATCCTCGGCCAAAAACGACCGCAGCAGATTATCGCGGGCGGACACATCAAGAAATGAAGACATAAGGAGTGGGGACATGAGCGTAGGAGAAGGCTAACTCATCTCCAGCATTCGCAGAATTGGCTTCAAGGCGCGCTGGCGCAAATCCTCGTCCAGGGTGATTTCCGGGCGGCGGTCGCGCATGCACAGGTAGAGCTTTTCCAGCGTGTTCAGCTTCATGTGCGGGCACTCACTGCACGAGCAGCCGCCTTCGCCCGGGGCGGAGATAAAAGTCTTGTCAGGGCAGGCTTTCTCCATCTGGTGCAGGATGCCGCTCTCCGTCGCCACAATAAATTCCTTGGCCGGATTGTTCGTCGCGAATTTCAGAATTCCGGTGGTCGATCCCACGTAATCCGCATGGCGGAGAACTGACTCCGGGCACTCCGGGTGGGCCAGAACCAGCGCGCCGGGATGCCGTTCCTTCAACTGCACCAGGCTCTTCTCGGAAAAGAGCTCATGCACCATGCAGCTGCCCGGCCACAGCGTCAGTTCGCGGCCCGTTTTCTTCATCAAAAACCGGCCCAGGTGCTGATCGGGGGCAAAGAGAATCGGTTTCTCCGGCGGAATCTGGCCGATAATTTTCTCAGCATTGCTCGAGGTGCAGATGATGTCGCTCAGCGCTTTGACCTCGGCGCTGCAATTAATGTAAGTGATGGCCACGTGATCGGGATAGCGCTCGCGGAACGCTTTAAACAGGGGCGCCGGGCAGCCA
Organism: Candidatus Acidiferrales bacterium; assembly: GCA_035295105.1. GTDB lineage: Bacteria > Acidobacteriota > Terriglobia > Acidiferrales > UBA7541 > Palsa-360. The sequence continues at coordinate 5,802 of DATGJQ010000049.1, read as the reverse complement.
TCCGCCAGCGAGCAGCCGGCGTTCAGGTCGGGAAGCAGGACCAATTTGCCGGGGTTCAGGATCTTGGCGGTTTCGGCCATAAACAGCACTCCGGCAAAGACGATGACGTCGGCCTTGGTCGTCGCCGCCTGCTGCGAGAGCTGCAGGCTATCCCCGACGAAATCCGCGAGGTCCTGGATCTCCGATTCCTGGTAATAGTGCGCCAGGATTACGGCGTTCATCTCCTTCTTGAGGCGCGCAATCTCTGCTTCGAGATCGAGGTGCGCCAGGGAGGCTGAATTTCCGATTTGTACGGGAGCGATCATCGCGTGTTGGAGGCTGGAACCGTTTCCCCCCTTCATTATAGCCAGCCCTCCGGGAGGACACAAACCGGCCCCGGAGACGTCGGCAAGAGACCTTTTGCCACATCCCGGCGCGTCGGTTAAAATGGCGCGTTTGCCATGAGCACTCAACCCACAGTGAGCGGCGGAGACCAAACCACGAAGTCCGAAATCCGCTTTCATAACACCCTGTCCGGCGAAACCGAGCCGTTCGTTCCGCGGGTCGCCGGCGAAGTGCGGGCCTACACCTGCGGGCCCACGGTCTACGATTTCGCTCATATTGGAAATTTTCGCACATTTGTGTTTCAGGACGTCCTGCGGCGCTACCTGAAATCGAGGGGCTTCCGCGTCATTCAGGTGATGAATCTTACCGACGTGGACGACCGCATCATTCAAAAAGCGGCTGCCGCGGGAGTCAGTATTCGCGAGTACACCGACAAATACATCCAGGCGTATCTCGACGATCGCCGGGCATTGAATCTCGAGCCGCCCGAACACATCGCGCGGGCCACTGAACATATCGATGACATGGTGAAGCTGATCCAGCGCCTCACCGAAAAAGGGTTTACCTACACCAGCGAGGGTTCGACGTATTACCGCATCGCGAAATTCCCGGGCTACGGCAAGCTTTCCAAGATCGATGTGGCCGGCATGCAGACCGGGGCGCGCGTGGATATGGATCGCTACGACAAGGACAATGCACGCGACTTCGCCCTGTGGAAGGCGCCCAAGCCCGGCGAGCATTTCTGGGAGACGCCCATCGGTCCGGGGCGTCCCGGCTGGCACATCGAGTGTGCGGCCATGGCGCTCAAGTATCTGGGCGACACGCTGGACATTCACAGTGGCGGCGTCGACCTGACCTTCCCTCACCACGAAAATGAAATCGCGGAATCCGAAGCGGCCACCGGCAAGACATTCTCCCGCTACTGGCTGCACGCGGAATTCCTGCTGGTGGACCACGAGAAAATGTCCAAGTCGGTGGGAAACTTCGCCACGCTGCGCGAACTTTTTTCCCACGGGCACAAGCCGTCCTCGGTACGGTTCTTGCTGGCTTCCGTGCCGTATCGCCGCCAGCTGAATTTCACGCCGGAGACATTGCTCGGAGCGGCGAGTTCCGTGGAGCGCCTGAGGAATTTCGTTGCGCGGCTGCGCGCCGAGAAATTTCCGGAAGGATCGTCCCCCGCGATGGTGGAGCGAATCGCCAAAGCGAGGAGTGAATTCGACAGCGGCCTGGCGGATGACCTCAACACGGCGCAGGCGCTGGCGGCGATATTTGACCTGGTGCGCGACGCCAACACCGCGATCGATCGCGGCGAGTTCCGCCAGGGCGACGTGCTGGCGGTTCTCGACACCATGGAAATGTTTGACGCGATTTTCGCGGTGCTTCGGGATGACGACGCCGCGAAGCTGCAGGCGCTGGGCATCGCCACGAATGCGGCGTCGCTGAGCGATGCCGAGGTGGAAGCCCTGGTCGCCGATCGCCAGGCCGCCCGGAAGCGGCGCGACTTCGCGGAATCCGACCGCCTGCGCGACCAGCTGGCCGAGCGCGGAGTGATCCTCGAGGACTCCCGCGACGGCACGGTGCGATGGAAGCGCAAGTAGCACGAGTCGCAGAGTCTACGTAGGAAGTCTCTATGTAGCGCCCGCCTTCAGGCGGGCATCTTGCGTTATGCCGCGATGCCCGCCTGAAGGCGGGCGCTACGAATAGGTACAGAATTTCGGTATTCGTTGAGACTCTTCAGCCTGTTGAAATTGATCCTGGCTCACGCCGGCGGCCCGAGTTGTAGAACGGACCCCGACAGACTGAAGTCTGTCCCACTTTTGCCACCTTAACCTGCTGACCAACTCCCCTCTTTCCTTTCCTCGACGGCCCGCCTGTAGGGGCGTAAATTAGTAGATAGCCCTCTCTTTCGATCGCTGTTCCCGTGAACGATGGTGACCCAAGGTGGCCTAAGGTGATCCAAGGGTAATCTAACGGCAATCCAGGGAGAGACGCGGGAGTATCGCACCGACCGGATCGTGGCCTGAATCCACGCCCGGTGGAGGACCTTTGTGGAAAAATACGTTGGCGCCATTACCACCGAACCCAAACTGCCCGTCCTGCTGACGCCGCTTCCGGGCCCGAACGCTCAGGCGATCATCGCGCGGGATGCGCAGGTTGTCTCGCCGTCCTACACGCGCGGCTACCCGCTGGTGGCCAAGTCCGGCCGCGGAGCCATGATCGAAGACGTCGACGGCAACATGTTCCTGGATTTTGCCGCGGGCATCGCCGTGGTGTCCACCGGCCACTGCCACCCGCGTGTGGTCGAGGCCATCCAGAGGCAGGCAGCGGAGCTGATCCACATCTCCTGCACCGATTTCTATTATCAGGGAATTGTTGAGCTTGCTGAACGCCTGGCGGCGACCGCGCCCGGCAGCGAAGCGAAGAAGGTTTACTTCGGCAACTCCGGGACGGAAGCGACGGAAGCGGCCATCAAGCTGGCGCGCTACCACACGCGGCGCGACAAGATCATCGCGTTTCACGGCTGTTTTCACGGCCGCACCCTGGGCGCGCTTTCGCTCACCGCATCCAAAGCGGTGCAGCGCAAGGGATTCGGCGCGCTGCTGGCCGGCGTGTTTCACATTCCCTATCCCAATTCCTACCGCTGTCCATATGGCAATCCGTCGCCTTGCACCTGCGTCGAGTCGGCCACATTTTTGGAGCGCGAGATTTTCAAGCGCCTGGTCGATCCTGAGGAAGTGGCCGCGATTTTCATTGAGCCAATCCAGGGCGAAGGCGGATACGTTCCGGCGCCTAAGGAATTCATGCTGGAGCTGCAGCGCATTTGCCGCAAGCACGGCATTCTTCTGGTCTGCGACGAGGTGCAGAGCGGCATGGGACGCACCGGAAAATGGTGGGCCAGCGAACACTCCGGAGTCGAGCCGGACATTTTGTGCGTGGCCAAGGGCATCGCTTCGGGCATGCCGCTTTCCGCGACAATCGCCCGCGCCAGCCTGATGGATTGGAAGCCCGGCGCGCATGCGTCCACATTTGGCGGAAATCCGGTGTGCGTTGCCGCGGCCCTGGCCACCATGGATTTGCTGGAAAGCCAGTACATCGAAAATGCCCGGCGAGTCGGCGCATTTTTCATGGGGCAAATGGTGGACTGGCCGGGGCGGCACCGCATCGTCGGCGATGTGCGCGGCAAGGGACTGATGATTGGGGTCGAAATCGTGCGCGACCAGAAAACCAAGGAGCGCGCCGGCGATCTTCGAGACGCGATTGTCGATCTGGCCTTCGAGAAGGGGCTGTTGCTGCTCGGCGCCGGCGAAAACACGGTTCGCATTTCACCGCCGCTGGTCATCGACGAAGAGCAAGCCGCGTTCGCCGCGAAGACGCTGGAAGCCTGCATCAGCGAAGTAGAAAAGTCAGCGTAAGATTCTCCATTTCGGGGCTGGTCTGTTCGAGGAGCCTTGTGCCAATTTTAGCGCGCGCCATGTTTGGTCTCGTGAATTGGGCCGCCCGCAAAGGCCTGGCCGAATCTTCCGCGCCGGAAACGCGTGCGGCGGCCGGCCATCAAGCGCGGCGCACGGGTGTTCGCGGTGAGACTTACGCCTACTGGTTTCTGCGCCGCAACGGTTACGTGATGATCGCGCGAAATTTTACCTATCGCGGCGTGAAGGGCGAAATCGATCTCGTCGGCTACGACGGAAAAACGCTGGCGTTCGTCGAGGTGAAGACGCGAACGTCCGCGCGCGAGAACTTTGGCTCCGCCGAGGATGCGGTCACCACCGGAAAGCAGCGGCACCTTTCCCGCATGGCCCGGCAGTTCGTTCGCGAATACCGCACCCGCGGCGTGCCGTACCGGTTTGACGTTCTGGCGATCGAAGCCCTGCCCGGACGCCGTCCCAACGTTCGACTGCACAAGGGCGCCTTCGCCGCCCAACAGGATTTTTAATTCTTCGGCGAGACTTCGCGGGCTTGGAAGCCTTAGAATAATCTTTTTTTCGGCGCTATCCGATGTTCATTGGTGAGCGTCAGCCCATCAGGAGGAATCGTTGCCCGAGTTAAGAAAGGATCCCATCACCGGACGATGGGTGATCATTTCCACCGACCGCGCGAAACGCCCGTCCGATTTTTTGCGCGAGAGCGTTGAAATTAAGGGAATCGGAATCTGTCCGTTCTGCTACGGCCATGAAGCGAAAACGCCGCCCGAGGTGCTCCAGTACGGGCGCAACGGCAGCGGGCCGAACACGCCGGGCTGGCAGGTGCGCGTCGTTCCCAACAAGTTTCCCGCGCTGGGCATTGAAGGAGACCTCGACCGGGAGGGCGAAGGCCTTTTCGATCGCATGAACGGAGTCGGCGCGCACGAAGTGATCATCGAAACGCCCGACCATCGCAGCACTCTCGCCACCATGTCCGAGAAGCAAATCGAGGATGTGCTGTGGGCCTTTCGCGACCGCATGCTCGATCTGAAAAACGACCGGCGCTTTCGCTACATTTTGATTTTCAAAAACCACGGAGAGGCCGCCGGCGCGTCGCTCGAGCACCCGCACTCGCAATTGATCGCCCTGCCCATCGTTCCGAAGCGCGTGCGCGAGGAGGTGGACAGCTCGCGCCACTATTTCTATGACAAGGAGCGCTGCATCTTCTGCGACATGATCCGCCAGGAACAGGAATCGCAGGTGCGCGTGATCGGCGAGACCGACCAGTTCGTGACCATCGCCCCGTACGCCCCGCGCTTTCCATTTGAGATGTGGATCCTACCCAAGCAGCACGCTTCAGCGTTTGAGAATCATCAAAGCCTGATCTATGCCGGCTTGGCCAAAGTGCTGAAAGACAATCTCGCGCGCCTTGATCTGGTGCTGGACCGCCCCGCGTACAACCTGATGATTCACACCTCGCCGATTGGCGAGGAAACCAGCGAGCACTACCACTGGCACATCGAGATCATTCCCAAGCTCACCAAAGTCGCCGGCTTTGAGTGGGGCACCGGCTTCTACATCTGCCCGACGCCGCCCGAGGAATCCGCCCGTTTTATTCGCGAAGCGCAACTGATGCCCGTAGGATCGCGTTAGCAGTGGTGCATGCTTTAGCTTGCGGAGAATCATTTCGGTAAAGACACTCCGCAAGCTAAAGCATGCGTCACTGATTCGCGACTTCTATCAAATCATAAAACTGCCCATGCCCGCGCTGCCCCTGACAATCCTCTCCCATTTTCGCTATACTCCATAGTTTCGGCGCGGTACCCAAGAGGCCTAAGGGAGAGGTCTGCAAAACCTCCATTCGTCGGTTCAAATCCGACCCGCGCCTCCATTTCATTTATATCGGAATCAGCCACATACTAAGGGCAAGAATCTTTTGTACCTTCTTTGTACCGCTTTTTTCGGATTCAACACAGGATCACGCTCCCAACTCTTCATCGCATCGGTTTCCGCTTGCAGTTGTCGCGCCTTGTTCCACGGGGAGTAGTGCTTTTCCATGATAGCCACGCTGGAGTGA
>DATGJQ010000048.1:0-31663 GCA_035295105.1 Candidatus Acidiferrales bacterium | reverse complement strand
TCTCGAATCCGGTTGAACGCGCCTCGCATTTGCTTTATCGTGTTCGCTCCAAATTTCGACGCAACCGAATCGCCGTCCCGGACGCCGGCGATCTCGATTCCGCGAAAACAGCGGCACGGAGCCTACGTTGAAAAAGAAAATTCGTGCGGTGCAATACGGCGTCGGTCCCATCGGCGCAGCAATCGTCCGGCTGATGCGGGAAAAAAGCTCGATTGAAATTATCGGGGCCATCGATTCCGATCCGGCCAAAGCGGGACGTGATCTGGGAGACGTGGTGGAAGGCGCCGATGCGCCGTGGGGCGTGCCCATAACGGCGGATGCGGAGGAGATGCTCGGCGAATCTCCCGACGTCGTCATCCACTCGACTTCTTCGTACTTGCCTAGCGTGATGGATCAATTGATGGCGTGCCTCGCGGCGGAGGCGTGCGTGGTCTCGACTTGCGAGGAACTGGCCTATCCGTTTCGCAAGCATCCGGAACTCTCGGCAAAGCTCGATGCCGAAGCCAAAACGTGGGGCGTCGCGCTGATCGGCACCGGCATCAACCCTGGCTATGTGATGGACAAGCTTTTGATCACGTTGAGCGCCGCGTCACAGACCGTCGAAACGGCGCGCGCCGTGCGCATTGTCGACGCCTCCAAGCGCAGGCTGCCGCTGCAGAAAAAAGTTGGCGCGGGAATGTCCGTCGAGGAGTTTCGCGCGCAGGTTGCCGCCGGAGCGATCAAGCATCACGGCCTGCCGGAATCAGTGGCCATGGTTTCCGACGCCCTGGGACTGGAGGTCGATGACATTTCGGAAACGATCGAGCCGGTGGTAGCCCGCGAACGTGTGAAGACTGCCTTCCTCGAAGTGGAAGCCGGGCAGGTCGCCGGAGTGCACCAGATCGCGCGCGGCTATGCCGGCAGCAAAGAAAAAATCTTCATGGAGTTGCAGATGTACGTCGGAGCGTCCGATCCCGGCGACACCGTGCAGATCACCGGCAATCCCAATCTGACGCTGACCATTCCCGGCGGAACGCACGGCGATATCGCCACCGCATCGGTGGTGGTGAATTGCATCCCGCAAATCCTGGACGCGCCGGCGGGCCTGCGCACATCGCGCGATTTGCCGATGTGCTTTCTGCCGCCCGGCGCCAAGCCATAAATATTCAGCTCAGTTTTTCTTCCAGAAAGTAGCCAGCGCCGAAAAATCCACGTCCTCGGTTACTGCCCCTTTTACAGCGCTCAGCACTTCGCGCGAAGCCGCCGCCGCCGGCAGTGGCACGCCCAGTTGATTGGCGAGGTCCAGCGCCAGGCCCACATCCTTGTGCATCAAGCGCAGCGGAAAGCTGGGCTTGTATTCGCCCTTCAGCATGTTCGCGCCTTTTAAGTCGATGACGCCTGAGCGACCCATGCTGGATTGCATCACTTCGTAGAGGCTTTGTCCCGGCACGCCGGCTTTGGTGACCAGCGCCAGCGCTTCGGCAAACGCTTCGACCTGCACGTCGAGAAGCAAATTCATCGCCAGCTTCACGGTCTGCCCCGCGCCGATGGGGCCGAGGTGAAACCACTTCTTGCCCATCGCGCCGAGAACCGGCTCGGCCCGCTTCAGCGTGCCTGCTTCTCCGCCGACCATGAACACCAGTTCGCCTTTTTCCGCGCCCCACGTTCCGCCGGTTACCGGAGCTTCCAGAAAATCGACGCCCGCGGCGGCGGCGGCAGCAGCCGACCGCTTTTCGAGCGTCGGGCTGACGGTGCTCGATTCAATCATCAGGCTGCCGCGCTTTACGCCGGAAAACACCCCGCCGTCCCCCCAGAACACGGACTCCAGCGCCGGCGGATCGCTGACGATGGTGATGATCACTTCGGAAGCCGCGGCCAGGTCGCGCGGCATCGCCGCCCGCTTGGCGCCCTGCGCCACCAGATCATCCCCGCGTGAAGCCGTTCGGTTCCACACCGTAAGTTCATGGCCAGCCTTCAGCAGATTGGCCCCCATCGGGTGGCCCATCAATCCCAGTCCAATCAATCCGACCTTCATCGCGAAACTCCTCCCCGGCGAATAAGTTCAATGAAGCTGCAAGCGGGAAAAGTTTACAGGAGTTCACTGCAAACCGCATGAAAATCGGAATCGCGCAGAAGACTAGTCTCTGAATCGAGCATTCGAGGTGCTGAAGGATTGCAGGACGGGTTAGGCGGGACGAGTCTTCGGTTCGAGCGCGCCGGGCTGCCGGGCGCCTTCCGTAGAGCTTTCCCGCTGCTCGTTGACCGAGGCAGACGGCTTGGGAATCTCGGGCGCTTCGTTCAATTCCACAATGCAGGGGTAGGGGATTTCCCAGCGGAAGGTCTTGACGCTGCCCTGCTGCTGGTAGCTCTCTTCCAGAAAGATGGACTTGCCCGAGTCGGCGGCCAGCTTCCCGGTCGCCGGGAGAATGATGTCTCCGGCGCGGTAGGTGACCACGATTCGACGTCCCAAGAGACCTGAATACCGAGCCATAGCAGGCAGTATGGCGAGTGGCATGCTGGACCGGCAATAGTACGATGGTGGGATTCGGCTTAGTACTAATGGCTGTGAATGACTGTATCAACGGCATTTAGGAGGCATCTGAGGGGTAAGGGCCGTAGAGGGCCACGCTGGACTTGGCCACCACTGTCACGGGTGGGCCGGTTTAGTGATGCCCGCCACCATGCCCGGCGGCCCCATGCCCGTGCGAATCGGCGGCATGCGCAGGTGCCGCGACCGGAAGGGCCGGAGCGTTCCGCAGGTTCGCCGTAAACATCAGCACCAGCGGCGAGACGATGCCGAACGCCAGGAAGGCATAGAGGGTCGGCAGCACCGCGCCCAGGTCACCTGGCGCGTCGCTGGAGAGTTTCCAGGCGATCGCTCCCGCTACGAGCCCAGCCAGAGTCGCGATGGTCCGCGAGCCGGAAGCGACTTCCAGCCGGGTACCGCACTTCGGGCAAACGATATCGTTCGAGCGCGCCGCTGCTTCGGGCGCTGGAATTTCCGCCTTGCAGTGCGGACAAATGCGTACGGCCAAGTGTCACCTCCAAAAAGAGACGCCTACAATAAACGAAGTGACGCCCAAATGGAAAGGGCAGATGGAATCGGGCGGACTCATCGAACCTTATTTACGTTTGCGACAACATAGGTTTCGCGGGTGTTTGGCGCCGCCGGACGAAGACTAGAATGGAGCCTCCTCCGGGCGATTCGGGAGCCTGCGAGAAATCTTGCTTATCATGGAGCGAACGATGAAACTGAAGATCCTGAGTCTTTCCGCCCTGGTCGTTTTCGCACTGGCGCTGAGCTTGTCCGTAACTTCGACTCCGGCATCGCCGAAGACACCAGCGGCAGCCGCCGCGGTGCCTGCGGCAACGCCACAACCGGCCGCGTCGCCCGCCGCTGTACCCGAACCGCATCCCGAAATTCGCGAAGCGATCGGCTCGCTGCGCCGGGCCAAGGAGCATCTGGAACACGCCGCCCATGATTTCGGCGGCCACCGCGTGGAGGCCATCAAAGCCACAGACGAAGCGATCCGCCAGCTTCAGGATTGTTTGAAGTTCGATAAGTAAATTACTGCGGAGCAGGCTTCAGCCTGCGGGCTTTTGTCTTTGCATGGACAAAATGCCACCGGCTGAAGCCTGTGCTACTTTGCGCTACGCGCCGCGCAGCGCCGCCAGCTTCCGCTGCAGAAAACGCTGCTGCGGTTCGGTGCGCGCAAATTCCAGCGCCCGCTGAAATGAAACCTCCGCCTCGCTGGAATGCCCGAGCCGCCGGTGAAATTCTCCCTCCGCGGCGTGCAGGAACGGGTACCGCTCAACCTGGCTGTCCATCGGAATCGCGCGCAGCGCGCACAAGCCTGCGGCGGGTCCCTCGACTTGCGCGACGGCCACCGCGCGATTGATCAGCACCACCGGCGTCGGCTGTTTTTCCTGCAGCAAATTGTAGAGCGCCAGAATATTTTCCCAATTGGTAAGCGTGAAGTTTTCCGTGGTCGAATGTGTGGCAGCGATCTCCGCCTGCAAGTGGTATGCGGAGAGCTTTTCCCCGCGCGCCGCCTGTTCCAGATGCAGCAAGCCGAGATGAATCATCCGGCGATCCCACAAACTGCGGTCCTGTTCTTCGAGCAGCAGCAAATCTCCCAGCGCGTCGGTTCTCGCCGGAAGGCGGGCCGCCTGAAACAGCATCAGCGCCAGCAGCGCATGACATTCGGGCCGCGCCGTCATGGAATTTTCGGTGAGTGACTCGGCCAGCCGGATCGCTTCGGCGCACAGATCGTTTTTGATCAGGCGATCTCCCGCGGTCGCCGCATAGCCTTCGGTGAATAGCAGGTAAAGAACTTCCAGAACCGCATCCAGCCTTTCATCAAGCTGCCCTGGATCGGGAACCTCGCAGCGCAGGGCTTCATCGCGAATCATGCGCTTGGCGCGCACCAGGCGCTGGGTGATGGCAGTCTCTGTGGAAAGAAACGCGCGGGCAATTTCCTCGACGCCGAAACCGCAGACGACTTTCAGCGTCAGCGCCACACTCGCTGGACGCGGCAGCGCAGGATGGCAGCAGACAAAGATCAGCGCGAGGCGCTCGTCGGCCACCTCTTGCGAAAACCGCAGCGCGTCCGCCTCGCCCGTCGTCTGCAACTCTTCAATTCGATTCTTCAGCTCAAATTCTTTTTCATCGTCGTAGAAACGCAGTTTGCGTTCGCTCTTCAAAACGTCCAGCGCCCGGTGATAGGCCACCTTCGCGAGCCACGCCTGCGGATGCTCCGGCGCGCCCTGGTACGGCCACAGTTGCAGCGCCTGGAGCATGGCGTATTGCACGGCGTCCTCGGCCATGGCCAGCCGCGGCGCGCCCAGAATGCGCGCCAGGCGCGAGACCATTCGCCCGAATTCCTGGCGGAAAAGATGATCGACGAGTTGATCGACGCTTTGCATGGTCAAACGAGACAGTTTTCAGTGTCGTGTGGCCTCGGAAAAGCTTTGTAGGGCACGGCTTTCAGCCGTGCCCTAAAGCGCAGCGAAATCATGGCGGCTTTAGCCGCTGGCCTGTTCCGCATCGACCCGCCACACAGGCTCTTCAGCCTGTCGGTGTTGAAACTTTGCCCCCTGAGTAGAATTCAAAAGCGACAGGCTGAAGCCTGTCCTACTGGTGTACCTGGTCCACCTGCCGCACTTCAATCCACTTGCCTTCACCGAGATGCGGGCAAGTTCGCGCGATCTCCACCGCTTCTCCGTAGTCCACGGCTTCAATCATGAAAAATCCGCCGAGGATTTCCTGCGACTCGCTATACGGTCCGTCGGTCACGGATATTTTCCCGTCCTGCGCGCGCATGTGCCGTCCGCCGTCGTCGGTCAACTTCTCTCCGGCGCGCATCTTGTTGCGTTTCACCAGCGCGTCACGCCAGGCGATGTAGCTGCCCAGTATTTTCTGGATTTCCTCCGGCGACAAATTGCGGAACCTCGCAGGCTTCTGGTGCAGCAGCAGTAGAAAATTGGGCATTCTCGATCTCCTTTTAGCGATCGACCTGATGCGTGGCCTAATCCGCGGAGTGGCTCGCGACCCGAAGCGTGTCATATGCGAATCCGATCTCCGGCCACTAGATAATAGACGATTCAGCCGGCCCGAAATCGACATAGGTCGAGCGGTCCGAGAGAGCGCAGTCACTCGGGCTTCCCCCCGGAAAAAATCTGACGATTCCCCAAAAAGTCTGTCGATTTTTCCTCACGTCAGTCGTTTACCTTATAGGCGCTGATCGATGGCGCGCAAAAATGGCCGGAATTAACAGAATTGCGATGGAGAATTCATCGCAACAGTCGTAATCGGGGATAAAAGTATCCGGGTTGAGAAAGCCAAAGCACCAGAACGAATTGGCATCATTGGAATCAGGGAAAATCAGGACAAATTCAAAGGAGAAAATCATGGCGAACCCTTTTGTGCACGTGGAACTGAACACCACCGATGTGAACAAAGCCAAGAGCTTCTACGGGTCACTGTTCGGCTGGACGCTGGAAGACGTTCCGATGGGCCCGGGCAATACCTACACGATGATCAAGGTCGGCGAAGGAACCGGCGGCGGAATCATGAAGCATCCGGTCCCGGGCGCGCCTTCGGCATGGCTGGCTTATGTGCTGGTCGATGACGTTGCCGCCGCCACGAAAAAGGCCAAATCCCTCGGCGCCACGGTGATGAAGGAGACCACCGAAATCATGGGCGTGGGCACGTTCAGCGTGCTGATCGATCCGACCGGCGCTGCGATCGCCTTGTGGCAGCCGAAAGCAAAATAACGTGGCGCATGCTTCAGCTTGCGGATTTTGGTCTGAATTCAGTCGATCGAAATTCCGCAGGCTGAAGGGGACTGCAGAAAAACGGTGTCATTCTGAGCGAAGCGAAGAATCCCTCTTAGGTTCTTTGCCCACGCTTAAATCGAAGAGAGATTCTTCGCTTCGCTCAGAATGACAAGCAAAATCGATTTTCGGCAGACTGTAGAGTCTGCGCGGTGACCGGCCCTAATTTTCAGGCCTAATTTCCAGATTTGGGTTTGTCCGCCTCCACAAAATTAATCACCAGCGGACCCAGCCCGTGAATCTGCAAAACTGCGTCGCTCTTGCACATGGCAAAGTGCCGCATGCGCGCCGGAGCGGAAGCGAATCCGCCGACCGGAAGTTCCTTCAGAGCCGCTTGATCCCATTTCGAGCCCATGCCTAGTGCAAAAGTGCCTTTGATCACGGTCACATTTTCCGCCGTAGGGTGCCAGTGCGGCGCGATCTTCGTCCCATCCGTGCAAGAGAGCCGTACGGTGTAAGGCGCTCCCGCCTGCATGGGATTGCCCTGCACGACTGCCATTTGCACTTTGCCTCCCATTTCCACGGACGGCGTTCCCACCATGGCCGCTGCGGGAATATCGCCCCACTTTTCCGAACCCGAAGGCACAACGATCGCCATGGGCGCCGCCGACGCTTTTTTCGCGGGCGCCTTCGTTTGCGCAAAGCCTGTTGCAGACACTACGAGACATGCCAGAACAAAAACGTTGCGACGCATAGTCATCCTCCGACAGCGCAGACTTGAAGCTACCAAGCAGTACGGCCTTGCCGGCGAACTTAAGTCAGGAAGCAGAGGCAAGTCAAGCCCCCGCGCGGGCACCGTCCTGGTTTCAAACGGTCTCGAACTTCGATTTCGTGTTCACTTCGATTTTATGTTCAGGAGGTCCGACCTTCCAGGCTGGACAAACAGAACCGCATGGGTGGGGCCTTCCCAAAAGCAATTACTTCGATCGCAACTGCAGCCCGGCTTCCGCTGCGGGCGGGACGCAATAGCCGTCGCGCGCCCCCGTGAGGAACGCGCGGACGCTGTCCAGCGTGACGCGCTTGGTTTTCCCGGCCATGCCGATTCCCGCGAAATTCAAATGCGTCGCGCCGTCGATCACGCCGAGCCAGTGGCATCCGGCGGGAAGGTCATCGAAGGGAGCGGTGCGCCACTGCCAGCCGCCTTCGAGGCCCTTGTCTTCCGTGCCGGTCAGAACATAGAGCGGCTTGCCGATTTTGTTCCAGGCATGCTCGGGAAAAATCGAGCCGGGCCCCGAAGTGGAGATCGCCACGTAAGCGTCGAAGCGATCTTCTCCGCGCACGCCAAGTTTGTTCGCGGCGCCGGCTTCAAACATCACCGTCTCCGAACCCATCGAGTGCCCGAGCAACGCGCGAAACGGGCGGTGGCACTGCTCGTTCGCCCACTTCAGGGCCGCTCCGATATCCATCAGCCGGTCGCGATACAGCGCGGGATCGGTCACCATCTCCAGCATGCCGTTGTGCATTCCCGATCTCCAGACCGCGCCCATCATCGGCTTCGGCCCGCTCTCCTTGTGCCCCACGACAATCGTGAGCCATCCGCTGTCGCGCAGGCCCTCGCCGAGATACGGATATCCATTTTCCGTTCCGCCAAGGCCGGGAGAAAAAACCGCCAGCGGCGCGCACGTAGACGCTCCCGAAACGCCGGCCGGACGATAGACACGCAGCACGGTCTCCGCTCCATCGGTACGAGTGACCGAGACGGCTTCCTGCGCGTCGCAGCGCGCGGCATGAAACGATACGAAGAGAAGACTGAGGGCGGCAAACCGTAGCATAGACGTCACCTGGTGGCACCGCGACTCGATGCCGAACAAGAATAACGCCCAGACAGAAACTCGTCGCGACCCGTTATCACGGCAGCGGCGAAAACTCCACGCGGCGGCGGGTGGGGTCGATGCGCTCGGCGCGGACGCGGATGAGGTCGCCGAGCTTCCAGATGTGGCCGGCCTGCGGGGAGCCGCGGCCGGATTTTTTCTTTTTCCCAGGCTCGTGCGGCGCAGAACGCTGCGCGGCGTGGCCGCTTCCGGAAACGATGGCGTGGTCTTGCTCGCGGAAGAAAACGTGTTGGCCCGTAAGCTCCTCAATGCGGTCGATGGGAACCAGCCCTTCGACGAAAATTTCCGTCAGCTCCACGAAGAATCCGAATTTCTGCACGGAAATAATCAGCGCGTCGTACTCCTCGCCGAGATGCTGCTCCATGAACTGCGCGGTTTTCCAGGCCATCAGCTCGCGCTCCGCGGTTTCGGCACGGCGTTCCGTTTCGGAGGTTTCGGCGGAGATGGCTTCGAGTTCGGCGCCGCGGTACGGGCCGAATGTGGCTTCGCTCTTGCCCGGCACGGCGGGCTGAACAGGTTTCGTCTCCGGATGATCGAGCGCCCACTTCAGAATGCGGTGCACGATCAGGTCCGGGTACCGGCGGATGGGCGAAGTGAAATGCGTGTACTGGTCAAAGGCCAGCGCAAAATGGCCGAGCGCGTCGGCGGCGTAGCGCGCCTGCTTCAGCGAGCGCAGCATCAGGTAGGAGACGATCCGCTCCTCCGGTTTGCCAGCCAGCTTTTCCGCCAGGCGCTGGTAGTGCGACGGGCGGATGGCGATTTCCATCACCCCGGGCAGCGAGACGGTCATCGGTTTCTCACGGCCCGCGCCGCGGCGGCCGTGCCGGGCGCCGCGATCGAATCGCTGCGAAGGGCGCGAGCTTCCATGTTTCACCTCAATGCGCCGCTCCGCCAGGTTTTCGACGCCCAGCGAATACCCGAAAGTCTGCGCCAGGGCCTCGAACTCCAGGATTTTCTTGGCGTCCGGCTTTTCGTGGACGCGGTGCAACGATCCGATGCCGCGCGATTCGAGGTAACGCGCCACAGCCTGGTTCGCGGCCAGCATGAATTCCTCAATCAGGCGGTGCGCGATGTTGCGCTCGCTGCGCACGATCCCGATCATCTGGCCTTGCGGGTCGAATTCGATGACCGGTTCCGGCAGATCGAAATCGATGGAGCCAAGCCGCGCGCGCCGACCGTTGAGGATCAGCGCCAGATCGCGCATGTCGCGGAAATGCTCGGCAAGATGCGCGTATTGCGAGGTGGCCGCCGGATCGTTCTGAAGCACGGCGTTCACCGCGGTATACGTCATGCGCTCGGCCGAACAAATCACGCCGCGCGCGAATTCCGACCCGACAATCTCGCCGAACGGATCGATTTCCAGGATCGCGCTCATCACGAGGCGGTCTTCCCGGGGATTGAGCGAGCAGATCCCGTTGGACAGTTCCTCCGGCAGCATGGGCACAGCGCGATTTGGAAAATAAACGGAAGTGCCGCGCAGGCGCGCCTCGCGGTCTAGCGCCGATCCGCGCCGCACGTAGTGAGACACGTCAGCGATGTGAACCTGCAACTGCCAGTTTCCGGTGTCCAGGCGCTTCACGTACACCGCGTCGTCAAAATCGCGCGCCGTTTCGCCGTCGATCGTGACAATCGGCAAATAGCGGAAGTCGCGCCGCCCGGCGATCTCCGCTTCGCCCACGGGATGCGCCGCGGCAGCAGCCTCCGCAAGCACTTCCACGGAAAATTCGTGCGGCAGGTGGTGTTTGCGAATCAGGATCTCAACGTCCACGCCGAATTCGCCGGGACGCCCGAGAATTTCAATCACCCGCCCCGCCGCAGCCACGCCCCCGCGCGGAAAGCGGGTCAACTCCACGTTGACGACTGCGCCGTCGAGTTCCAGCAGGCGCGCGCCGCGTTTCGGCGGATGCCCGCCCAGCTTCCCCTGCAGCTCGGGCGTCAATTCGTCGCCCGGCGGAATAATAATTTCCTGGGTGAGCCGCGATTCGTAGGGCGCGACCGTATTTCCGCGCGAGCCGTAACGGAAAAGCCCAACCACCGTCGTGTGCGCGCGGTTGATCACCCGCAGGATGCGGCCCTCGGCGCGCCCGGCGCCGTCGCCAAAGCGCTTGCGATGCTCGATGCTGGCCAGCACGTGATCGCCGTGCATGGCGTCGCCGATGGCATCGCGCCCGATGAACAGGTCGCCTTCCAGATCTTTTCGAGGAGTATCCGGAACGACGAAACCGTAGCCGTCGCGGTGCGCGACCAGCCGCCCGGTCAGCTGGTTCGCCTCGGGTCGGACCGCCGGCCGCGATTCGGCGCGAGGCTGCGAACCGCCGCGGCGCGATTCGATCTTCGGCTGTTGCGCGCTTCGCTGCGGAGGCTGTGCATCTTGCGCGGCTTTCTTTTCCTTCGGCAAACCCACTCGCCCGTTGGGATATTCGTGGATCTCCCCGCGCTTTTTCATTTTTCGCGCAAGCTTCACCAGCGCGCGGCGCCCCGAATGGCGCAAATTCAAAGCCGCGGCGATCTCGCGAAGGCTCTGCGGCCCGCGGGACCGCGCGAGTTGCGCCAGAACTTCGCTTTCCGTGACCGGTGCTCGCGGCTCATCGTGGCGTGCCATAGAAGCGGCCATTGTATGCGCTCCGAGTGCAAAACGCGAAGTGTGGAAGGAATGTTAAAGAGCTACGCCTGGGTTTGTACCTGACCGGAGGGTTGCAGCTACCCCTCAGTAAACCCTGGGTTTATCGAATCCTGTGGATCACCCGCAGGGCGCCTGTGGAAAATTCAGGCTCCTTCCGTTAACTTTAGCGTCTTTCCGCAACTTTTTTACGAAACCTGGGTTTCACCAAATACATCTAGGCTGTAACGCCCGGCTTTCCTCCGACAAGCCGGGCCAAGACAGGGGGCGAATCGACCTGGATCGCCCCCTTCTTACTTTCTCCACCAAAAGCTAAATTCTCGAAAGATTTATTGTTCGCCGATTCGCGCTCCGATAAAAACGGGCGCTGCCGAGGACGGGTGCTGCAGGTATGCCGTCGGCGGTCCAAATTTTCGATCTGCGTGATCCAAAGAAGCGATGCGGATTCCCGATCCTTTCATCTGCCGTTCGCATTCCCGAAGCGCAACCGTAACACTGCCTCTTCAAGATGTCGGCCCAGATTTCATACTTGGTGGAGGGGTGTGATGAACAAGATTTGCAGGTTTTTAGGTTTCGCTGCGGGTGTCATTATTCTGATCTTGGCGGCAAGCCCGGGCCGGCTGCGCGCTCAGCAGAATTCCGCAGTCATCAGTGGCACGGTTCAGGATCCCGTCGGGGGCGCGGTAAAAGGGGCCACGGTTGTCGTTCGGAGCGAGTCCAACGGCGCCGAGTCCCGAACGGTCACCGACGCGGCCGGAAAATTTTCGATTTCTAGTTTGGGGTCAGGCAATTACACGGTGGAAGTATCCGCTTCAGGATTTGCGCTGGCCACCCGCACAGCGGTGAAGGCCACCGCCGATCACGCGGAAGATCTGGTGATCGCCCTAACCCTCGGCAGCGTAAGTGACGCCATCACGGTTGAAGCCGCCTCGTCGGGCTCCATCGCGGCGCAGCACGCGCCCATGGACGGCCTGCTGGAAGCGCGGTCCGCGCGAACCGAGATTACTCCGATTTTCGTGCAGAATTTTACCTCGCCGCTGGCCGACTTCGGCGAGCTGGTGGAAATGGCTCCGGGCACGTTCAGCGTCAGTTCCAATGGCATCGGCCTGGGCCAGGATAAAACATTCTTCCGTGGATTTCCCGACGGCGACTACGACATCGACTTTGACGGCGTGCCGTTCTATGACACCAACACGCCGACGCACCACACCTGGGCGTTTTTTCCCGACCCGTGGAACGGCAGCGTCGACTTCGATCGCAGCCCGGGAACGGCCTCCACGACGGGCCCGACGCCCTTTGGCGGGTCGATTCACCTGCTCTCCCCGGATTTGACTTCCGCGCCGCTTATCCAGGGCAACGTGTCCTACGGATCGTTCAACACTTATCTCTACGACTTGACCGTAAACTCCGGCGCGTTCGGCGGGAAAAAATCCAACCTGATGGTCGACGTCCAGCACCTGCAATCCAACGGATTCGAGACCAATAATTTTCAGGTGCGCAACGCCGGCATGCTCAAGTATGTCTACAAATTTTCCGAAAACAACGTTCTCACCGGCTTCAGCGGCGTGGTCTGGCTGGACAGCAACACGCCCAACAACAATCCGACGCGCGGCCAGATTGACACGTACGGCTACAACTTCCTGCTGAGCAGCGACAACAATCCTGCCGAACTGAATCCCAATGGCACCTGCGTGGTCCAGACCAGTTGCAACTATCCGCTCAACTACCATTTTTATACCTACCATGTTCCCACGGATTTTGAGTACGTGAACTGGTCGAAGCAGTGGAGCCACGGCTGGGAGAGCAATTTCACGCCCTACACGCTCAGCTACTACAACGCGCAGTATTACAACAACCCGACACTGAACGCCGATGGACTGACCTTCAGCACCACTCCTTCCAAGGCCCCGGTCACGCCGTTCAGCGCGGTGGACAAGCTCAACAGCTATCGCAAGTACGGCGAGACATCCACCATCAGCCAGGTTTCCAAGTACGGAATTTTCCGCACTGGGCTCTGGTATGAGTGGGCCACCACCAATCGCTTCCAGATTCCCTCGGACCCGGTCAATCGCGCGGACGCCATTTTGCCCAATTTCCATGAGCGCTTTTACACCAACTCGTACCAGCCGTTCGCCGAGTACGAATATCACGTGACGCAGCGGCTCACGCTCACCGCCGGCTTCAAATACTCCTATTTCAATCAGAACCTGACGCAGTTTCAGGACAATGGCAAGACGGTCGGCTGCCTCGGCGGCGTGTTGTCGCCGGGAACCAAGGCGACCGTGACCTGCATCGGCGGCGCGCCCTCCACGAATCACAGCGCGGGTTACAGTTCCTACCTGCCTTCGTTCGACGCCAACTATCACATCCTGAGCAACTGGTCGATTTACGGACAGTACGGCCTGGGCACGATTATTCCGCCAAGCGGCGTGTTCGACGTGGCCGGCGGGAACGTGTTGAACACTCCCAAGCCGACCGGCGTCACCACCTATCAGGCCGGAACGGTTGTGAAACTGCGGAAGGTGACGCTGAACGCGGACACCTACTACATTCGATTCCAGAATGCCTACACTTCGATTCCGGATTCGAATAACGCCACCGCCGTTGACTACGTAACGGCCGGCGACGCCGTGACCCGTGGATTCGAGGGGGAAGCGAACGTCTACATCTCCCGCGGATTGAGTTTCTATGTGAACGGCACGGTGGGCAAAGCCAATTACGTCACCGGACTCGTTCCCAACGCCAAGGGCGGCCTGTCGCCCAATCCCAACTACGGTCTCTGGGTGGCCAACACGCCCTCCAACACCGAGGCCTTCGGCCTGACCTACCAGCAGAAGCGCTTCCAGTTGGGCATTTTTGACAAGCGCGTCGGCCCCATGTGGAACGACCTGAGCCTGGCCAGCGGGCAGGTGGCCAACCAGGTGATTCCCATCAATCCCTTCAGCATCACCAACGCCTACATCAATTTCTCGTTGAAGAACACTTCGCACTTCTCGGAATCAAAAATCAAGTTCAGCGTGAACAACCTGTTCGACACTCGCGGAATCGTTGGCGACCAGCAATTCGCCAATGCCACCGCGAAGTTCGCGCCCGGCCCGGCGGACCTGCTGACGTTGCTGCCCGGACGCAGCTTTACACTGACGATCACGCCGGCGTTTTCTCCAAAGGGACAGTAGAACAACCGAACATCGAAACGCGGGCGCCTTCGGAACTTTCGAAGGCGCCCGTTTTAATTCCTACGTAGCACAGCGACTCTTCGCTGTGCGGGTTTGTACACTGCAGCGCAGGCTACCCTCGTTGTGGTAATCGCAAAACCCACACTCCAAGGAGATCTGAGCCGTAATCCGGCCTGCGATTTTTCGGCAAAACCGCAACACCTGACCGACTGGATGCCGGTTCTATAACTTCCTCCGGTACAACCGCCCGATTCGCCGTAGAATCAGACCTAGGCGAGGCGGAGGCCCCCGGTCCCACTCGGCAGCGCCGGGCGACTATGATTCGCAGACGACATATCGCAGCGCTGGCCGGGTGCACTGTTGCGTTGGCGTGCTGGCTGTGCGCGCGCAGCGCCGAGGCGCTGCCTGGCGGCCAAGGTCCGGTGGTCACCGGCAATCCCGCTCCCACCCCTGAGCAGATTCACGCGCTGATCATGCGCTCGATCGAGAACCAGCATCGCGACGATCACGCGCTGGACGAATTCGAGCGCACCGAGCACACCGTAGTCCGCAAGGCGGAGAACGCCGAGATTCTGACCGACATCACCGAGCGCATCGTCCCGTCCTCCACCGGAAGCATCAAGTTGAAGACCACGGAAAACGGATCGCCGGTCCCGCCGGAAACCTATCGCCACGAATTGGAAGTCGCCGTCAACGTGCTGAAGGTGGCGATCAATCCCAACGACCGCTACAAGGAAGATCTAGCCAAATTCCAAAAACGCCGCCACGATCATGATGAACTCGTGGACACCTCGGCAAACGCGTTCCTGGTAACGTTTGCCGGCCGCGAAACGCGCAACGATGCGGAAGGCGCGCACACGTACACGAAATTCCTGCTCGATCCGAATCCGGAATATGAGCCGATCAACCGGATCGCCACCATCTTCCCGCACTGCCATGCGGTCCTCTGGGTGGACGAAAACGAAGCCCAGTTCGCACGCCTCGAAGCGGATATCGCCACCGACATTTCCTTCGCCGCGGGTATTGCCGGAAAGGTTTATCACGGCGGCCACGTGCTGATGGTGCAGGAAGAAGTGGCGCCGGGCATCTGGCTGCCTACGCAGTTTCATTACAATGTGGACGGCCGCAAATTCCTGTCGCCCTTTGGCATTCATGAACACTCGGAGATCGCCCACTATCGCCGCGTCGGTCCGCCGCCGCAGTCCATTGAGATCCTTCGCAATGAGTTGAACAATCTGGCTGCCGCTTATCCCTCACACTAATGCCCGGTAACAAGTCGCTCCTGGTTCCGACTTGCGTGGCCTCGCGGAACGCGACAGGCTGAACTGGCGGCGGAGAGAATCCAGTTTTGTCATTCTGAGCGAAGCGAAGAATCTCTCTTCGATCTAACTACCGGCAAAGAACCACGGAGGGATTCTTCGCTTCGCTCAGAATGACAACTTCTGACTATTTCGGCAGCCTGTGAAGCTTGTCCTACTTGCCCCGTATCATTCGCGCCGCGTGCTGTGTGATCCGCCCGCCCTGTTCGAACGCCTCAAGGTAAAATTGGAGGACGGGAGGCGACTGGCAATGCGACGCATGCGGCTGAAAATCATGATGCTTTTGTGCGCCGCTGCTGGTGTGCCGGCCCTGTTGCACTCGCAGGTACCCAAGCAGCCGAAGCTGAAGCCCGGCAGCCTGACTGGCCAAGTCGTGAACGCGAAGGGTGCGCCGGTGGCGGGGGCTCAAGTGCTTTGGCAAGCCTCCGACGGCGAAACGCCCCACGTTTTGCATAGCGACGCCCAGGGACGATTTCACCTCGATCCCCTGCGCACGGGCTCCTACGATTTCCGCGCATCGGCCGGCGGGACGTGGTCTGAGTGGGAACACAACGTTTCCGTGCGCCCCGGGGAGACTGCGAATGTGACTCTGCGATTGACGTTCAAAGAACCTCCGGTCGCAGCGGGCGTCGAGTTAAAGGGCTTGATGCACGCGTGGGAAGTGCCCGTTTCGGGAGCCCTGCCCCACGATTCCGCGGTGGACCCGCAGGGCAATGTCTGGTTCACGCTGCAGGAGACCGGACATCTGGCGCGATTCAATCCAGATACTCACGAATGGAAACTCTACAAGGTGCCCACGCCGGACTCCGGCCCGCACGGCCTTGTGTCCGATGCGCTGGGCAACATCTGGTTCACGGAAAACTATGCCGGGAAAATCGGCCGGCTCGATCCCAAGTCCGGAGCCATCGCGGAATTCACGCCGCCATCGGCGAAAGATCCGCACACGCCGGTGTTTGGTCCGGACGGCGCGCTGTGGTTCACCGCGCAGGACGCCAATGTGATCGGACGCCTGGATATCGCCAGCGGAAAAATCACCGAGTACGGCGTGCCGACGCAGGACGCGCATCCGTACGGAATCGTTTCTGCGGAGGATGGCGGGCTGTGGTTCTGTGAGCTGACCGGCGGAAAATTGGGCCGCGTCGATCCGGCCAGCGGCTCGATCACGGAATACACGCCCCCGGAGCCGGGCGTGGGACCGCGGCGGCTGGTTGTGGTGCGTGGGGCGATTTATTTCACCGATTTTAACGGCGGGCGGCTCGGGCGGTTGAGGCTTTCCGACAAGCAATTCAAGATGTGGGACAGTCCCTCCGGCAGCCATTCCGAACCCTATGGGATCGCGGCGGATTCCTCCGGAAAAATCTGGTATGAGGAAAGCGGGACGGCCGCCAACCAACTGGTGCGCTTCGATCCGCTGGTCGAGGTGTTCCGGACCTTCCCGATGCCGGCGCCAAACTCCTCTGTGCGCAACGTGACTCGGGACGCCAAGGGCCGCCTGTGGATGCCGCTTTCCCTGGCCAATAAAATCGCTGTCGTTGAGTGATGTATTCGCGCCTTAACTCTTTCCGTTCGTGTTCGTTAGCTCCTGCCTGCGTCTCTTTCGCATAGAAGTTGATTTGTCGTTTGCAGTCCTTTCCCGGCCGACCTGGTACTACAACCCTGGTCCCAAAAAATATGAAGCGAGTAGGCCATTGAGACACCCGGCCCGCGCTGAGAAAATTTGTTTCACTGTGGGTTGGGAGTTGCGCTGCGGGGACGACGGCCCCGAGAAATCGGGTCTGTAAGCGTGCTACCCAACCCGCCAAAATTTTTCAGCCTGCCTGTCGCGCAATCGAAAAATTTCGCAGACGAGAATCGCAGCGAGAAGCGGCCGAGACTCTAGACAGACCGCGGTCAGAATGTTTCGTACTGTCATTCTGGGCGAAGCGAAGAATCCCTCTTCGATTGTGGCGTAAGAAAAAACATACGGAGGGATTCTTCGCTTCGCTCCGAATGACGACATCTTGCGTTTTTTCCCGGCCTGAACGGCTGCTCACTTCAAGTAAGTGCGGACAATTTCTACCAGGTCCTCGGCGGCGTCTTCGGAAGACTTGGTGTTGCGGGGCATGTGATTGCGGATGTGGTCTTCCATCAGCTCGCCCATCAGGCTATTGATCGCTCCGCGCGCCGCGGCCAGCCGTTGCAGGACCTCGGCGCAAGGCTCATCCTGATCCAGGGCGCGCCCGACGGCTTCCAGCTGCCCCACAATTTTCTTGGTGCGGTTCAGCAAATCCAGCTTTTCTCTCGATAAATGGGACATTTTTCTTGACTACCCTATGGGGGTATGGTATCAGACTTCAGGCCTAACTTTCACGGCCCAAAAGGATTTTCAGTCCATATGGATCTGCCAGTTCCAGAACCGGAACCTTCGGGTACTTTGAGCCTCCCGAACCTTCACTCCGAGCGAGCATAGCACACGCCGCTGTGAACAGTTCACGCTCGCTCCGGTGGGGAAGGTCAAACCGAGCAGGCCGGAATCAATCATGGCGCCCTCATTTTAACTGTCTGTTCATCTCAGCATCACCGCAGGCCATGATTTAATGTTCGATTCGAATGACATGCCGATCTAAGGGGAACGATGCAACGGAGGAAGGCCAAATTCGCGTTGTTGCTGTCGCTGGGGTTGTGTCTAGCCACATCGCCGGGCATTCGTGCGCAGGTTACTCCGGCGGGTCCCGCGTCGGGTCCATCCGCTTCAACCCCCGCGGAAGAATCGCCTTCCAGCGATCCCGCGACCATGTTTCCGCACTCCGAATCCAGCCGCTTCTGGATTTCCGGCCAGGCCAACATCATCACGCAGTGGCACCCCGCGTTTCGTTCTCCCTACCAGGGAACGAACAGCCTGTCGCCCGAAGCGCAGGATGCCAGTTCGCGCGTGCTGACGCTTTTGACCGGCGTGCAGGTAAGCAGCACGACGGAATTCTTGTGCGATGTTCAGGAAACGGGGGGACACGGGATCGGAGAGGCGCTCGGCCTCGCCGGCTTTACGAATCTGGACGTGGTGCGCAATCCGACGCTCAGCAAGGCGCCGTATGTGGCGCGGCTGATGTGGCATCAGATTATTCCGCTTAGCGGTGAGAAGGCGGCTGCAGAGCGAACGCCGCTGTCGCTCTTCACACAACTGCCGGTGCGGCGGATTGAAATCCGCTTCGGGAAATACAGCGTGGTGGATTTTTTCGACCTCAACACCTACGGGACAGACAGTAATTTTCAATTCCTCAACTGGACGCTCGACAATAACGGGGCTTATGACTATGCCGCGGACACCCGCGGATTCACCTACGCGGCGATGGTGGAGTACGACGATCGCCACTGGGCGCTGCGATTCGCGGAAGCGCTGATGCCCAAAGTGGCCAACGGCATCAATCTGGATGCCGACCTCGGCCGCGCCCACGCCGAAAATGTTGAACTCGAATTGCGTCATTCGTTCGCGCCGAAGCGCGAATCGGTGGTGCGCCTGCTGGGCTACGCGAACCACGCCAACATGGGGATTTATCGCGTGGCGGTCGCGGATTTTCTGGCGGGAGAGACACCGCGGCCGGAAATCACCGCGCACTCCCTGCAGACCACAATCAAATACGGATTCGGCGTGAACCTCGAGCAGCCGCTGAACGATTGGCTGGGACTCTTTGCCCGGTGGGGATGGAACGAAGGCCAGCACGAATCGTACGCATATACCGAAGTCGATCAGACGGTGCAAGTTGGCGCGGGCGCACAGGGCGCAAGATGGAAAAGAAAACTGGATCGCGCCGGCGCTGCGTTTATTTCCAACGGAATTTCCAGAGACCACCAGCAGTATCTGGCGCTCGGCGGCGTCGGCTTTCTTCTGGGCGACGGGCAGTTGAACTACGGGCGGGAAAATATTGTGGAGGGCTACTACACAGCGCACGTGTGGCGCGGTATCTTCGCGGCGCTGGACCTGCAGCACGTCAATAATCCCGGATACAATCGCGATCGCGGTCCGTTACTGGCGCCCGCGGCGCGCCTGCATGTGGAGTTTTAACGGGGCGTGCTGTAGGCGTACCGCGGATGCCCGCCTGAAGGCGGGCGCTACACGAGTCAACGGCGAGCTGCGAAACATCACCTCCGCCAGCCGGGAGAACAATCAGCTGGCTTTCGGCGCTGGATCGATCACGGCGCTGGCCGCGGACGAACTGAACGCGGGCGCCTTGGGAATGATGATCCACACCAGAAAATAGGCGATCGCGCCGCCCACCAGGCCGCCAGGCACCACAGACAGCGCCACCCAGATCAGCCGCACAATTGTGGGATCAACGTCGAGATAGGCCGCGATCCCTCCGCAAACGCCCGCCAGCTTTTTGTCTGTGGCGGAAAGCACCAGCTGCTTGTGGGATGTCCGCTGGCGCTGGCGACCGCCGCAGATCGAGCAAAAATTGGACGATTCGGGGATTTCCCTGCCGCAATTCGTGCAGATCACAGTGCACCTCCAGAAGTGACGGGTCTCAATCACTCTTGGCTCGTGGGGAACGGCCAAACCCGCGGGCAGATTATAACGCCAGGGCTACTGCCGTGTCATGATGCCCGCGGTTGCCGCACTTTGTTCGGATAGTTCCACTATGGTCCTCGGCTTGGCGCGCCGAGCCAACTGCGGAAAGCTCCAAGGCGTGGTCGATCCAACCCTGCCGGCACGATTGCGACCTGGACCAAATTCATAAAGATTTCGTAAGAATCCCATATTGGGACTGATCAATGGCCGCTATGTGATTAACACTAAGCCAATTAAAATCATATAGATAGTAGATATATTGCTTGCTCACGCCGTTTTCCGCTCATTTCCACAGAATTCGGCGATGGCTACTGGCCACGGGTGGGCGTTTGGGGTAGCATTGATGCGATCCCCTTGGATGAAAATTAGTGTTTGCGAGGATGACATCATGATGACCACCACCGAGCGCCCAACTTTTCGCGGAGTCGTATGCCTGCATTGCAAAGCGCCGGTCCCCGTTCCAGGGATCGTAGATACCGACGACGCAACGGAATCTTCGCAACGGAAATCACAGGTTTTCAATCTTCGCTGCCCGTGCTGCCACAAGGAAAAGCCGTACCGGACCCGTGAAATCGTGGATTTTGAGGGCGTACCCGAGACGGCATCGTTTCCGGCGGCGTCTGCTCCGGTAAGCTGGTATCCACAGGGTGGCTTTGCTAAAGCGGCAAAGGCCTGAATCTGACTGGTTGTTCCCCTGATTTTCCCGATCTGCTGGTAGTGTGAATTTCCCGATCACTTGGGATGGCTTTCGGTGGGATGGCTTCCGGGCGGTGCGCTGGACGCGTTGTGGTGTCCGCGGAGTACGGCTTGTTCGGTCTGCTGCCTATCGTGAATTTCCTAAATCCCTGCTGAACGAACAGTGATGTAAACTCGGATTCCGTTTGAGTCTGACCGGATTCTTGAATGGCGCGTGGTTTGCCGCAGCCAATGCCCGCCTGAAGGCGGGCGCTACACTTCGCACCGCGATGTTTTGGCGGATTCCGATGAAAGGACACGAAATATGTCCCGCATCAGAAATCTACGGCTGGATTTTCTTTTGCTATTCTGCGTCTTCGGTGCGGCGCTTGGGCTGCCATGGGCTTTGCCTGCCGCCGGGCAGACTGCGGCTCCCGAATCCGCCGCGGCGCCCGCCGGGACGGGTGAGCAGCGCGCCGCGCGCGCTTACGATGCGGCGCGGGCAAACCCGCTGGAGCTGGAAGCGTTTCTCCGGCGCATGCCTAAGGGATCGGACCTGCATTACCACGAGTTCGGCGGAATCTACGCCGAGACGTGGATTCACGAAAATGCCGACGATGGGATGTGCGTGGATCTTTCGACGTATGCGATCGTGGTGCCGCAGCCGGCCTGCGGGGCGGGCCAGGTAGCGGCGGCGCAGGCGATGGTGGACCAGAATCTGCATGACGCGCTGGTCGACGCGTTTTCGATGCGCAGTTTTGTACCCACCACCGGGAAGAGCGGCCACGACCGTTTTTTTGAGACCTTCGATAAGTTTGAAATCACCAGCCCGCGCCACGGCGGCGAATGGCTGGACGAAATCGCCACGCGCGCGGCGGCGCAGAACGAGCAGTATTTGGAAATCATGGTGACCCCGGACTTTAGCCACACCATGCAAATCGCCAGGGAAATCGGATGGCGCGAGGATCTGGCGCAGTTACGGGACGAATTGCTGGCGCGCGGTTTGCGCGATGACGTGGAGGTGGCGCGGGCCGAGGAAGATGCATCGGAGGCGACGCGCCGCGCGATGGAACACTGCGGCATGCCGGACCAGGCGCCCGCGTGCAACGTCACGATCCGCTACATTTACCAGGTGCTGCGCGATTTCCCGAGGGAGATGGTCTTTGCGCAGACGCTTCTTGGGTTTGAAGTCGGCGCAGCCGATCCGCGCTTTGTGGGCATTACCTATGTCCAGCCGGAAGACAACACCACTCCGATGGCCGACTATCTCTGGCAGATGAAATTCATCGACTACCTGCACGGCGTTTATCCCAGGATGCACATGAATCTTCATGCCGGAGAACTTGCGCCGGGCCTGGTGCCGCCGGAGGGTCTGTGCTGCCATATTCGTCTCGCGGTGGAACTGGGCCACTCCGAAAGGATTGGGCACGGAGTGGACGTGATGTACGAGGATCGCCCGTACGATTTGCTGAAGGAGATGGCTGCGAAACATGTGATGGTGGAAATCAATCTGACCAGCAACGACGTGATCCTCGGAGTGAGCGGAAAAGATCATCCGCTGCCGGTCTACCGCAAATATCACGTGCCGGTGTCGCTCTCCACCGATGACGAAGGCGTCTCGCGCATCGACCTGACGCACGAGTACGTGCGCGCCGCAGAAACTTACGGGCTCAGCTACGCGGACTTAAAACAGATGGTGCGGACCGGGCTCGAACACATTTTTCTTCCGGGTGCCAGCCTGTGGCGCGAGGCGGATGT
The DNA here is from genome assembly GCA_035295105.1 of Candidatus Acidiferrales bacterium. Lineage (GTDB taxonomy): Bacteria > Acidobacteriota > Terriglobia > Acidiferrales > UBA7541 > Palsa-360. The sequence continues at coordinate 9,425 of DATGJQ010000048.1, read as the reverse complement.
ATTTACTCGCGCCGCCGGTGCTTGCGCTGCCGATGCGCTGGGCGCGGAAAAACCATCGGCGGGGTGCGCGGCGTTTCTCAAGTCTAGTGAGAAAGCGCAGCAGCAATGGGAGCTGGAACGGCGCTTCCGCGAATTTGAAGCGCAGTAGTGCGGGAAGGATGGCGGGTGGCGCATACTTTAGCTTGCGGAGCAGGATTCGGGAATCCTAGGTACGGCGGCAATGAATCTCCGCAAGCTAAAGCATGCGCCACGGCTGACTTTATTAACGCAATGTTAAAGAATGGATAGGGGTTTCATGGTAGAATCCGCGCCCATCTGGAGGTATTGGCCATGCCTGAACCATTGCCGGAACATCAAAAAACACAGTTGATTGTCCGTTCGCCGCTTTCCACGGAAGGCTTCGTCTCGATTTATTTTTCGAGCCCGGAGGGAAGGCTGATGAGCGAAGAAGAGTGGTGGAATCTGAAACAGCTCATCGAACTGACCAACAAGGTATGCGTCAAGCAGCAAGTTCGCGTGATGTCCGCCTCGGCGTGACCCGGATCGCGCCGCCCGGCGCGGTCTAGCGATCTTGTGAAACCTGGACGATTGGCCCCCCTCAGGCGCCCGCCCCCCCACCGCCGGGGTTGCGGAAGCGAGCGGGGGTTCGTGCGTTGCCGTGAAAGTTTTTGGGAAGATGACCCTACCTTAAGTGCAATCTTTTGCCTAGGCTGTCCCCCTCGATCCGCCTTGTGACCCCAACCTGCTGATTCCAGGACCGTTAACATAGCGCTGCTGCTGGCCCGCGAATTGCCATTTAGTAATTACCCCGTCCCCCGGGAATCGGAGGAACTCCTATGGCTAATCGAGGCCCAGATGCCACCGTTGATGAGCACGGCGCCGCTGTTCTGCTGGGGATTACACCACCCGAAGTGCGTTGGTTTTCGCGAGTGTTGGGGCTCGGGCGCAAACAAGAGGGCGGGGATGCCGCGCAGGTTGTTTTCACGTATGAGGAATTGAAAAGTTTGTCTTCCGCGGCTGCGGCGTCGGCGAAGTAGTTTCGGGGCGGAATTTTCTTCCGCTGTCCAACCACAGTCCTCCGCACGCCTGCGCGCTAGGAATGCGAGTTGCAGCTTTTGCCTCGCGGTAAAAATCCCTCCAACTTGAAGGATTGAGTGAGCGTGTGACCCGCCTTTGCGCCGGTACCGGCATCCATTCCATCATCTCCATCCTGGAAAAATAGACAACCGCCAGACAAAATTCATGCCACCAATCCCGGTCTGATACATCTGATTCAAGGTGTCGTATTATATATGTTTGCGAATCGAGACTAGCGGGTAGGGACAGGAGATTGATGCTTCGCCGCAACAAGACATTTTATCTGGCCTGCGTTTTGGGACTTCTGCTGACAGCTTGCGCCAAGAAAGATCCTCCGCCGTTTGAACGGCCCCCTTCTCCCGTTACGGTGGCTACCGCGACCTCTCAGGACGTGCCGTTGTATCTCGATGAAGTGGGCCACACGGTGGCCCGCGAAGTGGTATCCGTGCAGCCCCAGGTTTCCGGCGCCATCACCGAGATTCATTTCAAGGACGGCGCGGACTTGAAGAAGGGCGATTTGCTGTTCACCATCGATCCGCGGCCGTTCCAGGCGCAGCTCAACGCGGCGCAGGCCAACCTCGCGCAATCGAAAGCGGCGCTGGATTTTGCGCGCATCGAGTTCGGCCGCGTCAAGGACCTGGTCGAGTCCCGAGCCATCGCGCGGCAGGATTATGACACGCGGAAAAATGCGGTGGACGTGGGCGAAGCGCAGGTCAAGCAGAACGAAGCGGCGGTGGAATCGGCGCGCCTGAATCTGGAATACACCTCGATCCACTCGCCGATCGATGGCCGCGCGGGGCACCGGCTGGTCGATCCCGGCAACGTGGTGACCGCCAACATGACCACGCTGCTGAACATCGAGCGCATGGATCCCATCTACGCCGACTTCACGGCGACCGAGAGCGATTTCTCCGAGGTGCAGCGCAACTCCGCCAAGCACACGCTGCGCGTCGAAGTGCGCCTGCCCGACGACGCCAAACCCGAAATCGGCCAGCTCACGTTTCTCGACAACTCCGTGCAGAGCAGCAGCGGCACGGTGATGCTGCGAGCGACCGTTCCAAACGCTTCGCGCCACCTGTGGCCGGGCCAGTTCGTCAACGTGCGGCTGGTCCTGGCGACCTTGCCAAAGGCGGTGCTGGTGCCCGCAGCGGCGCCGCAGGATTCGGCCAAGGGCACGTTCGTCTATGTAGTGAAGCAGGATTCCACCGCGGAATTGAGGCCGGTGAAGCTGGGACAACGGCAAGGGGACCTGGTGGTCGTCGAACAGGGTCTTCAACCCGGCGAGCACGTGGTGATGAACGGCCAGCTGGCGGTGATGCCAGGCGGCAAGGTGAAGGTAGTTCCAGATGCGGCCGCGGCACCGGCGGCGGGGCAATCATGAATCTTTCCGAACCATTCATTCGCAAGCCGGTCATGACCGCGGTGCTCACGGTTTCCGTGATCGTGTTCGGCGTGCTGAGCTATTTCCGCCTTCCGGTAAACGATCTGCCCGTGGTGGACTATCCGGTGATTTCGGTGCAGGCCAATTATCCGGGCGCGAGCCCTGACACCGTCGCCAACAACATCGCCACGCCGCTCGAGCGGCAGTTCATGCAGATCAACGGCCTGGAGCTGGTGACATCGTCCAGCACCCAGGGCCACGTGAACATTACGCTGCAGTTCGCGCTGGACAAGAGTATTGACGCTGCCGCGACCGATGTGCAGACCGCGATCTCCCAGGCCACCGGCAGCCTGCCCACGGATTTACCGTCGCCGCCGACGTACTCGAAGACCAATCCCAACGACCAGCCAATTCTGTACATCGCGCTGACCAGCGATTCGGTGACTCCCGGCCGGCTCTACGATTACGGAAGCACCCAGGTGGGCCAGCGCATCAGCATTTTGCCCGGCGTGAGCAGCGTGAACGTGTTCGGCACCAAGTCCGCGGTGCGCATCAAGGTCGATCCATCGAAAATGTGGGCGCGCGGCATTTCCATCGACGATCTGACCGAAGCCGTGAAGAACGGCACGAGCTATACCGGCGCGGGACAGTTTGACAGCGCATCAGGCACGGCGCTGCTGCGGCCCAACGGGCAGCTGGAGAATGCCGCGGATTACGGAAATTTGATCGTCAGCAGCACCAATGGCGCGCCGGTTTATTTGCGCGACGTGGCGCAGGTGGAAGACACGGTCCAAGACGAGCGCATCAAGATGCGATTCTGGGTGCGCGGGTATGACGAACCGGCGGCCACGGTGGTCGTAGCCGTCAATCGCCAGGCCGGCTCCAACGCCGTGGCCGTCTCGAAGAGCGTGCGCGATCTGCTGCCGGTGATCAGCGCCGAACTTCCCGGCTCCGTGCGCGTGACCACGATTTACGACCGCTCGCAGACCATCGTCAACTCCGTGGCCGACGTGCAGGCGACGCTTTTGTTCGCGTTCGTTCTGGTGGTCGCGGTGATCTTTGTTTTTCTTGGCCGGGCCACCGACACCCTGATTCCAGCCGTGGCCCTGCCGCTGTCACTACTGCTGACGTTCATGGCCATGCGCGTCCTGGGCTACAGCCTGGACAACCTCTCGCTGATGGCGTTAACCCTGGCGATTGGATTCCTGGTGGATGACGCCATCGTGTTTTTGGAGAACACCGTACGCCTCATGGAACGAGGACTAAAGCCGCTGGAGGCGACGCTCGAGAGCGCGCGGGAAATCAGCTTCACCATTCTTTCCATGACCGTGTCGCTCGCGGCGGTATTTTTTCCGCTGGTGTTTATGTCCGGCCTGGTGGGCCGCATTTTCCGCGAATTTGCGATCACCATTGTGGTTTCGATTATCGCTTCGGGCCTCGTTTCGCTGACGCTCACGCCGCTGATGTGCGCGCGCCTGCTGAAGCCGCGGGGGCATGGGATCAAGCAGAACTGGATTGAGCGCGCGGGCGGAGCGGTTGAAAAGCGCGTGCTGGGCGTTTACGGCAAATCGCTGTGGTGGTTTTTGCGTCACCGCTGGATCTCTGCCCTCACCTGGGTGGCTTGCATGGCCGGCACGATTTTTCTTTTTGCCGCGATCCCCAAGGCGTTTTTGCCCGTCGGGGACAGCAGCTTTGTGTGGGGCGTGTTGATCGGAAAAGAAGGCTCGTCGCCCCAGCAGATGCAGGCGCTGCAGGACCAGGCGGCCGTGGTCATGCGCCAGAATCCCGCGGTGGGCGCAACGTTCACGCTGACCGGCAACAGCTCGTTCCTCGCTTCCAATCAGGGATTGCTTCTCGGTTTCCTTTACCCGCCACAAAAACGCGGGCCCATTCAGGCCGTGGTAGGCGGGCTGATGGGACGGCTCAACACCATACCCGGCGTGTTTGCTTTTCTGCGACCCATGCCGGTTCTGAATATCAGCACTGGCGCGACCAACCAGAACCAGGGGCAGTACGCCTATTCCGTTTCAGGCGTGAATGCGCCGCAGGTATATGACGTAGCGCAGAAACTCATGGGCCGGATGATGCAGTATCCCGGGTTCGCCACCGTTTCGTCGGACTTTTTCAATCACACTCCGAACCTGGAAATCAATATTCGGCGCGACCAGGCGCGAACCTATGGAGTTTCGGAAACGCGCATTCTGAATTTGCTGCGCAACGCTTACTCACAAAATTATCTGTACCTGATCAAAAAGCCCGAAGACCAGTACCAGGTGATTCTGGAAGTGAAGGATAACGAGCGCGCCCAGGCTGACAATCTGGCCCTGCTGTACATCCGCTCGGACGACGGTAAAAATCTCGTGCCGCTCAACTCGCTGGTCGACTGGAAAACTTCGCTGGGACCGCAGACGGTGAATCACCTGAACCAGTTCACCAGCGTCACCATCTTTTTTAACTTGAAGCCGGAGGTGGCCATCGGCGATGCCACCAACTTCATCAGCAAGGCCGAGGCGGAAATTGTGCCGCCGACCATTCGCGCGAGCCTGCAGGGCGAAGCGCTGACCTTCCGCGACACAGTGCGCGATCTCACCATCCTGATGGCGCTGGCCGTATTCGTGATGTACGTGATCCTGGCGATCCTGTATGAGAGCTACGTTCACCCGCTGACGGTGCTGTCCACATTGCCGACCGCGCTGGTCGGTGGTTTGCTGGCGCTATTCCTTTTTGGTGAGCAGGCCTCGCTCTACGCGTTCGTCGGCATGTTCATGCTGATGGGCATCGTGAAGAAAAACGGAATTATGATCGTCGACTTTGCCCGGCAACGGGTGGACGCCGGCGAGACGGCGGAGAACGCCATTCACGAAGCCAGCCTGGACCGCTTCCGGCCGATCCTGATGACCACGCTCGCCGCGGTCATCGGCGCGGTGCCGATCGCGGCAGGATACGGAGCGGACGGGGCGTCGCGGCGTCCGCTGGGCATGGTGATTGTCGGAGGACTGGTGGTATCGCAATTCATCACGCTGTACGTGACGCCGGTCATTTATCTGTACCTCGAAGAGTTCCAGGAAAAAGTTCTGGACCGCACATCGTTCTTCCATTCCGGACACACGCAAATTCCGGCGTCGCGCGGCGCGGTGGCCACACAAGACGGAGCGGCGGATTGATGCGCGCCTCCCGGAAGACAGGATTCGGCGTGTTGCGGTTGGCGCACGCACAGTTGGGCGTGCTTGCGGCGCCTCTGGTCTGCGCAGTTTCTTTGTTCATCGCCGGCTGCACCGTCGGGCCCAACTACAAGCGGCCCAACACGGATGTCCCCACCAACTACAGGACTCTCGAGGCGGCTCCCACCGCCGGCGCGGCCGCAGCAACACAATCGCTGGGCGACGAAAAATGGTGGGATGTCTTCCAGGACGCTGAACTTCAAAAGTTGATCCGCACCGCATTGCAACAGAACTATGACACGCGGATCGCCGCCGCGCGGGTTCTGGAGGCGCAAGCGCAGGTTGGGCTGGCGCGCGCCAATCAACTTCCCAACGCGAATGTGGCCGCCACCGGCACCGGCTTGCGCAACCCGGCCACCGGACCCATCCCTGCTTACACATTTAATTACGGACGGATCGTCGGGAATGCCGCGTGGGACACTGACTTCTGGGGAAAATACCGCCGCGGCACGGAAGCGGCGCGCGCCAATTTGCTGGCCACGGACTGGGCGCGGCAGGAAGTCAATGCGACGCTGGTATCCAACGTCGCCGCGGCTTATTTTCAGCTTCGCGAACTTGACCTGGAGCTCGAGATTTCGCAAAAGGCCCTGGCCTCGCGCAATGAATCGCTGGAACTGACCAAGACGCTCGAGGAGCACGGCATCAATTCGATTCTGGACGTGCGCCAGGCCGAGCAGTTGGTCTACACGGCGGCGGCGGACATCGCCGATCTGAAACGCCGCATCGGCCAGCAGGAAGATTATCTAAGCATCCTGATGGGAAATAATCCCGGGCCGATCGATCCGCGCGGAAAGGCGCTGACCGAGCAGCCGCACGCGCCGGTGGTTCCGGCCGGCTTGCCGTCCGCTCTGCTGGAGCGGCGCCCGGACATTCGCCAGTCCGAAGAAACGCTGGCGGCGGCTAACGCGCGGATCGGCGTCGCGCGCGCCGCGTACTATCCCGACATTTCCTTGACAGCGCAGGGAGGATTTCTCAGCTCGGCGCTCGGCAGCCTGTTCAGCGGCGGCGCGGGATTGTGGGCCTTCGCGGGGAACATCACGCAGCCGGTGTTTGAGGGCGGCGCGCTGCGCTCCAACGTGCGATTGAGCGAGGCGCAGCAGCAGGAAGCGCTGCTCACCTACCAGCAAACGATTCAGGGCGCGTTCCGAGACGTGTCCGACGCGCTCATCGCTTACCAGCAGAACCAGGAATTCCGCGCGCAGCAGGAGTTGCTGGCCAACGCCGCGCAGGATGCCTCACAGCTGTCCGGCAAGCGCTATCAAGCCGGCACCACGAATTATCTGGAAGTTCTTACCAATGAAACGAATTACCTCACCGCGGAACTGGGGCTGGCGCAGGCTCGGCTGAACGAGCTTTTGGCTCTGGTGCAAATTTACAAGGCGCTCGGCGGCGGCTGGCAGCAGTAAGGCTGCGCTTTTTACAGGGTGCGGGGAACTCTCGACGCCGTCATTCTGAGCGAAGTGAAGAATCTCTCCCTGTTTTTTGCCCATACTTAAATCGAAGAGAGATTCTTCGCTTCGCTCAGAATGACAAAATCACCGGTTTTTTGTTTTCGCAAATGTTAGAGATAGGCAGATTCCTCGGGCAAACCCCGCCCTTCGGAATGACAGTTGTGAGTTTTTTTCGCAACCTGTGAAGCCTGCTCCATTGGACTTTACTGCACTTCGCGCAGCCGCCGCTCTAGGAAGCGGCGTTCGCTTTCGTTGGTGGCCAGGGACAGCGCGCGGCGATAGTGTGTTGCGGCTTCGTTGAGCGAACCCAGGCGGCGCAGCAGGTCGGCGCGCGCGGCGTGGAACAGGTGGTAGTCCTCGAGACCGTCTGCGGCAGAGAGGCTTTCCAGCGCCGCGAGGCCCGCTTGAGGTCCGTCGGACATGGCCACCGCTACGGCACGGTTCAGAGAAACGACCGGCGAAGGCTGCACGCGTTCCAGTTCACCGTAGAGACGCACGATCTCCGACCAATTCGTGTTGGCGGGACGGGCCGCTTTGCAATGCTCCGCGGCAATCGCTGCCTGGAGTGCGAACGGGCCCGACGCTCCTGGCGTTGTGTCCTTCAACAAAGCCAGAGCCTCGGCGATCTGCCGCTGGTTCCATCGACTGCGGTCCTGGTCTTCGAGGATTACAATTTCTCCCGCGTCATCGAGGCGCGAATCGCGCCGCGCATCGTGAAGCAGCATCAGCGCCAGCAGCCCCTTGGCCTCGGCCTGCGTTTGCGGCTCCATCAGCGCAATGACCAGCCGGCCCAGGCGAATAGCCTCCGCGCAGAGATCGATTCGAACGAGCGAGGCGCCCCGAGTCGCCACGTAACCTTCGTTGAAAACCAGGTAGATCACTGTCAGAACTGCCTCGAGCCGCTCGGCAATGTCATTCGTTCCCGGAACCACGTAGGGAATGCCGGCGTCGCGAATCTTGTGCTTGGCGCGCACCAGACGCTGGGCCATGGTAGTGGCCGGAACCAGAAAGGCACGCGCAATTTCGTCGGTTTCGAGGCCGCACAGCGTGCGCAGGGTCAGCGCGACCTGCGAATCCGGGGACAGCGCGGGATGGCAGCAGGTGAAGATCAGCCGCAGCCGGTCATCGGGGATCTCGCCGTGGTCGTAGTCCGGTTCGTAGCTGGCTCGGACCATCCCGGATACGGCGTAGGATTCGAGCTTTTCGGCGAAGTTGGCGCGGCGGCGGATGCGGTCGATGGCCTTGTGCTTGGCCGTCTGGATGATCCAGGCGCGCGGGGCGTCCGGAATGCCCGATTCCCGCCACTGGTCGGCTGCCGCCGCAAAGGCTTCCTGGGCGCATTCTTCGGCCAGATCGAAGTCGCCAAAATGACGGATTAATGCGGCGACAATTCGCCCCCAATCGGAGCTGTAGACTTCGGTTACGGCCCTGGCTGCTGCGCTCGCGTCGGTGGGCACGCCTGATTGTATGAATTTTTTGATATAGATGTCGATCTGGCCGGGTTCCGTTCGACTTATCGATAGGGAGGCAGAAATGAAATACATGTTGTTGATCTATCTGGATGAGAACGGCCTGAGCGAGACGGAACGGGAAAAATGCTACGGGGACTCCGCGCGGTTTGCCGTCGAACTCAGCAAGAGCGGGCAATACCTGGGCGCGGGGCCGCTCCATCCGACCTCCACCGCGACCAGCGTGCGCGTGCGCGATAACCGGCGGCTGGTCACCGACGGGCCGTTCGCGGAAACGCGCGAACAGTTGGGCGGCTATTTCCTGATTAACGCCCGGGACTTGGATGAGGCGATCAGCATCGCCGGGAAAATTCCGGCGGGCCGCTGGGGCACCGTGGAGATCCGTCCGGTGATGGAAATTTCGGGCTTGCCGGAAAATTAATTTCGCGGCGGTGTCGATTTCGATTTCGCCGGTTCGACATTTCTATGAAGGCGCAACAAAGGATCAAGCAGCTGACGCAGAGCTAGCCAGACGAATGGCAAAGGAGAGGCGATCGTGAAATTTCTAAGCATTTATCAAACGGTGGAAAAGGGCGTCCCGCCGACCCAGGAAGAAATGGACCGGATGGGCAAGCTGATCGAGGAAGGATTCAAGACCGGGTATCTGATCGCGGTGGAAGGCTGCCTGCCCACCGCGCTCGGCGCGCGCGTGCGGCAATCAAAGGGGCAGGTGACCGTTACCGACGGACCGTTCGCCGAAACCAAGGAAGTGATCGGCGGGTTCGCCATTCTTCGCGCGGACTCCAAGGCGCATGCCATCGAGCTGACAAAACATTTCCTGGGCGTT
>DATGJQ010000047.1:0-23579 GCA_035295105.1 Candidatus Acidiferrales bacterium | reverse complement strand
TTCCTTCCCTTCCATATTCCCAGCCGGCTGCAAATGGCTGGCGGAAGTCTGGACCAGTGGATTTCCCCGAGCCTCGGCCGAATAGGCCACTGTTATGCCAACAAGGAAAAGTAGGGCCATGGCACACCACACCGCCCAGCCGTGACGCGGCGACCCGGTCATCTGTCCAAGCGTGTAGGTGAGCGCCGATCCAATGGCGAAGATCAGAACCATCTCTAGCAGGTTAGTGATCGGTGTCGGATTCTCGTACGGATGGGCACTGTTGGCGTTGAAGAAGCCGCCACCGTTGGTGCCAAGCTCTTTGATCATTTCTTGCGAGGCCGTCGGGCCGAGCGCGATGGTCTGTTCTTTGACAATTTGCGTGGTGCTCTTTCCAGCCGAGTCGGTGGTCTGCACGGTCTGCGGATCGACGAGTTCGGCCGTGGCATAGGGCTTGAAGTTTTGCGGCACTCCCTGCCAGACCAGGAACAGCGCACCGAGAATGCAGCCGGGCAGCAGCACCCAGAACGTCGCGCGCGTCATGTCCACCCAGAAATTGCCTAAGGTGTTCTGCTCGCGCCTCGCGATGCCGCGAACAATGGCGATGGCCACGGCGATGCCCACGGCGGCGGAAATAAAATTGTGGTAGGCCAATGCGGCCATCTGCGTCAAGTAGGACATCGTGGTTTCGGGGACGTAGGCCTGCCAGTTGGTGTTGGTAGTGAAGGACGCGGCGGTGTTAAACGCCAGGTCGGGCGCAACAGCGGCGAGATGCTGCGGATTGAGCGGCAGATGATTCTGCAGGCGCTCGATCACATAGGTCAGCAACATGGTGACGCCGCTGAACATCAGCATGGCGCCAGCGTATTCGGTCCAGCGCATTTCCTTGGTCTCATCGACGCCCGTCAGCCGGTACACCAGCTTTTCGATCGGGCGCAGGACCGGGTCGAGCAGCGTTTTTTCGCGGTTGAATACCCGCGTCATGAACGAGCCCAGCGGTTTGGTGATCGCCAAGACCACCAGAAGGAAGAACAGGATTTGGAACCAGCCGTTGTTTGTCATGGTCAGAACTTTTCCGGACGCAGCATCGCGTACACAAGATAGATCAGCAATCCCACACACACCGCCAACGAGACAATCGTGTCAAGCATCTTCGCTACCTCAGTTCGTCGCAGAATTTCACGTACAGCACCGACAGCGTAAAAAAGACCAGCGTCGAGATCGCAAAAATCGTGTCCAGCATGGCCGTCCCTCCATCTTTACCCCAAAGTCGGGCGCGTCACATCCCGCATCCTGGCCGCGAACGTATCATTGCCTTGTGGAAAACAGATTCGCAGTCAATCCAAGCCGCCTCGATCGGGCCACCCTGTCAGCCTGGCGGCGAGTGATTTTCAGCTTGCGCTCCTGAAACGGAATCACCGAAACGCCGCCTTGGGCGAAAAGGGAAACGGGATGGGTAACCACGAACACGTCCGAACGGCTCCGGCCGCGATATTCCATTGCTTCAATCCGGTCACCGCGCATCGGCCGGTGTCCCTCTTTTAAGAAGTTCGCCAGCACGTAAAGCAGAAAAGCGACGCCCAAGCCATTCAACATCAGAAAAATCGTCAGGGCCATTGGACCCCCTTTCGGCGCGGGCATGCTGTGCGTTGGGTCACTCGGTAGCGCATTGCACCCACTGAGCCGTTGCCTTACAAAGGCATGATGCGATTTCCATGGTTAGGAAGTCGTGCACAGCTTGTAAGGATTCTGTAAGACGCGGTGGCAGCTTAAGTGCCTTGTTTCGGCGAGGCTGCGACCCTACAATGGTTTCCTCTCATTTATTATTTATGTTTCATTTCCCTCATGTATCGCGCTGGTGGCGCATCGCAGCAATCCTGCTTGGGTCCTTTCTGGCGGTTGCCGGAGCGCAGGCGCAGGATCGAGCCGACTGCCGGCCATTTCGCAGCGCACTTTTGCATTCCTCCGTTCGATACTGTGTTTACCTGCCTGCCAGTTATTCAGCTGCGAACGCCCAAACGCGAAAATACCCGGTTTTGTATCTGTTCCACGGGCTGGGAGGAAACGAGCAGTCGATGGCGTTGGATGGGGAGTGGAATAGCTTGCAGGAGTTGCGGCGCCAAAACGCGGTGGGTGATTTCCTGGTGGTAGCGCCGGATGGCTGGGACACGTTTTACATCAATGCGCGCGATGGCAAGACTCCCTACAACGATTTTTTCGTTAAGGAATTTGTTCCGTTTATCGAGCACACCTACCGAGTGCGCGCCGAGCGGGCCGCGCACGGGATCACCGGATTTTCGATGGGTGGTTACGGCGCGCTGCGCATGGCCTTTGCCCATCCGGAGATGTTTGGCTCGGTCAGTTCGCATAGCGGGGCGCTGGAGCGCGCCCCACCACAGGGAATCAGCGCCGTGGCGTCGTCAGGGAATCTAGGTGCGGCGCTGCTCGGCAAGGTGTTTGGGGATCCCATCGATCGAGCGTTCTGGGACCTGAATAGCCCGTTTGTGCTGGCGCGCAAAAACACGGCCGCGCTGCAAAAAATGAAGATTTATTTCGATTGTGGCACGGAAGATTCCTATGGTTTCTACCGCGGCGCAACCGAGCTACACGAGACCCTTGATGCCCTCAAGATTCCTCACGAATTTCACCTGTATCCCGGCCGCCACAGCGTTTCCTATCTGCTGGCGCATCGCGATGCCTCGTTTGAATTTCACTGGCGCGAATTCAGCCTGGCGAAGTAGGGCGCCGGTCTGAGAAAAACTGGAGTACGCGTTACTGTCGCCTCTCGCTGGTGGTCTGTCATGTTCAGTGACAATTTCAGTTGATTCCCGCAATCCGTCCAGGTTAGAATTCGGGTTGCCGGTGCAAGTCCCTCTCCCGGATCCGGCGCGAAGCCAGTTTGCACGATGGCTTTTCTGAACCCTATTTAAATTTACGGCCGGAGCACGCGGTTTCCGGCCCTCAGATCCCTCGGCATCCGAACGCGGTCGCGACGGGCGTGCGTTGGCAGCCCCGGCGGCTTATCGGGAGGCGCTTGTGCGCGCACTCATGGCAGCAGCATTTCTGGCCCTCATTCTTGCGGCAGTGTGTCCGCCCGTCGCGGCACAAAACGCTCCGCCCACGTTTCTGTTTGTGCTGGAAAACGGAGGCTCGCCGACCGGCACAATTCGCGTGTTCCGTGTGAACTCCTCGACGGGCGCGATTGCCGAGGCGCCTGGCTCGCCGTTCAATGCGGGGTTGGGCCCGGCATCCCTGGCGCTTGATCCGACCGGAAGATTTTTGTACATCGCCAACAACCTGTCGGACGATGTCACGGCATTTTCCGTGGACCCGGCGTCGGGCGCGCTGACCCAGTTGGCCGGGTCCCCGTCTTTAATCGGCGGGGAAACCCAGGCCATCGGGATCGATCCCACCGGCAGGTTCCTCTACGTGTTCGCGGTGAATGGTCCGGGGCAAAGCCTTTATGAATTCACGATCGACGGTATGTCGGGCGTGCTGACGGCGATTCCGCCAGCCGCTTCGCCGGGAGGCTTCACGACGGGCATTGCGTTCGATCCGATGGGGAATTATGCGTACCTGAGCACCGGGTCACCCGGTCCGGGTTCTGCGAACCCGATCGTGGTCTGCTCGATCGATTTCACGACCGGCGGTCTGGCCCAGGTGGGTTCGGCGCAGCCCGTAGCTGGAGGGGCGAGCCTTGCAGCGGTTTCTCCCAATTCGAACTTCGTTTTTTCGTTCGATACGGTCACTTCGAAACTTGACGCGTTCGAAACGAGTTCGCAGGGACTTTCGTTGGCTGAGATTCCGCAGTCGCCCTATCCAATCCCGGTGAATCCGTTCTCCATGGCGGTGCATCCTTCGGGGAATTTTCTATACGTCGTCAATGAGGGGCAGAATTTCTTCAACGCCCATCCACCTTCCAGCGCCGTGGGGAGCGTCTCGGCATTTTCGATTGATCCTGGAAGCGGAGCGCTGACCACGGTCGCCGGCTCACCGTTCACGGCGGGGATCAATCCTCTGTCGGTGGTCGTCGATCCGAGCGGCAGCTTCGCCTATACCACTTCCACGACGTATCCCAACGGCGCGACGGGCTTCGCGCAAATCATGGGATTTTCGATCGACCGAGGGTCTGGGAAGCTTGCACCGCTCAGCTGGTCGCCGTGGACGGACACGGTTCCGGGCAATGGCACCCAACTGGCCATTTCTTTCGCACCGCCGACTACGACCAATCCGGTTCCGTTGATCTCCAGCCTCTCGCCATCGTCGGCCATTGCTACCGCGGCGCCATTTACGCTGCAGGTCAACGGCTCGAATTTCGTGGATGGAGCGACGGTGTATTTCGACGGCCAGGCACGCAGCACGACGTTCGTCAGTTCATCTGAGTTGACCGCGAGCATGATTGGCAGCGACATCAACAACGGCGGGACCGCCGTGATTTTTGTGTTCAATCCACCGCCGGGTGGCGGGGCTTCCACGTCCGTCGAGTTTCCCATCTCCAACCCATCGCCCGTCATTTCTGTGCTCGGTCCGGTGAGCATACCCGCGGGCACCGGACCGGTCACGCTATTTGTAAGCGGTTCCAACTTTGTAACCAGTTCTGTCGTGAATTTCAACGGGACCGCGCTGGCGACTTCCTATATCAGCCCGACGCTGCTCACCGTGCTGCTCTCCGCGGATGAAGTTGTGGCGCCGGCAACCGTGAGTATCACGGTAAGCAATCCATCGAACGGCATTTCAGGAGCGGGAGGAACTTCCGGCGCTCTCACGCTGACGATTACGCCATTCAATCCACAGCAGCCGGTCGTTACCGGGATTTCTCCGACCAGCGCGGTGGCGGGAGGGCCGGGGTTCGCTCTAACTGTGAACGGATCCGGCTTTGTGTCGGCGACACAAAACTCACCGGGCTCGCAGGTCACCTTCAATCTGGTACCTGTGGCCACCACTTTCGTCAGCTCTACGCAGCTTACGGCGTTCATCCTGGCCAGCGAGATCTCGGTCCCGGGCAATCCATACTTGATCGTTACCAACCCGAACGGATTTGCATCCGCGCACATAAATTTTGTGATCGCGTTTCCTCAGCCTGGAGGAGGGACCGTTACGCCGCCCAGCGCGCCCGCCGGAGCCAACGCGCTCGTGCTCACGGTCACTGGCACGGGGTTTGTTCCAGCCTCGGTTGTGCTGGTGAACGGCAATCCGCGCAAGACCACTTTCTTGAGCTCCACTTCTTTGCAGCCCACACTCGCCGCAGCGGACCTTTCTCAACCGGGAACATTGACCATCACAGTTCAAAATCCGTCGCCCGGAGGAGGAGTATCGCAGGCGATTAGTTTCGCGGTGACCGATTTCTCGCTCACGTTAACTACTTCCAGTCCACCCGAGCCAGCGGGGCAACCTGCCGTTTTTCAATTGACGCTCGCGCCGCAGAACGGAGCATTTTCCAGTCAAGTGATCTTCAGCGCGTCAGGTCTGCCAACCGGCGCGACTGCCTCCTTTGCCCCTTCGGCTTCGATGACGCCGGGAACGGGACCGCAGACGGTGACGCTCTCCATTGCAACGACGTCTCGTTCCGCCGGCGCCGTGAATGATCGCCGAGAGCCTGTCGTCTGGAGCAATACGGCAGAAATACTCTCGATGTTAGTCTGTTTTCTATTTGTGAGTTTCCTGCTGCTTTTGTGGCGAGAGATCAACATCCACGCCCGGTTCATAGGTGTGCCCGCAGGTAAAGTTCGAGAGGCTTTCTTCAGGAGCGCAGGCACTTTGGCGCTGCTGGCACTTGTGGGTCTCTATTCAATACAGAATGGCTGCGGGTATGCAGCGAGCCCGACTTCATCCTCCTCCGGTGCGGCTTCCACGCCGACACCGGCCGTGAACATTGCCGGCGATTGGAGTTTCGCGACGACTTCTTCGAAATCTACAACCCAGTCGACCATCGCTGGCAACATCGTTCAGAGCGGTTCCAGCATATCTGCGTCCCTGAATATTCAAGGCAGCCCTTGTGGCACCACAGCCAGTTTGTCGGGTTCGGTCAGCGCCATGGCCGTGACTGCTTCCATGATCGAGAGCGGGCAAACCGTGACCCTGGCTGGAACGGTTGCTGCGGATGCGAAGAGCGCGAGTGGAACGTATTCCGCGCCGGCGGGCGGGTGCCTGAACGGCGACAGCGGAACATGGACGGGCAGTAAATCAGCGGTGGTGACCAATCCCAACGGAACCCCCTCAGGTGATTACCCGATATTGGTCACAGCAACCGCTGGAGCGCTTGCGCACTCCACAAGTGTCACGCTCAGAGTTATGTGATAATGAGATGTGTCTTTGCTTGGGCCCATGGACCGACGGGGGAACATTCGCAAGGTTGAAGAAACTTGCCCCGGGCGAGCCATCGTAAAGCTCCGCGCGTGTTTGCCGCTGCGCGTGATCTTTTTTTCCCTTTTATTCAGCGGAATTTTCGTTCTTCGCGCCCAGGACACGCCGCCCAATCCCGCGCCACCCGCCGCCCCGGAGCCCGCCAACCTGCCTGGACAAGTGGTCCTGAATCCGATGGGGCAGTGCGTTCAGCCGCCGCCGATGATGCAGATGAAGGATTACAACGGGCCGTTCAGCAAGGTGGTCGGAACGTTCACGCAAAAACTCGACCGACAATCCGTGCATGTTCCGCACTACAAGCAGGGCCTGGTGCTATGTTCGCTGGAGATCAAGGACAAATTGTTTTTGTTTCTGCGCGATTCGGTTGACCCCGAAACGATTTTAGGCGCGGGATTTGACGCTGGGATTTCTCAGGCGGAAAACACCGACCCTACGTTCGGCCAGGGCGCGGCGGGATACGGCAAGCGGCTGGCCGCGAGCTACACGGACGAAGTGCAATTCCGATTTTTCAAGGAATTCGCGTACCCGACGCTGCTTCACGAGGACCCGCGTTACTACCGGATGGGGATCAATTCTCCCAAACGCCGGTTCTTGCATGCGGTGGCGCACTCGGTGGTCGCCTATACGGACCGCGGCAATCCGATGTTTAACTATTCGGAGTGGCTGGGAGAAATCAGCGCGATCTCACTCAGCAATCTCTACCACCCGGGCGCCCGCCGCGGCGTTGCTCCCGCGGCCCGCATGCTTGCCGTCGATGTGGCGCTCGATATTGGATATGACGAACTGCGCGAATTCTGGCCGGAAATCGCGCGCAAATTCAAGCTGCCCTTCCGCGATCAGAATGAGCCTGCTCTGAACGCCTTGCCCGCAGGCCGCTAGCGCCCGATCTGCGATGCAGCGCGTTCAACCCAGCTTGCCGACGTGCGCTTCCAGCAGGCTCCAGGCGCGCTCTCCCACCGTTTCTTTCCAGTGTGCGTAGTACGAGGCGAGGCGGGGCCGGAACGAGGAAGTGTCCGCGTCGTTGAAAGTCATGCCTTGCGTGGCCAGCTTGCCGCGGAACTCGGTATTGAGAGCGGAAAGTTCTTCGCGCTGCTGGCGCACGAATTTTGCCGCGTTGCGCTCGATGATGGCCTGCACGTCGGAGGGAAAGCGCTGCCATAGTTTCCAGTTCGCAAGCAGATTGAATCCCGACCAGCCGTGATTGGTCATGCTCACATATTTTTGCACTTCGTAGAGCTTCAAAAATTCCGCGACCGCCAGAGGGTTCGTCTGTGCTTCGGCTGTGCCGCTCTTTAACGTCTCGTATAGCTTGTTGAAGTTCGCGACTACCGGCGCGGCGCCCATGGCCTTCCATGCTTCTGTGTAAATCGGCGCGTCGGGAGTGCGAATCTTCAATCCTTGCAGGTCGTCGACCGTTTTGATTGGTCGGGTCGCGCAGGTAATCTCATGCATTCCATTGTCGAAGCAGCCCTTGGGAACGGCGTAGATGCCCTTGGCTTTCATTTCCTCGCGCAGATAGTCGCCGAGGTCGCCGTCGAGGGCTGCGAACACCTGGGCGGGCGTGCGAAATGCGAAGAGGACGCCTTGCACATTGGACGCCGGCACTAGGTTTCCGATGGAGCCGCCATTCAGGGTGAAGAAATCCAGTTCGCCGCTGACGACCATGTTGAGAGCGGCCGGATCGCCGCCGGCCAGTTTGTTGTTGTCCGGAAATGTCTGGACTTGAACGCGGCCGTTGGTTTCGGTCTTTACCGCGGCCCACATGGCGTTGAGCCATTTGTCGAGCGGGCTGTCCGCCGGTTGATTGTGAAACTGGCGCAATTCAAAGTCGGCCGCGCGCACGGAGCTGCTGAGCAGCAGCACGCTGCCCGCGGCGATCATGCCGCTATTAAACTTTCGGCGAGAGATCTTCTCGGACATCCAGTCCTCCTGGCTGCCGGACGGTTGGCAACCGCGGCGCAACGCCGTCTTCAGCGCCCGTGATCAGCGTTCATCAACCTGCGAGCACCCATTCATTCCAACGCAGATTCCAATCTAACCCATCTGGCTCAGCGAGCGTCCGAAATAAAAGCTGCGGGCGGTCTGGTCATCCCATCCGACGTTGCAGTAGGGGATCGACCATTTCTGGATCTTCATCGGCTCGGTGACCGGCTTGCCCAGGGCGGGGCAGGACAGGCAATAACTGCCTTCGTGCGTCCCGATCCAGATCAGGTTGCGGTCGAATTCCACAAAAACATTTTCAGTGGTGCCGCGCCACCAGCTTTCATATTTGTTGATGTCGCCATCGCGCGGCGGCACGAACCAGGCGACTTCCTTCGGCTGGGTGGGGTCGGAAATATCGAAAACACGCACGCCGGCGTTGAACCAGGTGATGACCACGATCGCCGGATTGGAGGTGCCGGGTGCCAGCCAGCACTGCGTATTGTGCGAGCCAAAACGCCCGCGCGCGAAGCAGAAGTCACTGTAGGGAGCGTCGGGCGGCGCGGCGGGACGCGGGAAGAAGCCGATGATTTTCGGATTCCTGGGATCCTTCACGTCCATCATGTAGGGCGTGTGGTAATTTTCGCGGCAGTCGGCTTCCAGCGATTCGTGCACAGCCACGACTTTGTTCATGAGGCGCGGATGCGCGGCGTCGGCAATCACCGGATAGCAGGTGTGGAAGGGAATGGTGCCGTACGTATCGAACTCGTATTGCATGTGGCCGTAGGGCTTGGGATGTTTGATATCGGATAAATCCATGACGTAAAACCCAAACGCGCCGAAGCCGCCATAGCCGATGGTGCCGCCGTCCTCCACGCGTTTGGGAACCGTGATCGCGCCGTGATTTCCCGTCCACGAGGTGTGATCTCCGGCGAAGCGGTATTTCTTGTACTCTTCTTCTTCGCCGAGCTTCTGCCCGGGAACCCACCAGCGGGAAACTTCCTGCACTTTGGCCGGGTCGGACATGTCCACGATCATCAGGGCGTTGCTCGACGGGCGCTGGTGGTTTTCGAGCCGCAGCGATTCGTCCCAGCCGCAATCCAGGTAGGCGTACTTTCCGCCATCGTAAAAATTGTGGTGCGTGCCGTTGCCTTTTTCGCCGGTGCTGTATTCCTGCAGCAGGTTGGGCCTGGTCGGATCGCTGATGTCGTAATTGCGGATGCCGCGCAGCCCTTTATATGCCTCGACCTTGGCGCGCAATTCCGGATCATACTGGCCGTGCGGAAATTCGGGGACAGCGCCGGTCAATGGCTGTGCAGCGGTGCACATCATGATCCACTTTTTTAACTTGGAGTTGTAAACCACAGGGCCGCCGAGACCGTTGCTTTGCATCACCCGCTTGTTGTTCACCAGCACCGGCTTTTTGGCGTCGCTCACATCGACGAAATCGCCCATGCCCGGTGCGGGCAGCAATCGTTGGCGGCCCCTGGCCCACATGGACATCAGCGGTTCGCCGCCGCTGACCGTCGCGCCGGGAAGATGTGAAATGATTTCCATATTGTGAATATATTGTTTGCGATCCAGGTAGGTCAGCGCGCCAAGCGCAAGGGGATTTTCCGGCGGCTCATTTGACGTGTAGAGTCCCTGCACCTGCGCGCGGACGCCCAGCGTTCCGGCGAAGCCTGCGGCGGCCGCTCCCACCGCGGCGCCGGCCGCGCTCTTCAAGAGCGATCGGCGGGAGAAACTCCGTCCCTTTTCTGCAAGCCGACCGGATATCTCTTGGTTTGCGGCGGTCCGGCTTTTATTTTTTCGCATGGCTCTCCTTTGGCTGGTTCGGTTGTTGCGGGCACACGCGATCGCGCTTCCGATGTTTGCAATGAAATAAACCCACCCTTATGAGGCGCCCGCTTCGCGGAATCATACTCCATCCGGTTTAGGGGTAAAAGTTATGGATTTAGTTATCTTCGAAAGGTACTTGGCGCCGGCAGTTAGAAAGGCCCGGTCTCACGGGGAATCGCACGCGAGCTCAGGCTTTGGACTGCATTTGCGGCTGATCGATTCAACCTGTCGTACAATATCCGCGTTGGGCTAAAGTAGTTGTGTGTGAGTCAGAGCTCCGTCGCCAGCCACAGCCGAGGAGAAAGTATGAGCGCGACCAAAACCAGTGCATCTGTTCAGAATTCCGCCACTCCGATCGAAATGCTGTGCATCAATACCATCCGCACTCTTTCCATAGACGCCGTGCAGGCCGCCAATTCCGGGCATCCCGGAACGCCCATGGCCATGGCGCCGCTGGTGTACACCCTGTGGCAGGAATTTCTGCGTTACGACCCTGCCGACCCGCTGTGGCCCAATCGTGATCGCTTCGTTCTCTCCGCCGGGCATGCTTCGATGGTTTTGTATTCCATTCTGCACCTGACGGGCGTAAGGGAGGCCGGCAAGGATCTCAAGATTCTCGACGGCCCCGCGGTAAGGCTGGAGGACATCAAGAACTTTCGGCAGTTGGGCAGCCGTTGCGCCGGGCATCCGGAGTCGCACCTGACGACGGGCGTGGAGACGACCACCGGCCCGCTCGGGCAGGGCTACGCGAACAGCGTGGGGATGGCGATCGCGGGGAAATGGCTCGCCTCACGATATAATCAACCCGGGTTCGAAGACATTTACAACTACAACGTTTATGCCCTGGGCGGCGACGGCTGCATGATGGAGGGCATTTCCGGAGAAGCGGCCTCGCTGGCCGGACACCTCAAGCTCTCCAATCTTTGCTGGATCTACGACAGCAACCGCATCACGATCGAAGGCGGCACGCCGCTGGCGTTTACCGAAGACGTGGCCGGACGTTTTGCGGCCTACGGATGGAATGTCACCCACGTGACCGACGCCAACGACCTGAACCTGATTCGCGCGGGCTTTCACAATTTTCTGGGAACGAGCGACCGCCCGACGCTGATCATCGTAAACAGCCATATCGGCTGGGGCTCGCCGCACCGGCAGGATACCAAGGAGGCGCACGGCGAGGCGCTCGGCGAGGAAGAAGTAAAGCTGACCAAGCGCTTTTATGGATGGCCCGAGGACGCGAAGTTCCTGATTCCCGACAGCGTCTATGACCATTTTCAGAAAGGGATCGGTGTTCGTGGAAAGGCGGACCGCGATCACTGGGCGGCGCGATTTGGAGAATACCGCGGCGCAAATCCGGGCCTGGCGGATGAAGTCGACAAAATGGAGCATCGCGAGCTTCCGAGCGGCTGGGACAAGGAGCTGCCTTCATTTCCCGCCGACGCGAAGGGGCTGGCCACGCGTGACTCCTCGGCGAAGATTGAAAACGCGATTGCCAAAAATGTTCCCTGGCTGATGGGCGGCTCCGCCGATCTCGCGCCTTCCACAAAAACGCTGCTCACGTTCGAGTCCGCCACCGGATTCCAACCGGGCGAATACGGTTTCCGGAATATGCATTTCGGCATTCGCGAGCACGCCATGTCCGCGATTCTCAATGGCATGAGCCTGACGAAAGTGCGCCCGTTCGGATCCACGTTTTTCGTGTTCACCGACTACATGCGCGGCGGCCTGCGCCTGAGCGCGATCATGGGAGTGCCGGTGATTTACATCTTGACGCACGATTCGATCGGGGTGGGCGAAGACGGACCAACGCACCAGCCGATCGAGCATCTGGCTATCGCGCGGGCCACGCCCGGCCTGATCACGTTGCGTCCGGCAGACGCCAACGAGGCAGTGGAGGCGTGGAAGGTCGTGATGCAACTGGAGCACGAACCGGCGCTCCTGGTGCTGACCCGCCAGGCGGTGCCGACGCTCGACCGCGCGCGGTACGCGCCCGCCGCGGGAGTTGCGCGGGGCGCATACGTGATCGCCGAAAACGCCGGGAGTAAACCGGATGTGCTGTTGCTGGCCACCGGAAGCGAAGTTTCATTGTGTGTCGAGGCCTTCGAGCAGTTGGCGAAGGAGGGCATCCATGCGCGGGTCGTCAGCATGCCGTCGTGGGAATTGTTTGAGCGTGAGGATCAGGCCTATCGCGATTCCGTTCTTCCTCCCGCGGTGAAGGCGCGCGTTTCGGTGGAGATGGCCAGTACATTCGGCTGGGCGCGCTATGTGGGCATGTCCGGGTACAGCATCGGCATGCACACGTTTGGGGCGTCCGCGCCGATCAAAGCGCTGCAGAAGCATTTTGGTTTCACGGTGGAAAAAGTTGTCGAAGCGGCCAAGCAACAGATTGAAGCTGCGAAACGATAGCCGCTCAGTAATGCAGGCTTCAGCCTGCGGGTTTCGTTTTAAATTGCGCGGAAACCCGCAGGTTGAAGCCTCCCTAAGTGTCCACGATGCACGCCGGAAGGCGTGCGCTACATCTGAACCACGCAAGCCTTGACGCAAATCCATTTAGCCACCCAAAGGGGAACTCATGGACGCCGCCGAACTTTGGAATCGCTACCGCAAATATTACTGCCGCGTCGATTCGCTGGACCTGTCGCTCGATATCAGCCGGATACATTTTGACGAAGCGTTCCTTGCGTCGATGGAGCCCGCGATGCAAAAGGCGTTCAAGGATATGGATGCACTGGAAAGCGGCGCGATCGCCAATCCCGATGAGAATCGAATGGTGGGGCACTACTGGCTGCGCGCGCCGCAGCTCGCGCCGACCAAACAAATCGCCCAGGAGATCACCGAAACGGTGGCCGCGATTCAAACATTCGCCGCCGGAGTGCACTCCGGCAAAATCAAGCCGCCGAAGGCGGAGCGGTTCACGCAAGTGCTGGCAATTGGAATCGGCGGCTCGGCGCTCGGGCCGATGTTCGTGAGCGACGCGCTGGGCGAACCGTCCGCCGATCGCATGAAGATGCATTTTATCGACAACACTGACCCTGACGGCATCGCGCGCATGCTCGAAACGCTGAAGGGGCTGCTTCCCGAGACGCTGGTGATCGTGACCAGCAAGAGCGGGGGCACTCCCGACACGCGCAACGGCATGGTGGTGGTCGCCGAGGGATATCGCGAGGCGCATCTGAATTTTGCGCGGCACGCCGTGGCGGTCACCATGGGCGGGTCGCATCTGGACAAGCAGGCGGAAAAAGAAGGCTGGCTCGCGCGCATCCCCATGTTCGACTGGGTCGGCGGCAGAACCAGCGAACTCTCCGCCGTCGGATTGCTGCCGGCTGCTCTGCAGGGAATCGATATTTCGGAAATGCTTGCGGGCGCGGCCGAATGCGACGCCGCCACGCGGGCGCACGAAACGCGGCGCAATCCGGCCGCACTGATGGCTCTGATGTGGTACGCGGCCACGGACGGAAAAGGGAAGAAGGACATGGTGGTACTTCCTTACAAAGATCGGCTGCTTCTTTTCAGCCGCTATTTGCAGCAACTGGTGATGGAATCGCTTGGCAAGCAACTGGATCTGGATGGACGCCGCGTGGAGCAGGGAATCGCCGTCTACGGCAACAAGGGATCCACGGATCAGCATGCGTTCGTGCAGCAATTACGAGACGGCGTGAACAATTTCTTTGTCACGTTTGTGCGCGTCCTCGAGTCCGGCGGCTCGCCGGTGGAAGTGGAGCCGGGAGTGACGTCGGGAGATTATCTGCACGGGTTTCTGATCGGCACGCGTCAGGCCCTTTATGGAAACGACCGGCAGTCGATGACGATCTCCATTCGCCGGGTGGACGCGCGCACCATTGGCGCGTTGATTGCCTTATTTGAACGCGCTGTCGGCTTCTACGGATCGCTCGTTCATATTAATGCGTATCATCAGCCCGGCGTGGAAGCGGGCAAGAAAGCCGCGGCGGCGGTCTTGGGCCTGCAGGCAAAAGCTCTTGCGGCGCTATCCACTTCGCCACGCACGGCCGATCAGATTTCCGCGGCGATTGGCGCGGGGGAATCGGCGGAGACAGTTTACGTGGTTCTTGAGAGTTTGGCTGCGGACGGCCGGGCGAAAATGTCGCGTGCCACGGATCCCGGGTCCGCTACGTTCGCGAGCAAGTAAGTAAGCGCGAAGTCTTTAGACAGGATGCGGCGCTGTGAATCCGGCGATTGCTAAGACCTAGCCTGGACTACTTGCGCGCCGCCCTCTTTTTCCTGCTGGCCCAGGCTAAACGCCAGATGCAGCGCTTTTACCGCGCGCTCCATTCCCGACGATTCCACCAGAAAAGAAATGTTGTACTCGGACGAGCCTTGCGCGATGGCGATGATGTTGATCGATTCCTTGCCCAGGGTGCTGAAGACCCGGCCGGCGATTCCCGGCGTTCCGGCCATGTTTTCACCGACGGCGGCAACGACGGCGACATTCCGGTTAACCTTGATGTGTTCGACGTCATGCTGGTGAACATCTTCGTAGAGCGCGCTGCGCAGAGCCGCTTCCGTGCGCGTCGCGTCGGCGGCTTGCACCACGAAACAGATGCTGTCCTGCGAAGAGGACTGCGAAATCATAACGATATTTGCGTGCACCGAAGCGCAGGCGGCGAATATGCGCGCAGCGATGTCCGGCACGCCGATGATGCCGGGGCCGGCGATGGCGATCATGGCGACGTCGCGAGTTGCGGTGACGGCTTTGACGCCCTGCGGAGCCGGCCGCACCTGCTGGGTAATTTTTGTTCCGGGAAGTTCCGGGTGAAAACTGTCGCGGATCCACACCGGAATGGCGCTTTCAATTACCGGGCGCAAGGTCATCGGATGCAGCACCTTCGCGCCGAAAAAAGCCAGTTCGCCAGCCTCGGTGTAGGACACTTCGTCCAGCGTCGCGGCGTCGGAAACCATACGCGGGTCGGCGGTCAGCACGCCGTTCACGTCGGTCCAGATGATGACCTCGCTGGCATCGAGCGCACTGCCCAAAATCGTCGCGGAATAATCCGATCCGCCTCGGCCGAGCGTCGTGGGAATCCCCTTAGCGGTTGCGGCGATGTAGCCGGTGACCACGGGAATTCCGCCGGCCTCGAGCAAGGGAAAGAGGGCCGCCTGCGTCTTCTCCCGCGTGGCGCCAGCTAGAGGGCGCGCGCCGCCGTGGATGTCATCGGTTACGATCAGGTCGGTGGCGTCAAAAGCCACTCCGCGCATGCCGATTTCGCGCAGCACCGCGGCGGTCATGCGCGCAGTGAGGCGCTCGCCGGTCCCGGCGATCACATCGAGCGCGCGCGGCGAAAGTTCTCCGAGGAGCGCACAGCCGCGGCAGTAATTTGCCGCGCGTTCTATGAGCGCATCGATTTCGGACAGGAGTTCGCGCCGCGTTTCGATGTCGGAAACGAGTTTGCCGATCGCCTCGTGATGTTTTTCCCGCAGGGCTTTGGTCAGGGCTTCGGCCGCGGCTTCATCGCCGGTGGCCGATTTCCCGGCCGCGGCGATCAGCGTGTTCGTGACTCCAGACATCGCCGAGACCACCACGACGACGGCGCGCTGTTTCGAGGCCTCTGCGGCGATGGCCGCGGCGCGGTGAATCCGGTTGGCGTCACCGACTGACGTGCCTCCGAATTTCATCACCTGGATCGGGCGGCTCATCGCACCCTCGCTTCGGCAGGGGCGGCGTCTTCATGCGCGGGTTTGCCGTGCAGCAAACCGCGGGCTTGCAGCAACTCGAGGTTCAGGATAGCCGCTCCGGCCGCGCCGCGAATGGTGTTGTGCCCGAGAACTACGAAGCGGTAGTCGAACACGCTGTCCGGAAAGAGGCGTCCAACGGTGACGCTCATGCCGCCGCCGGCGTCGCGGTCCATGCGCGGTTGTGGGCGGTCTTTTTCGTCGCGCACCAGAACCGGATGCTTCGGGGCAGTATGCAATTTCAGTTTCTGCGGAACGGAGGTGTAGGACGCCAGCGCCTCGCGAACTTCTTCGATCGATGCGCGCTTGGCGAGCTTCACGCGGGTGGCGACCATGTGCCCGTCCGCCACGTTTACACGATGGCATTGCGCGCTGACGCCGAAGGGCGCATTCTCAAAGGAATTGTTTCCGAGATGGCCGAGAATTTTTCGCGTCTCGCTCTCCATCTTCGGTTCTTCGCCGTCGATGAAGGGCAGCACGTTGTCCACGACGTCGAGGGACGGTACGCCCGGATAGCCGGCGCCGGAAACGGCCTGCAGCGTGGTGGCAATGACCGCTTCGATGCCGAATTTCGCATGCAGCGGCGCGAGAGCCAGCGCCATGATGATCGTCGAGCAGTTCGGATTGGTGACGATGTAGCCGCTGCTGAAGCCGCGATCTTTTTTCTGGCGGTCCAGCACCTTCAAATGTTCGGAATTGATTTCAGGAATCAGGAGCGGGACGTCAGCATCCATTCGGAACGAGGACGCGTTACTTACCACCGGATATCCCGCGCGCGCAAACGCCTCTTCCGAGGAGCGCGCCACGTCCGAAGGCAGGCTGGAAACCACCACGTCGCAATCGAGCGGCGGCTGCGGCGGCTGCACGACCATCGATTTCGCGAAGGCCGGCACGTCCCCCACCAGCCGCCACGTACAGGCCTCGCCGTACGTTTTTCCCTGCGAGCGGTCCGAGGCGGCCAGTGCCGTGACCTGAAATTCCGGATGATTTTGAAGCATCTGCACAAAACGCTGGCCGACCATTCCGGTCGCGCCCAGGATTCCTACTCGCACTCGATTATTCGACACTGCCCCTCCGGTCAAGATCATGGTTTGGATGCTGCAGAGCCAGCTGCAAAATCTCTTCGTTCAACTCTTGCGAGAACTCATTGCCGCATGCGCTGCCGTCGTGTTCCTGCGCTGCATAGCCCGCGACGATGCCCACGACGAGAAGCGATGGCGAGGTCGCCGCAGGACACTCCGCAAGGTGCGCGACGCTGGTGCGAAAAATCGTTTCGTCCCTGGTGGTCGCGCGCGAAATCACGGCGCAGGGAATCTCCGGACCAATTCCCGCGGTCTGCAATTCCGCCGCGAGTTCGGCGTAGCGGTGGCCCGGCATGTAGATCACGTACGTCGTGTCAGCCGCGATGTGTTGTTCGTTCCGGAGGCCAGTCCCGCCCTCGCGGTGCGCGGTGACGAACACGACGCGCGAAGCGTGCCGGCGATCGGTAAGCGAAATCTGCGCGGAAGCCGCCGCGCCGAGCGCCGCGGTCACCCCGGGAATTACCTCGAATTCGATCTTGGCGGCGCGCAACGCTTCCATTTCCTCGCCGCCGCGGCCGAAAAGCAGGGGATCGCCGCTCTTGAGTCGCGCGACAGTTTTTCCTTCGCTCGCCAGTTGCACCATCCGCTGGTTGATCTCGGCCTGCGAGATTCCCTTGGCGCCGCAGCGTTTTCCGACGTTTACAAGTTGGGCGGCCGGCGGGAGCTCATTCAAAATTCCCCGCGATACCAGATCGTCGTGCAACACGACGTGCGCGGATTGCAGAACGCGCCACGCTTTGCGCGTCAGCAATTCGGGATCGCCGGGCCCCGCTCCTACGAGATAGATTTTCCCTTTCATTTGTCGCTCGTACGCTCCAGCTTTTGGCCGTTCTCGTGCGGCGCCGGGAAAGGCGCCAGCGGCTAAAGCCGCTACTTGCTGCGTTATTGGTGGCACGGCTGAAGCCGTGCCATACAAAGTTCAAGCCACAAAATGCAACCCATGAAACGCAACCCGAGAATCACAACCCTCGGTCAATTCTGAAACATCAATCTCACATCTCACATCTCAAATCTCAAATCTCAAATCTCAAATCTCAAATCTCAAATCTCAAATCTCAAATCTCTTTCCCTCCATGCGGCTTTGGGTCGAGGCTCGCGTATTGATGCAGCAGGCGCCGGCGCTGTTCCGGCGGCATGGGAATGCTCTGCAATTCGTCGCGCGTGCGGCCGAGCTGGGTTACCCATGCTTCCCACTCCGGGCCAAATTGCTGCTCCAGGTCTTTGCGCAAACGCTGCGCCAGAGCAGGACTCAGCCCGCCGGTGGAAATCGCGATCTGCAATTCCCCGCGGCGAACGACGGCGGGGAAGTAGAAATCGCAGCGCTGCGGCTCGTCCACTGCGTTGCACAGCACGCCCCGGCTGCGGGCCTCGGCGTAGATTTCATCGTGCAGCGCGGGAGAGCCGGTCGCTGCGATCACCAGGAAAATACCCGCAAAATCCGCCGGGCGGTACTCTCGCGATTGCCAGTCGATGCGGCCTTCGCGCGCCCATTCGCGCACGCGCGGGGTCGCCTTCGGCGCGACCACCAGCACGGAGGCGGAAGTCTCGAGCAGGCTCTCGATCTTGGCCTCGCCGACGGCGCCGGCTCCGACAACGAGGACTCGCCGCCCTTCCAGCTTCACGAACATGGGAAACAAACTCATAGTCATTCCTTGGTGAACACTTGAGCCTCGACCCAGAGTGTCCGGTGAATCCCTTGAGAGCCAGCGGCTAAAGCCGCATTTTTTTCGCGTACCATACGACACGGCTGAAGCCGTGCCCTACAAACCGTTATCAGTTCCGAACCCACAAACTTTGCCCATCGGCCGTTTCGCATTTTTCTTTGTGGGTCGCGCCTTCAGCCGCGACATTGATTGGCGGAAAAACGAGGGCTTCAGCCCCTGAAGTCCTCTCGAGATTGGGTGGTGGTCCATCGACCGGGCCGCTCCTTGTTCCCACAAAGTTAATTCGCCTTGCTGCTTGTAACTTGCCGCCGCGACCTCTGCCCTTACTCCGGGGCGTGCAGGCCGCATTCCTTCTTTGCGAATCCTGACCAGCGGCCGGCGCGGGGGTCTTCGCCGGGCTGCACTTGACGCGTGCACTGGACGCAGCCGATGCTCGGATAATTTTGCTCGTGCAGCGGGTTGTAGGGAACGTCGTGGTCGCGAATGTATTCCCAGACGCTTTCCCACGTCCAGTCGGCCAGGGGATTGCATTTCACCAGGCCAAACGACTTGTCCCATTCGATTTTTTTGGCGTTGGCGCGTGTCGGCGCCTGGTCGCGGCGAATTCCGGTGACCCATGCGGACAGGCCCGCGAGCTTGGCTTTCAATGGTTCGACTTTGCGCAGCGAGCAGCACTGGTTCGGGTCGATGGTCCACAGTTTGGGCGCAAACTTCGCGGCCTGGACTTCCGGCGTATGCAGCGATTTCACTCGCTCGACGCGAATACCGTACTTCTGTTCGATCTTGTCAATCAGTTCGTAGGTTTCGGCAAACAGAAAATCCGTGTCCAGCGTGAAGACGCGAATGTCCGGCCGGACGCGCGCCGCGATGTCGATGAGCGCGACGTCCTCCGCGCCAAAGCTTGAGGCGATGGCCGCGTGCGGATGAAATTCCGAGAAGGCCCAGCGCGCCACCTCTTCGGCGTTCCAGCTCTCCGCGCCAGCCTGGACGGCGTCGATTTTTTCCTGTGCTGCTGCGCTCATTGTTGCCTCTTCGCTGTTTCTGTTTCGTTTTCGCGTTCGCGTCGTTCCGGGGAAACGGTTCGCCGGAAATTCCGCCCATAAACAAAAACGCCCGCGAGCTTTTCGCTTCGCGGGCCGCGTCTAAGAGCTGGAAGGATGGCTTACTGCGCTTGCGTATCCTTGGCTCCCAAGGGGGTCCGCGCCGCCCGCGTACACGTGGGCGTGCGCTTCATAATCGAAATTCCCTTGAGGAGTGGAATAATCATTGCCCTTCCAGAGTAAATCAGTTGCTGAAATTGTCAAGCCAAAGTTCCCGGCCTGCACGCCTGCCGATTTCCGGGGCGGCGTATCTGCCTCATCCGCAAACATCTGCGGGCGCTCCACCGGCGATTGAGGGGACCACCAGGACCCGGTCGCCCTCGCGAAACTTGTAGTTGTTGCCGCCGAGGAAGCGGATATCTTCCTCGTTCACGTAAATGTTCACGAAGCGCCGCACCTGCCCGGAATCGTCGCGCAAATGCTTGTTGATGGCCGGAAAGCGCTGCTCGATTTCGCCGAGCAGGTCGGGCAGCGTTTCCGAGGTGCATTCGATGGTTTGGATGCCGTCAGTGAAGCGGCGCAGCGCTGATGGTATTTCGACTGTGATTTTCATCTCGATAGTTTCCTGACTCGTTGCGAGAGCCAGCGGCTAAAGCCGCTTTGATTAAGTCGTCTAATGGCACGGCTGAAGCCGTGCCCTACAAATCGCTAATTTCCAAAGTCTAGTTCCCAGCGACTGCGACCATACGGTCGTTAATGAAATTCTCAAAGACCGTGAGGCGCGGCTCGATCGCCGGCGTCAGCGTGTATTCCTGCGAAATGGCGTCGATGGTTTTCAGGCCGTTGCCGGTGATGCAGGCTACGGTGGTTTCGCCGGGATTGATATATCCCTGCTCGAGCAGTTTCTGGGTGACGCCGGTGGTCACGCCGCCGGCGGTTTCGGTGAAAATGCCCTCGGTTTCCGCGAGCAGCTGAATGCCTTTGACAATCTCCGGATCGGAAACGTCTTCGGCCCAGCCGCCGCTGGCGCGGATGGCGTTCGCGGCGTAATAACCGTCGGCCGGGTTGCCAATGGCCAGGGAACGGGCTATCGTCGCCGGCTTTTGCGGTTCAAATTGCTCGAGCTTGCGCTTCACGGCGTCGGAGATGGGCGAGCAGCCGGTGGCCTGCGCGCCGAAGAACTTGACCTTCTTCTCTTCAACAAGGCCGAGCGCGATCAGTTCGTTGAACGCCTTGCGGATTTTGGTGATCAGCGAGCCGCCGGCCATCGGGCAAACGATGTTGTCCGGGAGGCGCCAGCCGAGTTGCTCGGCAATTTCGTAGCCCACGGTTTTGGAGCCCTCGGCGTAATACGGCCGCAGGTTCACGTTCACAAATCCCCAGCGGAATTTCTCGGCGATCTGCGAACACAGGCGGTTCACCTGATCGTAGTTGCCAGCGATGCGCACCAGCTTGGCCCCGAATACCTGCGTGCCGGTTACCTTCGCCGCTTCCAGATCGGAAGGGATGAAAATCCAGGCGTCGAAACCTTCGCGCGCGGCCTGCGCGGCTACGGCGTTCGCCAGATTGCCCGTGGAGGAACAGCTCACCACCTGGAATCCGAACCGGCGCGCTGCGGCCAAAGCGGTCGCCACCACGCGATCCTTGAACGAAAGCGTCGGGAAGCAGACGGCATCATTTTTCAGATAAAGATTGGTGGTGTTGAGCTGCTTGCCCAGGCGGCGCGCTTGAACCAGCGGCGTGAAACCCGCGGGCACGCCGCCCTGATAATCTTCCGAGAGGGGAAGCAGCGCCCGGTAGCGCCAGAGATTGATGGGGCCAGCTTCGATGTTTTTGCGCGTGAAGAGGGGGCGAATGGCCTCCATGTCGTAAACCACTTCGAGCGGCGACAGGCACTCGTCGCAGAACGACCGCGCCTGATTGCCCCACAGTTTTCCGCACTCACGGCATTTCAACTGATAATGCTCGGCCATTTTGGCCTCCTGCGTTCGGCCCGCAAAGGCTCGCAATCTGATGAGATGGCGCAGCGGGCAAATCAGCTTCCTGGTTTTTGCTGGTAAACTGCTGCAGGTTGGGCGGCGCGAGAGGGGCAAAAATGAAAAACCCTCCGCGCCAAAGAGGGGGAGGGCTCAAAAAACTCTGTCTGAGTGCTCGTCCGACTCTTTAGCAGTTTTTTACGTGGAGCAAGTTGCCTTAAATCGCCACGTGTCCAGCGAAGAGAGTATAGACATTCGGGTTATCGGTGTCAAGGAGTTTCCCCAAGGCAGAGGCAGGCCGCCATTGCCGGGCCGGGAAGGTTGACGCGCCTTCGCCGGTTCGAGTTTCGGCTTGCGACCATTTTGCCCTTCGGGTAATCTAAATGGCATGCGAGCAGTGAGCCACTCCGCAGAGGGCTGCGCAAATTGTCGAAGGCAGTTTGCTTGTTGCGCTTGTCCAAGGGCAGGGTGGAGAGGGTAATCTAGCCGGCAAAGTTTGCAACTGGCAATGATACGCACCCACCACCGAAGGCCCGGATGGTGGGTTTTTTGTTTCAGGGATGAAAGTAAACCCTCCGGCAATGCGAGTAGGAATCGTTCCGGCAGGAACCGTCCAGGAATCGATATTGATGGCTGACACATCCAAGCAGGCTGTGAACACAACGGCGCCGAACGGCCACGAGCCGTCCGCGCTTCTGACGCCGCAGAAGATCAATTACCTGCGGGCGCTGGAGGCCGAGAGCATCCACATTCTGCGCGAGGCAGTGGCGGAGTTTGCCCGTCCGGTGATGCTGTATTCTATCGGGAAAGATTCCTCGGTGATGCTGCGCCTTGCGCAGAAGGCCTTTCATCCGGGAAAAATTCCGTTTCCGCTGCTGCACATCGATACCAGTTACAAATTTCCCGAGATGGTGGAGTTTCGCGATCGCTACACGCGCGAGATCGGCGCCGAGCTGATCGTGCACAAGAATCAGGAAGCCCTGGATGCCGGCGCGAACCCGTTTGTGCTGGGCACGCAGAAATGCTGCGGCCTGCTGAAGACCAAGTCGCTGCTCGACGCGCTGGCGGAGGGTGATTTTACGGCGGCGTTCGGCGGGGCGCGGCGCGACGAGGAAAAATCTCGAGCCAAGGAGCGCGTCTATTCCTTCCGCGACTCCTTCGGACAGTGGGATCCCAAGAACCAGCGGCCCGAGCTTTGGAACATTTTCAATTCGCGCATCAACAAGGGCGAAAGCATTCGCGTCTTTCCGCTCTCCAACTGGACCGAGGCGGACGTGTGGTTCTACATCTACCTCGAAAAAATTCCCATCGTGCCGCTGTATTTCGCGAAAGAGCACAACGTGGTGATTCGCGGCGGATCGATCGTGGTGGCCTACGACAAGTGGGACCTCCTGCCCGGCGAGAAAACGCAAAAGATGGTGGTGCGCATGCGCTCGCTCGGCTGCGTGCCGTGCACCGGAGCGATCCAGTCAACCGCCGATAGCGTGCCCAAGATTATTGAGGAGATGATTTCGTTCCGCCGCTCGGAGCGCGAAAATCGCGTGATCGACCATGACGAGGAAGGCTCGATGGAGATCAAAAAGCGCGAGGGCTATTTTTAATGAGCGTCGCCGCCAACACCGAAGCCTGGGGCTTCGAGTCCTTCATGGAGCGGAACTTGGAGAAGGACCTTCTCCGCTTCACTACGGCGGGCAGCGTGGACGACGGAAAATCCACTCTGATCGGACGGCTGCTGCATGATTCCAAATCCGTTTTCGAGGATCAACTCGCCGCGGTAAAGAAAAGCCGCATCAACCGCTCCACCGGCGCTGTGGATTTTTCCTTGCTGACCGACGGCCTGCGCGCCGAACGCGAGCAGGGCATTACCATCGACGTGGCCTACCGCTATTTTGAAACACCGCGCCGCAAATTCATCATCGCCGATACTCCGGGTCACGAGCAGTACACGCGCAACATGGCCACGGGCGCTTCGACCGCCAATCTTGCGGTGATCCTGATTGATTCCACCAAAGGGGTGTTGGCGCAGAC
>DATGJQ010000046.1:0-5918 GCA_035295105.1 Candidatus Acidiferrales bacterium | reverse complement strand
AAGCAGTTTGAATTTCAATTTTGGAGCAGACAACGCGAATTGTTTGTGCCTGTAGGTTATACGGAAGGCGACAAAGACCGCACTTCCAATTCGTTCGTGGCTATCTCGCGGCTCAAACCGGGTGTAACGCTCGCGCAGGCGAAAGCAGATCTAGATACCATCGGCAAGCGTCTTGGGAAGCAGTATCCAAGCGAGGATTCGCGCATGAGCGCCACAGTGACACCGCTGCTCCGCTTTGATATGGAAGATCTGCAAACGACTTCGCTGGCTCTGCTTGTCGCCGTGGGATTTGTTTTGCTGATTGCTTGTGTAAACGTCGCGAATCTGCTGCTTGCGCGAGGCGCCTCGCGCCAAAAAGAACTTGCGATCCGCCTCGCGCTGGGCGCTACGCGCCGCCGTATTGTGCGGCAACTGATTACAGAAAGCGTCCTGCTGGGACTGTTCGGAGGCGCCGCCGGATTGCTTGTGGCCGCTTTCGGCTTGAATCTGTTCATGCCGTTCCTGCCGAGCGGTTTGCATGCTCTGCCTTTCCGGCAGGTTGGCGCCATTGCGATTGACGGCCGCGTTTTTCTTTTCGCGCTGTTGCTCTCCTGCGTTGCGGGCGTTCTGTTCGGGCTTGCGCCCGCCCTTGGCACGCGCTCCGGCCGTCTGGTCGATCCTTTGAAGGAAGGCGGCGGCCGCGGACTCACCAGCGCGGGGGGGACCCGTTTGCGACACGCACTGGTGGCGGCGGAAGTGGCGCTGGCGCTTATTGTGCTGGCGGGTGCCGGCTTGATGATTGACAGCATGACGCGCTTGATGGGCGTTAATCCGGGACTGAATCCGAAAAACGTTCTCGTTATGGGCGTGTCGACGGCGCAGGAAAATGCGTATTACAGTCCGCCGGTAGACGCCCACTTCTGCGAGGAAATGACGCAGCAGATTGGAGCCATTTCCGGCGTCGAGTCAGTGAGCGCCGTCGCTCATTTGCCCTTGGGAGGAGGAGGCGCGGGCCGCGGATTCATCATCGAGGGCAGACCTGCTCCACCTCCCGGGGAAACGCCCGGCGCCGAATACAGTGTCGCGTGCCCCAAATTTTTACGCACCATGGGAATTCCAATCCTAGAGGGCAGGGAATTCACCGATGCAGATACTGCAAGTGCGGCCGGGGTGGTGGTCATCAATCAAGCCATGGCACGGCGCTACTGGCCGAAAGAAGACGCGCTGGGCAAACACATCAAGATCGGCGGTGTTGATTCGACTGGACCTTGGCTGACCATCATTGGAATCAGCGCAGATTTCCGCCACGACGGCCTTGACCAAAAGCCACGACCGTCTTTCTTGCGCCCGTTCACGCAGGCCGCCTGGCCCACGATGACCGTGGTGTTGCGCACGGCGTCCGCTCCCGCGGCATTCGAGAAGCCAGCGAGGGAAGCGCTTGCGCAGCTCGGCGACAAGTATCCTCCCTCGAACATGACCACGATGGAGCAGATCGTTGCCGATTCATTGGGCTCGCGCCGTTTTCCGATGTTCCTTCTCAGCGCGTTCGCGGTCCTGGCGCTGGTGCTTTCTGCGGTGGGAATCGCGGGCGTGGTGGGTTATTCGGTGGTGCAGCGTACGCATGAACTGGGGATTCGCATGGCACTTGGCGCGCAACAGGGAGATGTGCTGAGGCTTGTGCTGGGCCGGAGCATGCTCTGGACGCTCGGCGGAGTGGCCGTCGGAATTCTGGGCGCGATTGGCCTCACGCGTTTGCTGGGCAGCCTGCTGTATGACGTGAAAGCCGCCGATCCGCTGATTTTGGGCGGGACGGCAGCGCTGTTGACGCTTGTGGCGCTGGCGGCGTGCTACGTGCCGGCGCGGCGGGCGATGAAAGTGGATCCGATGGTGGCGCTGCGGTATGAGTGAGCCATCGTCCCTGGGGGACGACAACGAAGGATGAAAATGGGTTCGAGTTGGCGTAGCGTTTGTGCAGCCGCGTTGGCGACAGAGGCCGAACTACTCTGGCGCTAGTGAAGCCCGCGTATGAGTGTGGCCGGGACGCTGGGAAGCACAACGAATAGTGGCCTCCAGAACTTGTGGAGAGCACGCATAGGAGATTTTCGCTTTCGGAAGCGTCCGACGCCGTGCGGCAGAGAGGAGTAGTGCGATGGAAGTTCTCTATCCGTGCTGCTGTGGTTTGGACGTGCATAAGAAGAGCATTACCGCCTGTGTGTTGTGGGCCGGGGAGAAGGGGAAGAGCCGCCTGGAGAAGAGGCGCTTTGGAACGTTCACACAGGATTTGCTGCGGCTGGCGGACTGGCTGCGGGAGTGCGGGGTCACGCATGTAGCCATGGAGTCCACCGGAGTGTACTGGAAGCCGGTGTGGAACATTCTGGAGGGGCAGTTTGAGGTGTTGCTGGTGAATGCCCAACACATCAAAGCCGTTCCGGGACGGAAGACGGATCAGAAGGACAGCGCGTGGATCGCCGACCTGCTGCAGCACGGATTGCTGCGAGGAAGTTTTGTTCCGCCGCGACCGACACGCGAACTGCGGGACCTCACCCGCTACCGGGTGAGCCTGACGCAGGAGATCAACCGCATCGCCAATCGCGTGCAGAAGGTGCTGGAAGACGCGAACATCAAATTGGCCTCGGTGGCCACCAACTCTCTAGGTGCTTCCGGGAGAGCCATGCTGGAAGCGATGCTCGTCGGGGAGGAAGACGCGACGCGGCTGGCGGAGATGTCGAAGGGGTTGCTACGGAACAAGATCCCCCAGTTGCGGTTGGCGTTGGAAGGGCGCATGAACGAGCACCATCGCTTCTTGCTCCGGCAGCTCTACGATCACCTGCTCTTCACCGAAGGGAAGCTGCGCGAGATCGAGCAAGAGATCGCCCGGCGCATGCGCCCTTTTGAGGAGGAGGTCGCTCGGTTGTGCACCATTCCGGGAGTCGATCGAGTGACCGCCCATGGGTTGCTGGCGGAAATCGGATTGAACATGGATCAGTTTCCGTCGGCGGCGCACCTGGCTTCCTGGGCCTGTCTGTGCCCGGGGAATTTTGAGAGCGCGGGAAGCGGCTGAGCGGGAGAATGCGCAAGGGCAATGTGTCGCTGCGGCGTTGTTTGGCGCAGGCGGCCTGGGCCATCTCGATGAAGAAAGACAATTATCTCTCCGCGCTGTATCGGCGCATTGCCGCACGGCGAGGAGCGAAACGCGCGGTGATGGCCGTGGCTCACGCTTTGTTGGTGATCGCCTTTCACATGCTCAAACGCGGAGAGAACTATCGAGAGTTGGGCGCCGATCACTTTGATCGGATCAATGTGAACCGCATCCGTCACTCCCTAGTTCGGCGACTGGAGCGCTTGGGCCACAAAGTCACACTGGAGCCACTCGCGCAGACCGCCTGAGGGTTATTTTCATAGGAGTAGTTGATACCGAGAGTTGATAGTTGAGAGCGGAAAAGCGAAACGATACATGCCAAGTATTCCTGAACGAGGTGAAGGATGAACACGCTCTTGCAGGACATGCGCTACGGTTTGCGGATGTTGGGGAAATCACCGGCGTTTACGGCGATTGCGATTCTGACGCTGGCATTGGGAATTGGGGCCAACACGGCGATTTTTTCGTTTACTGACCAGGTGTTGTTGCGCAATTTACCGGTGCCGCATCCGGAGCAGCTCGTGGTGCTGCGGTCGCCGGGGCCGAATCCCGGGCGCACGTCGAGCGACATCTCCGACGGCGCACAGGTATTTTCTTACCCCATGTACAAGGACTTGCGCGAGCACACCACAGTTTTTTCCGGTTTGCTGGCGTGCTTCGGAGTGGATGTAAATGTTTCGGGGCGTGGCACGACGCAGAGCGGCAGCGGCGTATTGGTGAGCGGAAATTATTTCCAGACGCTCGGAGTGGAACCCGCGCTGGGCCGCGTGTTTGACGCGAATGACGAAACGGCGCCGGGCGCGAATCCCGTTGCTGTGCTGAGCTACGGATATTGGACGCGGAAGTTTGGCGCGGACCCGTCGATTTTGGACAAAACGCTCACGGTGAATGGAACGGCGCTGACCGTGGTTGGCGTGGCGCGCAAGGGATTCGATGGCGTGCAGTTCGGATCGCTGCCGGACATTTTCATTCCCATCACCATGCTGACGCAGATGGCGCCCACCAGCGGGCTGGATCTGGGAAAACGCACAGACCACTGGGTGGCAATTCTCGGCAGGCTGAAGCCGGGCGTCTCACGCGCACGCGCGCAGGCGTCGCTGCAGCCGATTTACGCGCCGCTCCTGGAAGAAGACGCAAAGCTGCTGAAATTGTCCAACACGAGCCTGCGAACAAAACTGTTCCTCGATAAGCCGCTGCAACTGACGGACGGCGCGCAGGGAAGGCAGGTGGTGCAGCCGGGAGCAGAGGAGCCACTATTGGTTTTGCTGGGCATGGTCGCGCTGGTTCTGCTGATTGCGTGCGCGAATCTCGCAAGTTTGCTGGTGGCGCGCGGAGAAGCGCGGCAGCGCGAAATCGCGGTGCGCCTGGCGATGGGTGCGGGACGCGCGAGGCTGGTGCGGCAGTTGCTGACGGAAAGCCTGATGATTGGCATCGCAGGAGGAGTGGCCGGAGTGGCTTTTGCGTCGTGGTGCCTGAACACGATGGTGAGCGCGATTCCGTCGGATGCGGGAATGACGGGGCTGACCGCGACACTGGATCCCCGCGTGCTGTGGTTTGCCGCGGCGGTCACGATTGTGACCAGCATGCTTTTTGGACTCGCCCCGGCGCTGCGCGCGACACGTGTGGACTTGCAATCAACGCTCAAGGATCAGGGCTCGAGCGTTTCGGAGGGGCGCTCGAATGTTCGGTTGCGGAAAGTATTGATCATCGCACAAGTGGCGCTGACAGCGGTACTGCTGGTGGGAGCGGGGCTGCTGGCGCAAACGCTGACGAATCTGGAGCACGCCAACCTCGGCGTGCGCACGGAAAACGTTCTGCAATTTTCCGTCGAGCCGGATTTGAACGGCGACAAACCGGCGCAGACGCTGGCCCTTGGACAGCAGGCGCGGCAAGCGATTGCGGCGCTGCCTGGTGTGCGTTCGGTGACGATATCCGAGGAGGAGGTGTTCGCGAATGACGACAATAGCTCGAACATCACGCCAGAGGGCTATACAGTCCGTCCGGATGAAGACACCAACGTGTTCTGGGCTTACATCAGCCCCAATTACTTTTCCACTATGGGCATCCCGCTGGCTGCGGGGCGCGAATTCACGGACGCGGACACGACGACAAGCCAGAAGGTAATCATCATCAATCAAGCGCTAGCGCGGCGATTCTTTGCGGGACGCAATCCCATTGGATTGCACATCGCGCGCGGCGCGGGCAGCAGCGTTCATCCGGACATGGAAATCGTGGGCGTGGTGGCGGACAGCAAATGGGACGGCCCGCGGGCCAAGATTGTGCCGTTCATGTATCAGCCGTATACGCAAGACCCAGAGCTTGGCACGCTGGTGTTCTACGTGCGCACGGAGCGCGATCCGGCGCAGATGGCGGCGACGCTGCACGCGACGATGGAGCGGCTGGATGCGAATTTGCCGGTGAACAACATGCGGACGCTGACGGCGCAAATCGGCGACGAGATGTTCAACGACCGACTGGTGGCGGTGCTGTCGATGTCGCTGGCGTTGCTGGCGGCGTTGCTGGCGGCGTTGGGGCTTTACGGCGTGCTGTCGTATGTGGTGGCGCGACGCACTCGGGAGATCGGAATACGCATGGCGCTGGGAGGGCAGCGCGCGGACATTTTGCGACTTGTTCTGGGGCAGGGTGCGCAACTCACGGCGATTGGCGGAGTGACGGGGATTGTAGCCGCGTTGGCTCTGGCGCGACTGATGTCCAGTTTGCTTTTCGGCGTGAGGGCCAATGATCCGCTGACATTTGTTGCGGTAGCGGTTCTGCTGGCGATCGTGTCGGGCGCGGCATG
>DATGJQ010000045.1:0-25857 GCA_035295105.1 Candidatus Acidiferrales bacterium | reverse complement strand
GCCAGCCTCACGGCTTTGCTGATCACCCTGATGATGGGTCCGTGGGTGATCCGGCGGCTGCGCGACCTGCAGATCGGCCAATTCATCCGCGAGGAAGGGCCGAAGAGCCACCAGTCCAAGGCCGGTACGCCCACCATGGGTGGCGTGCTGATCGTCGGATCGACGGTAATTCCCACCCTGCTTTGGGGAGATCTGGAAAATTCCTACGTGTGGCTGGCGGTTTTCACCATGCTGGTGTTTGGAGTGATCGGCTTCATCGACGATTACAGCAAGGTGATGAAGAAAAGAAATCTCGGCTTGACCGGCCAGCATAAATTTTCGCTGCAGGTTCTGGCCAGCTGCACCATTGCCGTGACCCTGCTCACGCTGACCGCCAGCGGAATTTATTCCACCCAGCTGAGCGTTCCGTTCTTCAAGAATTTTCATCCCGACCTGGTAATCCATTCGCTTCTTACCGCACGGTATGTCTGGTGGCTGGCTTATTTTCCGTTTTTGATTTTTGTGGCGGCGGTGATTGTCGGCTCGTCCAACGCTGTGAATCTTACCGACGGTCTCGATGGTCTGGCGATCGGCTGCGTGGTGGTAGCCGCCGGCGCGCTCACGGTGCTGACGTACGTAACCAGCTTCGCGCGGTTTTCTTCGTATCTGGATTTGCCGCACCTGCCGGAAGTGGGCGAGCTGACCGTTTTTTGCGGCGCCCTCGTCGGATCTTCTCTGGGATTTCTCTGGTACAACGCGCACCCCGCGGAAGTTTTCATGGGCGATGTGGGCTCGCTGGCGCTGGGCGGCTCGATTGGAATGATTGCAGTGGCCATCAAGCAGGAGATCCTGCTGTTTTTCGTGGGCGGCGTGTTCGTGCTGGAAGCGGCTTCGGTGATCCTGCAGGTCCTTTCGTTTCGTTTGACGGGAAAGCGAATTTTCCGGATGTCGCCGCTGCACCATCATTTTGAGCTGGGCGGATGGAGCGAGTCAAAAACCATTGTGCGGTTTTGGATCATGGCCCTGGTGTTTGCGCTGTTTTCGCTGACCACTCTTAAGCTGAGGTAGCCATTGAAACCGGCATTCCAACTCGCGGGCAAGAAGGTGTTGGTGGTGGGGCTGGCGCGCACGGGCATCGCGACGGCGCTGTTCTGCGCGGAGCGCGGCGCGCGCGTCACGGTGACTGAAGAACGCGCCGAGACGCATCTGGCCGAAGCGGCGGCAAAGTTGCGCGCCGCAGGCGTCACCCTCGAATTCGGCGGCCACCGTCCGGAAACTTTTCTGCACCAAGACCTGATCGTGCCGAGTCCCGGCGTGCCTCCGGCCATGCCGGCGCTGGCGTCCGCGATTGCACGCGGTGTTCCGGTGTGGAGCGAAATCGAGCTGGCCTGGAGATTCCTGCGCGGGCGGCTCGCCTGCATCACCGGCTCGAACGGCAAAACCACCACCACGTCGCTCATCGGCCACATCCTGGAGACCGCGGGATTTCCGGTGCAGGTCGCGGGAAACATCGGCACGCCGCTGATTTCGCGCGTGGATATTTCCAGCGACGCGAGTTTCACCGTGGTCGAAGCCAGCAGCTTCCAACTGGAATTGATCTCCGCGTTTCGCCCGGACATTGCCGTGCTGCTGAACGTGACGCCCGATCATCTGGATCGCCACGGATCGATTGAAGCGTATGGCGCGGCCAAGGCGCGCATGTTTGAAAATCAGAAGGAAAACGACGCCGCCGTGATCAACGCGGAGGACGCCCTGGCCGCGCAATACGCTCCGTCCGGGCCGCGGGTGTTCTGGTTCAGCCGCAGCAAGCGCGTGGCCAGCGGCTGCTACCTGCGCGGCGATGAAATTGTATTTCGTTGCGATGGCACGGAATCGGTGTTGCTGGAACGCAAGATGATCGGCCTGCGCGGCAGCCACAACCTAGAAAATGTTTTGGCTGCGGCCTGCGCGGCACGGCTCGCGGGAGTGGAGCCGGCGGCGATTGCCGAGGGCGTGCGAACCTTTGCGGGCGTGGAGCACCGGATCGAATACGTGGCCACTGTGGCCGGCGTGGACTACTTCAATGACTCGAAGGCCACCAACGTCGATGCCACGCTCAAGGCGCTGGACGCGTTTCCCGGCAACGTGCTGGTAATTCTCGGCGGCAAGGACAAGGGCAGCGATTTCCGAATTCTGCGGGCGGCGCTGCGCAGCCACGCGCGCATGGCGCTTTTAATCGGCAGCGCGGCGGACAAGATTGAAGCAGACCTCGCGGGAGTCGTCCCCGTGGAACGCGCCGAAACGCTGGCGCGCGCAGTGGAAGCGGCAGCGCGGCGGGCCCAGCCGGGCGATACCGTGCTGCTTGCGCCGGCGTGCGCCAGCTTCGACCAGTTCGAGAATTACGAGCACCGCGGACGCGTTTTCAAGCAACTGGTCCGCGAGTTGGAAAAAAAGAACGCGGCTTGAGTAGAGCGACTCGCAACAAAGTGTTGTCATTCTGGGCGGAGCGAAGAATCTCTCCGCGGGTCGATCGAAGAGAGATTCTTCGCTTCGCTCAGAATGACAAAATGAGAAAGTTTCAAGTCTTCTGAAACGCGGCAAGCTGAAAGGGCTTCCACGATGCCACGGCAACTGCAAACCGACCGATGGATGTTTGGCTCGACGCTGGCCCTGTGCCTGGTCGGCGCCATCATGGTGTTCAGCGCCTCCGCCGTCACAGCGCGCGATCAGTATGGAAACGGCTCGCACTTCCTGCTGCGCCAGCTTCTGTGGCTGGCCTTCGGGCTGGGCGCGATGATGGCGGTGATGAACCTCGACTACCGCAAGCTGCGCAAGCCGCAGGTGATTTTTTCCGTGCTGGCCGGTGTGCTGCTGATGCTGGCGGGAGTCTTCTTCCTCGATAAATCGCATGCCACGCACCGCTGGATTCGCCTCGGTCCGGCCAGCCTGCAGCCCTCCGAACTGGCCAAGCTGGCGGTGATTTTTTATCTGGCATGGTTTTTGGAGATGCGCCGGCGGCCCGAAGGCTTCGGCATGAATGACTGGAAGCGCACCATTCTCCCGGCCATCGTTCCGGTGCTGGCGCTCATCGGCCTGGTGGTGATGGAGCCGGACCTGGGCACGGCCGTGGAAATTGCCCTGATTGCGGTGGCCATGCTGTACGTCGCGGGGCTCAACGGAAAATACATCATCGGAGCGGGGCTCGCGGCGCTGCCCATTGTTTACCTGCTGATTGTGCGAGTGTCGTATCGCTACGAGCGCGTGGTGGCCTTCCTCAATCCCACCGCCGATCCGCAGGGACACGGATTCCAGCTGCTGCAATCGCTGATCGCCGTTGGGTCGGGCGGTTTCACCGGCGTCGGGTTAATGGAGAGCAAGCAGAAATTGTTTTATTTGCCGGAGGCGCACACCGATTTCATCTTCGCGGTTTTGTGCGAAGAGTTGGGATTCATCGGCGGCGCGATCGTGTTGAGCCTGTTCGCAGTGTACGGCTGGCGGGGGATTCGCTCCGCGTTCCGGACGCATGATGAATTCGGCCGCTTCGCCGCGCTGGGAATCACGGTGATGATCCTGAGCCAGACGATGATCAATCTGGGCGTGGTGCTGGGCATGATGCCAACCAAGGGAATTCCGCTGCCGTTCATCAGCTATGGAGGATCGAGCCTGATGGTGATGCTGCTGGCCACGGGGATTTTGCTGAATATCAGCCGGCAGGCGGACTGAGGTTCAAAGTGGCACAGACTTCAGTCTGTGGGGTTTCGTCCACGCACAGATGTAACCCCGCGGGTTTTTGGACGTTAGTGCCCGATAGGACCAACCCCCACAGACTAAAGTCTGTGCCACTAAAGTCTGTGCCACTGGAGTCTGTGCCACTGAAACCATGAACGCGCGGACTCGAAAACTATTGATCGCCGGAGGCGGCACAGGCGGGCACGTTTTCCCGGCGCTGGCCATCGCTCGCGAGTGGATGTCACGAGAAGGAGAACGCGAAGTGGTGTTCGTGGGAACAAAACGCGGAATCGAAGCGCGCCTGGTGCCCGAAGCGGGGTTTCCGCTAGAGACGATTCGCTCGGCGGGACTCAAGGGCATCGGCGGGCTGAAGCTCGCGCGCAACACCGCCAAGCTGGCGCCGTCGATGCTGGATTCGTTCGCCATCCTGCGGCGGCACCGTTTCGTCGCGGCACTGGGCGTGGGAGGCTATGCCGCCGGGCCGATGATGCTCGCGGCGATGCTGCGCCGCTTGCCGACGGTAGTGTTTGAGCCCAACGCCGAGCCCGGCTTCACCAACCGCGTGCTGGCCCGCCGGGCCACACGGATCGCCACCGCCTACGAGCGGCCAACCAAGCTATGGGGTAAGAAAGCGACACTCACCGGAATTCCCGTGCGTCCCGAATTTTTCGCCATTCCGGCGCGCGCTCCTGCGGAGCCGTTTCACCTGCTGATCACCGGAGGCAGCCAGGGCGCGCTGGTGATCAACCGCACGCTGGTGGACGCCGCGGATTTACTGGCGGCGCACAAAAATCGCATCTCCATCGTGCACCAGACCGGCGAACGCGACTATAATGCTGTGCGCGTGGCCTATGCTCGACGTGAAATCAATGCGGAGGTTCTGCCCTTCATCGGAAACATGGCGGAGAGATTTGCCCAGGCCGATTTGATCGTCTGCCGCGCCGGCGCCATTACCGCCGCCGAGGTCGCCGCAGCCGGACGCGCCGCTATCTTCATCCCCTTCGGAGCATCCACCGACAGCCACCAGTTGCGCAACGCCCAGGAAATGGAACGGGCGGGCGCGGCGCGGGTGATTGCCGAGCCCCAGCTCACCGCGGAACGCTTGACGCAGGAAATTTTTGGATTGTTTGACCGGCCCGCCGATTTGCAGGCCATGGCGGCCGCCGCGCGACGTCTGTCCAAGCCGCACGCCGTGCGGGAAATCGTGAATTTGATCGAAGGAATCGCTCGCGCATGATGGTTACGTTCCACAATTTCAAGCGCATTCATCTCGTCGGCATCGGCGGGATCGGCATGAGCGGCATTGCGGAAGTGCTGCTCACGCTGGGCTACTCGGTCTCGGGTTCGGACGCCAAATCCTCGCCGATCACCGAGCGCCTCTTGAACATGGGCGCGGACATTTTTGAGGGCCATCGCGCCGAACAAGTGCACGGCGCGCACGTGGTGGTCATGTCGTCGGCCATTCGCGCCGAGAATCCCGAAATCGTCGAGGCCCACCGCCTGAAAATTCCGGTGATCCCGCGCGCGGAAATGCTCGCGGAACTAATGCGCCTGAAACATGGCATCGCCATCGCCGGGGCCCACGGCAAGACCACCACCACGTCGATGACCGCCAGCGTTCTGGCCGCCGCAGGGCTCGATCCCACATTCGTCGTGGGCGGCCGGGTGAACCACATCGGTTCCACCGCGCGGCTGGGGCGCGGCGAATACATGGTCGTCGAAGCCGACGAAAGCGATCGCACCTTTTTGCTGCTTGCTCCGGTGGTTGCCGTGGTGACCACCATCGATCGCGAACATCTGGACACTTACAAATCTCTCGACGAAATTCAGGAGATTTTTACGCAGTTCGTGAATCGCGTTCCGTTTTATGGAGCCGCGGTTCTGTGCCTCGACGAGCCCAACGTGCAGGCCATCATTCCGTTCGTGAAGCGGCCCATCATCACCTACGGACTTTCCAGCCAGGCAGACCTGGTGATCAGCGACGTCGAACTGCTGGGCCTCGAGAGCGAGTTCCGGCTCACCTACCGCGGCGACGATCTTGGAAAATTCCATTTGAACGGGCCGCCGGGAATTCACAACGTTCGCAACGCCGCTGCGGCCGCCGCAGTCGCGCTCTACCTGAATGTGCCGTCGGAACTAATTCGCGTGGGTCTCGGCGAATTTGCGGGAGTGGGCCGGCGGTTTGACGTGAAGGGCGTGATCAACAACATCACGCTCATCGACGATTACGGCCATCATCCCGTCGAGATTCGCGCCACGCTGGAAGCTGCGCGCGTCTGCAATTTC
Organism: Candidatus Acidiferrales bacterium; assembly: GCA_035295105.1. Taxonomy (GTDB): domain Bacteria; phylum Acidobacteriota; class Terriglobia; order Acidiferrales; family UBA7541; genus Palsa-360. The sequence continues at coordinate 19,884 of DATGJQ010000045.1, read as the reverse complement.
AATCGCCTGCTGGTTCTGTTCCAGCCGCATCGCTACACGCGCACCCAGCATTTGTGGGATGAATTTTGCCGCGCCTTCAATCATGCCGATATGCTGGTGGTGATGGACATCTACGCCGCGGGCGAGCCGCCCATCCCCGGCGTGACTGGCCAGGCGCTGGCGGAGGCCATTCGCGCCGCCGGGCACAAGAACGTGGTGTTTCACAGCTCCATGCAGGAGGGAATTGAGGAACTGCTGCGCGCCGCGCGGCCGGGCGACGCGATTCTGACCATCGGCGCGGGCAATGTGAGCCGCGCGCCCGGAGAGCTGGCGATTTTATTGGGAGCGAGAGTGTCATTGCATCATGACCATTAGGAACAAAGTGGCACAGACTTCAGTCTGTGGGGGTTGGTCCTCGCAAGTACGAACCCCCACAGACTGAAGTCTGTGCCACATGCCGGGTGCCGCACCCTTGGGATTTTCAAGGGTGCGGGTTTAGATTCCGGGACCGAGGAAATTGAGAAAAGCGGCAGGGAGTTTCGGATAGGGTCTCGAATCTAAACCCGCACCCTTAAAAAGTGTAAGGGTGCGGCACCCACGAAGAAGAAAACCGCGGTGAGACATGCGAATTAGCGATACCAATTTGATTGCGGCCATCGAAGCCCTGGGCATCGAGTATCGGCCCGGAGTGTCGCTGGGACCGAAAACTTCCCTGGAGATCGGCGGGACTTCCGACCTCCTGGTAATTCACAAGCACGAATCCCTGCCAGAACTGATCCGGCTGTTGAAACAGGCCGGCGTGCCGCACCGTTTTCTCGGTGGAGGCAGCAACGTCCTTCTGCCGGACGGCGAACTTCCCTGGGCGATTCTGCAACTGGCGAGGCGGGAGCCCGACGTGAGGATCGAAGGCAACAACGTGTTCGTCGATTGCGCCGCGGACCTCGGTCGCACCGTCACCACCTGCGCGAAACACGATCTGGGCGGGATGGAGGGCTTGATCGGCGTGCCCGGCTCCATCGGCGGGGCGCTGCGGATGAACGCGGGAGCCTACGGCACCCAGATCGGAACGTTTGTCCGCGAGGTGACCGTCTACCGGGCCGCCACCGGGCGGATCGAAATCCTCAGGGGCGCTGAAATAAATTTTGAATACCGGCATACAAGTTTTGCGCCCGATGATATTATGCTCTCGGTGCGACTGGAACTTCCGTCCAAACCGTACAGCGAAATACTTCAAGGAATTCGCATCTGCAATGAGAAGCGGCGAGCCAGTCAGCCGCTCAATCAAAAAAGCGCAGGCTGTATTTTCAAAAATCCGCCGGGCGGGTCTGCCGGGCGCATGATCGACGAGCTGGGCCTGAAGGGCCACTCCGTCGGGGACGCCCGCGTCAGCGACCGCCACGCCAATTTTTTCATCAACGCCGGACACGCATCGCAAGCCGACATGCTTGCGCTGATCAAGGACGTGCGCGAACGTGTGCGCGAACGCTACGGCGTGGAGCTGGAAGAAGAAGTGATTGTCTGGAAAGCCCGCTGAGGAACTGTTGAGAGGACTGTTGAGAGTGCGATGAGCGCCGAACCCGATTATCTTCCCGCGGATGCGCTGGCCGAGGACGAGCCGAAGTATCTTCGCCGCCAGAAGCCCGTGGAAATCCGCAAGCGCAAGTTCAGCCGCAAGGCTTTGCCCTTGTACCGGCGCATTGCCATCGGCGTGATCGCCGCCGCGGTCGTGGGCTTCGCGCTGTACCAGGCGGTGACCTACCTGCTCTATTCTCCGAGTGTCCTGCTGCAGACTGCCGAGCAGATTGAGGTTCAGGGCAATCGCTTCGTGACTCCCGACGCCGTCACCGAAAAATTTTCCGCGGACCTGGGACGCAGCGTGGTGCGCGTTCCGCTCACCGAGCGCCGCGAAGCCATCGAAACGTTGCCGTGGGTCGAGCAGGCCCACGTGCAGCGGGTGATGCCCAATCGGATTCGCGTCGAAATCACCGAGCGCACGCCGGTGGCGTTTCTTCGCTCGGGCAGCGACCTCTCACTGGTGGATGTGCACGGCGTCATCCTGGAGCGGCCCGCCGATGGGCAGTTTCGTTTTCCGGTGGTGAGCGGCCTCAGCGAGTCGATGGCCCTCGCGACGCGCGAGCAGCGCATGAATTTGTATGCGCAGTTCATGAAAGACATTGAGCAGATGCAGCCCGGCGCGAACGATCATGTGAGCGAGGTGGACCTCTCCGACGCCAGCGATGTGCGCGCCACGCTGACCGGCCTGGGCCTGGTCTCCGCGAATGCCGCGCCGATCCTGGTGCATTTCGGCAACGCCGATTTCGGCAGCCGCTACCACTTGCTCTCCGAAAATATCGATCAGTGGAGAGCCAGCGCGGGGAGCGTCGATTCGGTGGACTTGCGGTTCGCGCGGCAGGTGGTGGTGAATCCGGAATCGAAAACGATTGCGGCCAACCTGAAACCGAGCGCACCACCGGTGGCCGCGCCGATCGTGGCGCGGCACGCGCCTCAGCATGTGGCGCAGCATGCGCCGCAGCACGCGCCCCAACACGTTGTGGCGCGCAAGGCGCACTGAGCAGGGACTGAAGATTTTCTGCGCGGGCGCTAGCCGCCCGGCAGGGCAACAAGAGGTCGAAGGAGCGGCGGCTTGACGAAAAAGGAAAAGTACCTGGTCGCGCTCGATGTGGGCAGCACCAAAACGTGCGCCATCATCAGCGAGCTGACCGACACCGGCGCGAAATTTGTAGCCATGGGTGCGGCCGAATCCAAGGGCCTGCGCAAGGGACTGATCGCCAACATCGGCGCGGCGGCCACTTCGGTGCGCCGGGCCATTGAAGAGGCGGAAGGCGTCGCGGGAATTCCGGTCGAGCGGGTGATCGCCGGAGTCGCCGGAGGCCACGTGCGCGGCGTGAACAGCCGCGGCGGAATTACGCTGGGCCACCGGCCTCGCGACATCAACCGCGACGACGTGCATCACGCCGTGGACGCGGCGCGCAATATTTCCCTTCCCGAAGACCGCGTGGTGCTGCACGTCCTGCCCCAGGAATTTCTGCTGGACGCTCATGATAATATTCGCGATCCGCTGGGCATGATCGGCGGGCGGCTGGAAGTGAACGTTCACCTGGTCACTTCGTCGGCTTCGGCCATGCAGAATCTGGTGATCGCCATCAACCAGGCCGGCGTGGAAGTAGCGGACACTGTGCTCGAGCCGCTGGCTTCGGCGGAATCCTGCCTCACGCAGGATGAGCGCGAACTGGGCTGCTGCCTGCTCGATATCGGCGGCGGCACCACGGAACTGGTGGTGCTGGGCAACGGCATGCTGCGGCACGCGGCAGCTATTCCCGTGGGCGGCGACCATTTCACCAACGATCTCGCGGTCGGCCTGCGCACGCCGATTCCGGAGGCGGAAAAAATCAAGCGCGAGCACGGCTGCGCGTTCAAGGATTTGATCGTCGAGGACATTCCGATTGAGATCGCCAGCGTGGGCGATCGCCCTCCGCGCACCGTGTTCACGCGGATGTTGAATGAAATTCTGGAGCCTCGCGGGCAGGAGCTGCTTTCGCTGGTGCGCGACGAACTGCAGCGCGGCGGTTTCACTTCCCTGATTCCCGCCGGGCTGGTGCTGACCGGCGGCGGCGCGCATCTCAACGGGCTCGTCGAGCTGGCCGAAAGCATCTTTCACTTGCCGGTTCGCGTGGCCGCGCCGCGAGGACTCGAAGGAATGCCCGAACAGCTTTCCCGGCCTGAGTATGCGACGGTGGTGGGCCTGCTTTTGTACGGCGCGCGCGCCCGGCGGCAGGCGCCGCAGAAGCCGATTTCGTTCGTGGGAAAAATTAAGAGCATGTTCGCCGGAGCGTGATGCGAAAAACTCCGGCGGGGCAGGGCCAATTTTTTGCGGGAGGAAGCGAAATGGCGAAAGACGCGGGAATCCGGATTTCTTTCAGCGAGGAAAATCAGCAGCAGGGCGCGAAGATCAAGGTGATCGGCGTGGGCGGCGGCGGATGCAACGCCGTCAACCGCATGATCCGCGCCAAGGTCGAGGGCGTCGAGTTCATCGCGGCGAACACCGACCTGCAGGCGCTTAAGCTTTCGCAAGCGCCGGTCAAGCTGCAGTTGGGCGGCAAACTCACCAAGGGACTCGGCGCAGGCGCCAATCCTGAAATCGGCCGCAAGGCGGCGCTTGAGGATACCGACAAGATTATCGAAGCCCTCGAGGGCTCAGACATGATCTTCCTCACCACCGGGCTCGGCGGCGGCACGGGCAGCGGCGCGGCACCTGTGGTGGCTTCTCTCGCGAGCGAACTGGGTGCGCTGACCGTCGCGGTGGTCACCAAGCCATTCCTCTTTGAAGGCAAGCGCCGGCAGCAGCAGGCCGAGGAAGCTCTCTCCGAACTGATCGGCAGCGTCGACACGGTCATCGTGATTCCCAATGAACGCCTGCTCGAAACCGTGGAAGCCGGCACCAGCTTCTTTGAAGCGTTCCGTATCGCTGACGACGTTCTGCGGCAGGCGGTGCAGGGCATCAGCGACATCATCACCATTCCGGGCATCGTCAACCGCGACTTTGCTGACGTCCGCACCATCATGCAGGGGCAGGGCTACGCGGTGATGGGCACCGCAGTGGCTTCCGGCGCGAACCGCTCGGTCGATGCCGCGACACGCGCGATCAACAGCCCGCTGCTCGAGGACAATTCCATTCAGGGCGCGCAGGGAATCCTGATCAACATTTGCGGATCCTCCAGCCTCACGCTGAGCGAAGTGCACGAGGCTTCCTCCGTGATCGAGAAGGCCGCGCATGAGAATGCCAACATTATTTTCGGCGCGGTGCTCGACGAGAACATGAAGGAGCAGGTGAAGATCACGGTGATCGCCGCGGGATTCCGCGAAGCCGCGCGGCGGCAGCCGCACCAGAAACCCTCGTTCCTGCCGAAGACCTGGAAGGCCGGCCGCGAGGAAGAACCGGTGCGGGACGTGGTGCCGCAGGAAATTCCGCAAGAGGCGCCGCGGCCGGCGGTGAATGAAGTGATTCACCAGGAGAACACCAAGGCGGCGGACGATCTGGACGTTCCCACATTCTTGCGGAGAGCGGCGCAGAAAGCGTAGCGCGCTCCCTCAATTCCGAGTTTTTCCGAGGCGTCCCGGCTTTGCCGGGACGCTTTTTTGTGGCACAGACTTCAGTCTGTGGGGTTTTATCCATGCAAGGACGAACCCCCACAGACTGAAGTCTGTGCCACTCAAGCGCATCATGCCGGGTGCCGCACCCTTGGGATTTTCAAGGGCGCGGATTTAGATTCTGGGAACGAGGAAAACTCGGAAAAGCAGCAGGGAATTTCGGATAGGGTCTCGAATCTAAACCCGCACCCTTAAAAAGCGTAAGGGTGCGGCACCCGCCGGGCGACGCGATTCTGACCATCGGCGCGGGCAATGTGAGCCGCGCGCCTGGAGAGTTGGCGATTTTGTTGGAAGCGAGAGTGTCATTGCATCATGACCATTAGGAACACAAGTGGCACAGACTTCAGTCTGTGGGTTTTGTAATCGCAAGGACCAACCTCAACAGACTGAGGTCTGTGCCACCCTCGATGCAGTGGGCAACTTTTGCCGCGTGTTGCGGCGCCGCGATGAATTCTTGCCCAGCGATCATGCCCGGACGCAAGCCCGCAAAATCCTGCCCACCGCAAATCTTTACAAAACGATCGACTAAACAAGCTGCCTAGCGTTCGCGAAATTGGCCCGCCGCTTGCTCCTAGGAAATAGCCGGTCCGCGGTTACTTGACCGCTAAAGTGCGCCACCGTTTCGCCGATTACCTCTGTGAGCCAGCTTGGGCCCAACGGAGACCGGACTTGATGTCGGGATTTTCAGAAGGGGTGCCATCGTGTCGATCATTGGAATCTTGAGCAGCAATTTGTTTTCCGCCGGAGCTCCGGCCAGTCAGAACACGCAGACGAACCAGAACGTCCAGAACACGCCGTCGAACTTCCAGCAAATCAAAACGGAGTTTCAGCAACTGGGGCAGGATCTGCAATCCGGAAACCTGACGCAGGCGCAGCAGGATTTCACCACCCTTTCGCAGAATATCTCGGGCGCGGCGCAATCCGCCGCGAATCCGGCGGCGCAGGCGTTCACGCAGTTGGGCAAAGACCTGCAGGCGGGAAACCTGCAGGCTGCGCAGCAGGACTACGCCACGGTGCAGCAGGACTCCCAGCAAAATGCGCAGCAGGCGCACGGGCGCCATGGCCGCCACCATCATCACGCGGAGGGCGCGCAATCCGCATCCGCCAGTTCGCAACGGGACAGCGCCATCAACCAGGCGTTCAGCACGCTGGCGCAGGCTTTGCAGTCCGGAAATCTTTCTGGAGCGCAATCGGCATTCGCCGCCCTGAGCAGCGATTTGCAGCAGATCGGCGGCTTCGTCACCGGAGCGGCGAGCGCTTCGCCGGGCGCGGCTGCGCCGGCGAATTCCGGGAGCCTGAACGTCAGCGCCTGATCCGTCGATGATCCGTCTCAGATTCATTTCTGATTTCTTTTCGATCCATGGTCTCGACCCATCAGGCCCGAGCATGACAGCCTGAACATTACGCCTCAAACCACGCTTGAAACCACGCCAGAAGCCTCGCAGAACCTCGCCACTCTGATTCGGCCATGCGTCCTGAGGTACACTCGAACGCATGGCCGATCCCGTCCATGTGCGCGCGGAAATTCTGAATGAAATGCTGCTGCACGCGCGGCGGGAAGCCGCTCAGGAATGTTGCGGGCTGCTGGCGGGAAGAGACGGTGCGATTACCGCGATTTATCCGGCTGCCAACGCGCTGGCCAGCGCCACCGTCTACGAAATTGCGCCGCGCGAATTGTTTCAACTGTTTCGCACGATCCGAGAGGCGGGCCTGGAACATCTGGGGCAGTATCATTCGCACCTGGCGAGCGAAAATGCGCCTTCGCCGAGCGATATCGAGCAGGCCGGGTATCCGGAGCACGTCTACTTCATCGTTTCGCCTCGGCCGGATGCGCGGAAACCGGTCCGGGCGTTCTCGATTCGCGACGGATTAGTGACGGAAGTGGAAATTATCGCGGTTTCCTAGGCTGCGCTCGCTTTTCAGGCTGCGGAAAAACTCAAGACATTGTCATTCTGAGCGAAGCGAAGAACCTCTCTTTGTTTTTGTTCTGGACTTAAATCGAAGAGAGATTCTTCGCTTCGCTCAGAATGACAAAACGAAGCACTTTTGTGCGGCTTGGTTTCATCTGTGGAATTCCATTTGATCTTCGCCCGCGCGAACAACTGTCGGTTCATTTGCGAAAATCCACAGACTGAAGTCTGTGCCGCTAAACCCTGCCCCGGCACGCTACGCGGTGGACTTGACCGGCTCGCCCGCCACTACCGAGCGGTACACTTCGCGCACCTGTTCCGCCGAGCGCTCCCACGAATATTTCTGCACCAGTTCATAGCCGCGGCGGATCAGCGTTTCGCGCAGCACGTCTTCGGTGAGTATTTGCCGGATGCCGCGGGCAATTTCAAAAATGTTTTCGGGATTCGCCAGCAGCGCCGCCTGTGAAAACACTTCGGGCAACGACGATACGCTCGACGTGAGGACAGGCGCCCCGTGGGCCATCGCTTCCAGCGGGGGAAGCCCGAAACCTTCATAGAGCGACGGAAACAGAAAGGCGCTGGCGCGCGAATAGAAAACACGCAGCACGGGATGCGGCACGAACCCCAGAAAGCGCACGTCGGCCTGAACGCGCGAGCGGATCACGGCGCGCCGCAGGTCCGAATGTTCTTCCGCCGAATCGCCGATCAGCAACAATTTCAGGTTGGAATATTTCGGATGATCGCGCAGGTCTCCCTTGGCCACGGCAAACGCTTCAATCAGCCGCGGCAGATTTTTCTGAGGCTTGATGTTCCCGGCGTACAGCACGAAGGGATCGGTGACGGCGTGGCGCTCCAGGATGCGGTCGGCGCCGTCGGGCATCGGTTCGCGCAGAAACCGTTCGTCGAGCGCGTTGTAGACCACTTCGATTTTGCCTTCCGGCACGTCGAAGACGCGCGAGAGATCGCGCTTCGATGAATGGGAAACGGCCATGATGCGGTCGGCCCGGGCCAGGGCGCGCCGCGCGAAGAACAATCGCCCCGCTTGAAGCGTCGCCGAAATACCCGGCGGCGGAGTGAGAATGTCGGTCAGGTCGTGAACTGTGAGCACCAGGCGCGACGGCACGATGGCCGGCGCATAGAACCACGGCATGTGCAGCAGGTCCACGCCGCGCTTGTGCAGCAGGTAGGGCAGGTGCATGTGCGTGTGAAAGGACCCTGGGTCGGAGGGATATTCCAGCAGCGTGAAATTCCCGGGAAGCGGATCGAATTGCTGAATGTGCGATTGCTGGCCGATCAGCAGGTACTCGCTGCCATCGTTGTTGCGCGCAAATTGGTTGACGATGTTGCGGATGTACGTGCCGATTCCGAAATCACCGGCGCGCCGCACATCGATGGCAACACGCATCGGCGCGGGCGCTCAGCGCGCGGAGTCGCGGCTCCCGGCCATGGAGGGCGCGATGTCCCAGCGCCGCGTGTACAGCGGAAACTGCACGGCAAAATCGGCGACTTCCGCGCGAATGCGGCGCTCGCGTTCGGCGTCGCCCAAATGAGAAAGCACCTCCGCGATCCATGCGGCGATGCGCGCCATGTCCGGCTCGCGCATCCCGCGCGTGGTTACAGCGGGCGTGCCCATGCGGATGCCGCCTCCGGTCATGGGCGGCGTGGGATCGAACGGAATGGAATTCTTGTTGGTGGTGATACCGGCGCGGTCCAGCGCGGGCTGCGCGTCCTTTCCGGTGATCCCGCGCGAATAAAGATCGATGAGGAAGAGATGATTGTCCGTGCCGCCGCTGACGATGCGGAAACCGGCCTGGGCGATCTCGGCGGCCAGCGCTTTGGCGTTGGCCACGATTTGCTTGGCGTACTCGCGGAATCCGGGATCGGCCGCTTCCTTGAGGCACACGGCCTTGGCCGCGATGATGTGCATCAGCGGGCCGCCTTGCGTTCCGGGAAAGGTAATGCGGTCGAGTTCCTTGGCGTATTGCGCCTTGCACATCACCAGGCCGCCGCGCGGTCCGCGCAGCGTTTTGTGCGTGGTGGTCGAAACGAAATCGGCGTGCGGCACGGGGCTCGGATGCATGCCGCCGGCCACGAGTCCCGCGATGTGCGCCATGTCCACAAAAAAGAGCGCGCCAACGGAACGCGCGGTTTCCGCGATACGCGGAAAATCAATGATGCGCGAGTAAGCGCTGGCGCCCGCGACGATCATCTTCGGCTGGTGCTCGCGCGCCAGGCGGTCAAGCTCGTCGTAATCGATGGTTTCCGTATCCTTGCGCACTCCGTAGGGAATAAATTTGTACATCTTCCCGGAAAAATTGAGCGGGTGCCCGTGTGTCAGGTGGCCGCCGTGGGACAGGTTCATGCCCAGGACGGTGTCGCCCGGCTGCAGCGCGGACATGTACACGGAAACGTTGGCCTGCGTTCCGGAATGTGACTGCACGTTGGCGTGCTCTGCGCCAAACAGCGCCTTGGCGCGGTCGATGGCCAGCTGTTCGGCACGATCGGCGAATTCGCAGCCGCCGTAGTAGCGCCGTCCGGGATAGCCCTCGGCGTATTTATTGGTGAGCACCGAGCCCATGGCCTCCAACACCGCTTCGGAAACAAAATTTTCCGAAGGGATCAGTTCAAGGCCGGTGCCCTGCCGGCGTCCTTCGTCGCGCAACACATCGGCGATTTCCGGATCGACTTCCCGCAGCGGTCGGTTCATTTGGTGGGAGATTTTTGTTTCCATCGATTTTTTCAGGCTCCGCGTCCGGGCTGGCCCCGGCCGTTTCGTCTAGGATCAAACTCCACGATCAAAATCAAAAGAGATGCTCATCGCGACTGCTGTTCGCGTACCCGGTCCATTTCGGTGATCTTGTCGACGCGCCGCTGGTGGCGGCCTCCGGCGAATTGCGCGCCGAGAAATTCCTGAACGATGGCGATGGCTTCGTCATCGCCCACAACTTTTCCGCCCAGCGCGAGGACGTTGGCATCGTTGTGTTCACGCGCCCGACGCGCGGTGAGCGAATCGTGCGCCAGCGCGGCGCGAATCCCTTCCACTTTGTTTGCTGCGATACAAACGCCGATGCCCGTGCCGCAGACAACTACGCCGAGAGAATCGCTTCCGCGGGCGACGCGCTCTCCCACGGCTTTTGCGTAGTCCGGATAATCCACGGACTCCTCGGAGTGTGTTCCGACGTCCTCCACCGGGTAACCCGCGCCTTCCAGATATTGCTTGATCGTTTCCTTCGCGCGAAATCCGGCGTGGTCGGAGCCTACAACGATGCGCGGTTTGGAGGAGGATTCAGCCAAGGGACGTTCCTCAGCGATTCTAGCGGAATCCCGCGGGGAATTCCAATTCGCGTCGTTCGCAGGATGCGGCGGTCACAACAGCGCGGTATCGGCTAGGTTTAAGGATTCGCAGGGTGACTGAATCTCACGCCGGCCGGCACCCGAACCCGGCCATATCCGGAAGCCGGTTCCACGCACGGGAAACGCGCGGCGGGGCGCTGTTCTCAAACGTCAGATTCTCTTCCTGGCCGTCGCTCTGTTTCAGGACGTCGATCAGCGCGAATCCCTGGCTCTGCAAAAACTCCACGGTCTCGTCTTTGGTCGGAGTGCCTCGATAGAGAGGATTGGGCGTTACGTCGCACTCAAGGCAGATGCGGTGGATATCCTTCAAGCGGTCGCCGGCGGACTTGACGACGGCGAGGTCCAGGCCCTGCGCATCGATCTTCAGGTAATCGACGGTCTCGATTCCGGCGAGCTTCAGAAAAGTATCGAGGCGAATGGTGCCGACCGTCACTTTTTCCAGGGTTTGCAGGCCCGTCGCTCCGGACCATTTGCTCACGGCTTGCTCGTCCAGGGGGAGCAGGGAATTGGAAGCGGCGGATGAATTGATGTTGAGTTCCGCGCTGCCGTCGGTTTCGCTCACCGCCAGCGGGACCACAAAAAAGTTTGGCAGCATGCCGAACAGCGCAGTCGCTTGCTTTAAATTTGGCTCAAACAAAAATACGCGCAGCGACGGGTTGAGCAGCGCGAACTCGTAGCAGTGTTCTCCTTTGTACGCGCCCACATCCAGCCAAACGCCCTGCAGCGCCCGGTAATCCATCAGCTTGCGGCCCGCTTTGCGGAGCCCGCGGCCGGCCAAGTGAATCAAATCGGTCGCCAAACCCATGTCTCAGTTCTCCCGAAAGCGCTTTCAAGTTGCGAATTATACACAACGGAAAAGGCGGTCGATCAAATGCTTTCCGCGCGGTTGCGCATGCCGATCGTGACGCTCGCTGGTTGTAGCGCCCGCCTTCAGGCGGGCATTTTGTGGCCAACCGCAGATGCCCGCCTGAAGGCGGGCGCTACATTCGAGAAACACGAAATCCCACATTGGCTCTGAGGGGCGGCGATTGCGCACCTGCCAAACGAAAATTCTGGCTATTCCGCTCAAGGAAGAGTAAGAATGACCTCATCGGATCCCGCCTGTCTGCAAGTGGCCCAGCTTTCTACCGGTAACTAGGAGGTCCAAGATGAGCACCCAAACGAACGTGATCGCTCCGAAGCGTGGCGACCGCGTGGCAATGGCTCAGCAAGAGGGTGTATTCGAGGTGGCCGACATCAATTCGTTAATGCAGACGGCCAACCTCAAAACGACGGATGGACAGGGGCACATTACTCGGAATGTGCCGTGGACCGCGTTGAAGCCTGTTGTGAAGAAGTAGCGGGAACCAGCGGAAGGCAGCCGGAACGCCAGCGGCGCTCCGGCCTGGTCCATTCCTCAGAGACTGTCCTCGAGGAATGAGCGCAAATTCCTCGACCTGGACGGGTGTCGCAGCTTGCGCAGCGCCTTCGCCTCAATCTGGCGGATACGCTCGCGAGTCACAGCGAACGACTGTCCCACTTCCTCGAGCGTGTGTTCGGAGCCATCTTCCAGACCGAAGCGCATTTTGATCACGCGCTCTTCGCGCGGAGTCAGCGTCTTCAGCAGCGACTCCGTCTGTTCCTGCAGGCTGATGCTGATGGCGGCGTCGGACGGAGAAACGGAAGACTTATCCTCGATGAATTCACCGAGGTGCGAATCTTCCTCTTCGCCGATGGGAGTCTCGAGCGAAATCGGCTGTTGCGCGATTTCCTTGGTCTTGCGCACTTTCTCGACAGGCACGCCGAGGCGATGCGCGATTTCTTCGGCGCGCGGCTCGCGCCCGAGTTCTTGCACCAGCTGGCGGCTGGTGCGCACCTGCTTGTTGATGGTTTCGATCATGTGCACCGGCACACGAATCGTGCGGGCCTGATCGGCGATCGCGCGGGTCACGGCCTGGCGGATCCACCACGTTGCGTAGGTGGAAAATTTGTAGCCGCGGCGCCATTCAAATTTGTCCGCGCCCTTCATCAGGCCGATGTTGCCTTCCTGGATCAGGTCGAGGAATTGCAGCCCGCGGTTGGTGTATTTCTTGGCGATGGAAACGACCAGGCGCAGGTTGGCTTCGACCATTTCCTTCTTGGCCTGGCTGGCTTCAGCTTCGCCGCGCAATACCACCTGCAGCATGCGCTTCAGGTCCACCAGCCCGGTTTCGCTGGCGGCTTCGATTTCGCGCAGCTCGTTGCGGCGGGCGCGCAATTCCCGGCGCGCTTCCGCGGCGTGCTCGCCCTTGGAGGCGTCGGCGCGGCGTTCGAGCTTCACGATTTCGCGCTCCAGCGCTTGCAGGCGCTCTACGGTGTGGTGAATCTTGTCGATCAGGCGCTTGCGCTCTAGCGAATGAAAATCGATGGAGCGGGCGTGCTGCGACATCTCGACGCGCGTGCGCGCCAGACGATTCCGGTAGCGCAGGTAGAGTTTCTTGTTGGACTTCGCCGTATTTTCCAGCTGCGCCGCCTGCTTGTGCGCCAGCGCATACAGTTGCTCGATTTTCGCAATGGTGCGCAGAATTTCCTGCGTCTTGCTGGCGGTTTCTTCCTCGGTCAGCTCTTCCTGATCGAACTGGATGATTTTCTTGATGGAAAGCGTTCCGGCGCGAAGATCGCGGCCGACGGTAATCAATTCCTTCAGGACAATAGGCGACCGCGAAATGGTCTTCAGGACCATCAGGTGGCCGCGCTCCATGCGCTTGGCGATGGCCACTTCGTCCTGCCGCTTCAGCAGCGGAACGGTGCCCATTTCGCGCAGATAGAGGCGCACCGGGTCGTTGTTCTTGTCCAGCATTCCCGGCGTCAGGTCCAGGTCGCTGTCCTCGGCAACCACGCCAGGTTCTACGTCGACACCTTCCGCCACGGTCTGAGGGGCCCCGGCGGCAGCCAGGTCTTCGTCCGCAGCCGCACCGGTGCCCTCGAACGGCGAAAGATGATGCTCTCCCTCTTCCGCTTCGGCCACGGGTTCGGCGGCCGGGAGCACACTTTCCTCCTCGTCCGGCAACAGGTATCGGCGTTCCTTGCCGATGCCGATGATGCTGCGGACCTCTTCGCCCGATTCCTGGTTATTCAGTGACAAGCAGGTATCCCCCTTGCAGTCAACCTCTTAAGATGATTGAAATTCCTCGCCGCGCCCGGTCGCACCGCTAAACCCAATTAGATGCGCGCGTCACAGGGGCGGACTCCCTACCCATTAGAGTCATTTCAGGCCCTCTGGTAACGTGGCGCTGGCCGATCAGGTGATGAGCAATTAACTCGTTTCTTTCCAGTTTGATACGGCCACATTGGACGCGGATGAGCCTCTCACCAGCGGTTCGGCGTCCGGCTTGCGGTCCAGCGATGTCCTTCTAGTTCTTTCGACGGAATGGAACGAAAAAAGTGTGCTGTGAGGCTTCCCCTGAAGCCAATAGCCTCTGCATAGCCAGCGAAAACATAATCCTACCGGCACATTATCGCACGATTTCAAGATTCGTGCACGACCGAAGATTTGGGCATTCGGGCCATTTCAGTCCCCAGTTGGACACGAACTTGGCTCCCGGCCACAACCCTGCGGGGCCGGCCGGCCCGATGATTGGCCCGATATGGAGTAGAACGGGGCGTCGATCCTATTGCAGAATGTCCGTCTATGCCTGTCGATAAAATTGTGCGAGGCCTGAAGCGTTTCCGGAAGAAAGTGTTTCCGAAACATCGTGAATTGTTCCACAAGCTGGCGCTCCAACAGCGGCCGACCGCGCTGTTCATCACTTGCGCCGACTCGCGGATCGATCCCTGCCTTCTGACGCAGACCAAGCCGGGAGAGTTGTTTCTGTGCCGGGTGATCGGCAACATCGTGCCGCGCTATCCGGAGTCCATCGGCGGAGTTTCCGCGACGATTGAATACGCAGTAGGCGTTTTGGGAGTAGCGGACGTGATTGTATGCGGGCACACCGATTGCGGCGTGATGAAAGGCGTGCTGAATCCCGAAGCGCTGAAGCCGCTGGCCAACGTGAGCGCCTGGCTCGTGCATGCGGAGTCGGCGCGCGAGGCTCTGGCAGAGCAGCGTGCCGTCCTGAGTGAACCCGAATTTCTGTTGCGGCTGACCGAACGAAACGTGGTGGAGCAGCTCAAGAATCTGCACACGCATCCGGCGGTGGCCGCGCGGCTGAAGAAAAAAAATCTGAAATTGCATGGCTGGGTCTATCACATCGCAAAAGGGACAGTTACCCAGTACAGCCCGCGGCATGAGAAGTTTGTGCCGATTCGCAGCGTGAAACGCCAGAAAGCCAAGCCAAGGGCGGCTCGAACCACGTCAGGCAGTAGGCGAACTGGTTCGTGAAAACTTATCGGCAATTAAACCCGCAAGCTAAAGCGTGCGCCATGGGTGGTGACCAATCGGCGTGTCATTAAATCCTGAAGTTCTGCTCTGCGCCGGAATGCGCATGTACCGTGAAGTAAGCTTTTCGTTGGGATAGGGATGATGACGCAGACGGCGCCCAAGGGTTCGTTGTTGTGGCTGTGTTTAGTCGTGCTTCTTCTTTTGTCGGGCCTGTGCACGATTTTCGCGGCGGTGGTAACGCTGGCGGAAGGCTGGCAGGAACGTTCCCAGGCGCAATGGCCTGAGGTGATCGCGCATGTTGACCGGTGCGCGATGGTTCAGACCAGCACCAGCCAACGGAACAGGTACTACTACATCCGTTGCCGCTTGATTTATGCCGTGGGGTCTGAGCAGAACGCAGCGACCATCTATTCCATCAACGTTCCTTCGCCCGAAGTATCGCAATACCCGCCCAACCAGATGGCGCCGTACTCAGAATGGGTGGCCGAGCACCCGCCCGGCACGCCGATCGCAGTTCGTTACGATCCCGCCAATCACTCGAAAGTTTCGTGGTTGACGATTGACATGCCGCGCGGCGGACCGCGAACGCCGAACAACATCAAGCTGCTGGAAGCGTGGGCGGGAAGTTTCGTGGTACTGCTGACGATTACGCAGCTCACCCGCTCGCGATTTCTTCCGTCTCGCTGAGCGGCGCCTTGTGGCGCATGCTTTAGCTTGCGGAGTGGATTGGGGAAATTTCTGGTTTGAGAGGATTATCGTTGCGTTAAATGAAACTGCGCAAGCTAAAGCATGCGCCACAGCTACGCCTTTGCCGGTGCTGCGAGAGCGACGGCGGCTTCCGACGTCAGATACAGGAACGTGAATGTCTCCTGCAGGTATAGGCGCACCGACGCATCGGTGTGACTCAGATAACCGATCGAGAGGTCCTGGCCGATGTGCAGGTCGAAGTCGCCGCCGCGAGTGGTCAGAACGAAAGCGCCAGCGATGGCCGGCGCCCAGATGATTTCATCCTTCACAAGGCGCTTGACGTGGTCCAGCACAGGGTAACCGTAGTCGCTGGTCTCGGAAAGTTCCGTGTACGCGTCCGCTCCAAGCAGCACCGCATAGGGTCCGTTGACTCCGGCGAGCCGCAACTGACTCAAGGCATGGGCGATGGCGTCCGGGTATTTGCGCACGTCGGCCGGCAGCGTCACCTTCGGATTGCTGGTGCCTTGGCGGACGCCCACGATTCCGGCGGCAGCGTAGCCGTCGAAGATGGCGGAGTCTTCCGCGAACGCGATCTGGCGCGCGGCGTCCTTTGCCGGCTGCCAATCGGAATCATTCGCGCCTCGCTCCACGTCGTCGATGGTCTGGCGGTTCAACTCAAAGTGCGCGCGCAATTCCACGAGCGCCTTGGCCTCGCGCTGCCGCGCGATGATAGCTTCCTTGGGAGCCGCAATCGTTTTCAGGTGGCCCGTGCCGACTGCTGAAAGGGCTGTTCCGCCGGGCGCGCTCACGTCAGCGACGCGGCGTCCCGCCAGATAGCGCTTGAACGTGCGCGAGGTTTCTTCTTCGATTTGCGCCCAGGCCGCATCGGAAATGGGGGCCAGTTCGCGATGCAAATTATTCATGTGGGTCTCCTTTGAGGGAACCGATGCGCAGCGAACCATCGTTTTGCGTGAGGGCGCTCGGCGTGCCTCCCGCTGTTGCTGCGGCGGAAGCCGCCGCGGACGCGGGTGAGTCTTCAGCTACGTTGTCCAGAAAAGTCGCCGATGGAACGAAGAACAGATTTCCGGTGACGGCGCGGCTGAAATCGAGCAGCCGGTCGTAATTGCCGGGAGGCTTGCCGATGAACATGTTCTCCAGCATCTGCTCGATTGTGCGCGGTGAGCGGCTATAGCCGATGAAATAGGTGCCAAATTCTGCGGAGCCCGGGCGGCCGAAGGGCATGTTGTCGCGCAGGATCTTGATCTCTTTTCCGTCTTCGACGATGGTCGTCAGAGCGTTGTGCGCCGAGGTGGGCTTGACGGAGTCGTCCAGCTCAATGTCGTCCAATTTCTTGCGGCCGATGATGCGCTCCTGCGCCTCGGTGGGCAACGCATTCCATCCCTGAAGATCGTGAAGATATTTCTGCACGATCACGTAGCTGCCGCCGGCGAAAGCGGGGTCCTCGTCGCCGATGGTCACGGCTTCATACGCGGCATCGCCCCTCGGATTCTCCGTGCCATCCACAAAGCCGAAGAGATCGCGGTCATCGAAGTAGCGGAATCCGTGCACTTCGTCCACGGTGGACACCGCGTCGCCGATTCGCGCCATGATTTGCGTGGCCAGCTCGAAGCATAAATCCATACGTTTGGCGCGGATGTGGAAGAACACGTCGCCCGGAGTGGAGACGGCGTGGCGAGCGCCGGAGCGAATCTCCCGGAAGGGATGCAGGTTCGCGGGCCGCGGCGCACCGAACAGCCGGCCCCATGCTTCAGAGCCAAACCCCATGACGCAGGAAAGGCCGCCTTGCAGGTCACGAAAATCAACGGCGCGTAACAGAGTGGAAAGGTCCGGGCAGAAGGAGCGAATCGCGGCGCGAGATTCGGCGCCTGGGTTCAGCGTCGCGGCCAGGAAGATCGCAGCGCGGGTGAGCGGCGCGGCGACGGGTTGCGGAACGGCGGGCAGGTTTTCCGTCGGATTTTCTGCACTGTTGGGGTTGGGCTCCATCGGAATGTTTTCCTGGCGAAGGAACGGTATTTCGCGATTCGGCATTTCCGCTTGGCACGCACGCAAGCAAGCGGACCGCAAGCTTACCATCGCCTCGCGAGGAACGTCTATGCCGGCGGCCTTGAGGCTCATGCTTACAAGCTGTGGAAAAACTCAAGACGCTGTCATTTTGAGCGAAGCGACGAATCCCTCCTGGTTTCTTGCCCATACTTGGATCGAAGAGAGATTCTTCGCTTCGCTCAGAATGACAATACGGGGCATTTTCTTCCCCGGTCTGTGTAGTTGCGGAGTCTAGATGCTTGAGACTGTTTGTCGTTTTGGAAGAACTTTCGTTGAAGTGAAACCGCGCAAGCTGAAGCATGCGCGACCGGATTTTCGGACACGAGCGAGGCCTTTAGGGGGCGAGACCTCGCCCTTTGTCCGATGAATTTTAGCAGCCTTTGAAGGAGATGAAATCGCCCAGGGGATTGGGCAATGCCGGAGTGAACGGGCTGAAGCCATAAGACTTGGAAATATCGAATCCCGCCGCCTTGGCCGCATTCATGTCGACGAACGGTGTGAGAGCGTCCACCGCTTGTTGAATGCGCGTCCAGCACAGCGTACGCTCGTAGCCGTTGTCGTTGGGAGGGTCGATGCTTTCCGCTACGCCCTGGATTCCAGTGATGTTCTCGATCGGACCGCCATCTTGAGAAGCGACATCGGCGCCCAAGACGCGCGCCAGTGTGCGGTGGTCGCTTTCGATTCCCATAATCCGCGCGGACGTTACCCGCAAATCGGAGGTGCTGAAGTTGCGCACGCCCACGAGATAGGCGGCAATAAACGCATCTTCCAGAGTGACCAGGACGTTCAGAGTTGTCTGCGCGTCCTCGAACATGCCTTTGGGATAAAAGAAGGAACTGAAGGGAGAGGGATCGCCGGTGACCGATTTCTCAAGGAGATAGTGCGACATTTCTTCCTGCCGGGCGGCGACGAGATAGCCCTGATCGTCGTTCGGAAGGCGGGAGAAGAACGGCGCTCCATCGATAATATTCGTGTAGGTGGTCACGGCGAGAGCCTCGGCGATTTCCGCGGCGATCAGGATATTGTGATCGCGCTTCTTCGCCTCGTTGCGATCCTCATCACGATCATCATCATCGTCCCGGTCGCGGCGGCTTGAGCCGAGTGCGCGCGGCGAGGCCACGGTCAGGAGGCCGCTCATCCCTGCGGCCCCAATCACGCCGGCCATGGAAGCCTTGTGCAAAAAAGATCTCCGGCTGGTCGCTGGTTCCTGTTGCAGATCCGTGCGCACTAATGGTTCCTGCTCTTTTGAGCTCATAATCACACTCCTCTTTGATTTCATGATGTAGGGCGATACGGCAAAGGGAAACGCCGGCTGGCGCTCAGCTGCCTTTTTGGATCACCCCCTGGCAGCTATACGTAGGTTCTATTCGGGTGGATTTAAAAAAAGGGCAGTATCTAGAGATTCTCCGAAAAAAGGTGGCGCATGCTTGAGCTTGCGGGGGGTTGGTTTGGGGCGGATTGAGAAGGAACTTTGCTGGACGGAATGAAGCTGCGCAAGCTAAAGCATGCGCCACGGGTGGCGGCTGAATCACGTTGACCTTGTTTATGAGGTAGGAATAGCATGCGGATAAGAATGCTAGCCGCAAGCAACCGTCAGCGGAGGGGTTGCAAAATGTGTCCACCATCCGACATACCGTGTGTGCGCCTGATCCGGAAACAGCGGCTGCTTTGGGCCTTGGCGCTATCGTTATCGGCCTGGCCGCTTTTGGCGCAAAACGGCGTGTATTCTCCGAGATTTGGAATGGGCCACAGACCCGATGTGACCGTCGTACAAAGCTCCAACGTAGGTCCCCCCGCGGTGGTTGCGGAAGAGAATTGCTTCCCGTGGAGAATTTCGGAAGCGCGTGGAACGACCGTGAGTGCCGCGAGGTTGAAGGTGCCTCCACAGGCGCTGCGGGAATATAAAGGGGCCTGCGACGCCTACGCGAACAACAAGTTCGACGACGCCGAACAGCATGCGCGCGCCGCCATCGGGAAATTTCAAAATTATTCGGCGGCCTGGGTGTTGTTGGGCCTGAGCCTTGAAGGACAGCAAAAGGCGCAAGAGGCTCGCGACGCTTGTTCGCATGCTGCCGCAGCCGACGCCACCTATTTGCCGGCATATCTTTGCGCAGCGGAAGTTTCATCCCAGAATCAGGAATGGAAGGAAGTGGTTGGCTCCGCGGACCAGGCCTTGAGCGTCCAATCGGAAGGAGTCTCGTATCCGTATTACTATCGCGCCAAGGCCTACCTGCACCTGAACAATCTTGCGGAAGCTCAAAAAAGCGCCCTGCGGGCGATCGACATCGATGTCGACCACTCGGATCCGTCACTCTATTTCGTCCTAGCGCAAATCTACCAGCGCGAGGGAGACACGGCGGCGGCCATCGCCCAGCTCCAGCA
>DATGJQ010000044.1:0-10587 GCA_035295105.1 Candidatus Acidiferrales bacterium | reverse complement strand
TTCACGTGCGGCCGGGGATCTCAGTTTAAGGAATGAAACTGGCAGGCGGAAGAGCCGGCTACGCAGGCGGCTTCGCGGCGATCGGCTGCGGCTTCAGAATTTCGTCGATCAGAAATAGATCGGTGAGCAATGCGCGCAGGTGGATTGAGGCGTTAAGGTTGTCAATCAACTGAGAGCTGATCGTGGCTTGCGCCTGCACCAGTTGAATGGAAGCCAGCGCGTCACGCGCGTCCCGTTCCAGCACGCCCTGAAATGCGGTGTAGCGATCCGCGGGCTGGAAATTTTCCTCTTTCACCGCCGCCGAATAGGATTCCGATAATCCCGACAGCGCCTGGACGGCACGATTCAGAAATTCGCGCACCTGCGAACTGGCTTGGGAGTTTTCCTTGCCGGAGAGTCCCTGGCCGGCATAGGCCAGCATGTATTCGTAGCACTCTTCGACAGCGCTGCAGCGGGAACTTACGTCTTCTCTGCCCATCTAGGCCGGGGCCTTCTTGGATTCGGCGGGAGCGGCGGATGGCGGCTCGCCCTGAACCGGCCAGCGGCGCGGGTCATGATGCCCGAGATAATTTTCGCGGCTCATCCATCCGAAGATCATGGACTTGGTGATGAAAAACTTCTCCGGGCGGACGGCCATGTAGATGTGAGTGATGACCAGGGCCACGAAGCCGACTCCTGCGAGCCCGTGCAGCACGTACATCCAGCCCCAGGTCATGTCGCCGAAGAGATACGGATTGCGCTCAAAAAACGGCGTGCGCACCCGCTTCATCATGAAAAGCCCGGTAACGATCACGGACAGGCCGGCGCACATCACCGCCAGGTGATACAGCTTGTTCTCCAGCGGATACTTCGCGAATTTCCGCGGCGCGGGAGCGTCCTGCCCGAGGGCGCGCTTCACGCGGTTGCCGGCGTCATCGATGTCGATCTTGTCCGGCCAGATGGACCAGAAATCCTGAAACCAGAACGCGTCGAAGATGTGATAGAGCACCGAGATTGAGAGAACGATTCCGGCGATCCAGTGATAGGTGACCCAATTGGATATTTGCACGCCCACCTTGGGAAGAAACGCGGTGAAGAGCAGCGTGAGCATGGACAGGGCCATGATGGCGTGAAACAAGCGGGCGCTCAGAGAGTGGCGCGGAACGCGCTCCGGAATCTGCGCGATCGCGGCGGCGGAAAGTCCGGAGGTGGACGATTCCGCATGGGCAGGTTTTTTCGCCCAGATACTTACGTACAGCGCGTGCACCACCAGGAAGAGCAACCCCGCGATGGCCGCAACCCATATGAGTGACCAGGCAATGTGGATGGGAACCTGCTGTCCCCACGGACTTGTCGCCCACTGTATGAGATTCAAAGTTCCCTCCTGGCACCCGACGACAAAACTCAAAAACCAGCATCGCTAATCGACCACATAATCCGCGCCGCCCCAGCGGCTGCGCGGTTACGCCTGCGATGGGCCGCCGCGAATGGCGCGCTTCACCAGGTTGCGCAGCAGCGGCACTTTGAAGCCGTTATATTGCAGCGGTTCGGCGCCACGAATGGCGATTTGGCCGGCCATCTCGGCGGTTTCCTCGTTGCGCGGTTTGCCGACGACCGCGGCTTCGACCGCAGTCAGGTGCACCGGATGCGCGGCCACGCCGTTGGCGGCCAGCCGGATCTTCTGGATCGTGCCGCCGGAAACGGTCATCGCCGCGGCTACGTTCACCAGGGCAAAATCCCACACCGCGCGGTCGCGAACTTTTTCGAAATAGAAATCCGCGCCAGCCCAGGTCGACGGTATGCGAATGGCCGTGAGCAAATCCCCCGGTTGCAAAATGGTCATGCGGGTGATGTCAGTTGCGGGCCCGATGAAATAATTTTCGGCATCGACGACGCGCTCGCCCTTGGGCGTTCGAACCACCATCTTGGCATCCAGTGCGATGAGCGCCGGCGCGGTGTCCGACGGATTCACAGCCACGCAACGATTGGCATCGAGGATGGCATGCTCGCGATTGAGCCCCGTGGGCGTATCCGCGTAGCAAATGTTGCCGCCGGCGCGATAGCACGGCCAGCCGCCCCGGTAATACCAGCAACGGGCATCCTGGGAGACGTTGCCGCCAATCGTGCCCTGGTTGCGAATCTGGGGCGAGGCAGCTGCTTCCGCGGCGAAGGGCAGGATGCTGAACTTCTCGCGAATCATCGGGTGGTGGACCACTTCAGTGAGCGTGGTCATCGCGCCGATCTCCAGACCGTCGCCGGACTGGCGCACGCCGCGGAGTTCCTTGACCTGGCTCAGGTCGATCACCACTTCCGGGCGCTTGATGCGGTCCTTGAACCAGTCAAAACTGTCCAGACCGCCGGCCAGCACCCAGGCTTTGGAGCCGTGGCGCGACTGCAGCGCGAGCGCGTCATCCACCGAGGTGGGCTGGAAGAGTTCGAACGCTGGTATTACGTCATGAATGACAGCCATTTTCCGTTCTCCGTTCCAGAGGCTTGAGCCGGGAGGCTCGATGCTGCAGCCATCTCATAAATCGCGGCGCTTCGACCTCGATCGCGCTTCAGGGGCTAAAGCCCTTGTTTTTCAGACCCTCAACGTCGCGGCTGAACCCGCGACCCACAAACACCGCTCGTGCGAAGACTTTTCTTCGTGCGTGAACCGTTAAATGTTCGAACGTAACGGATCCTGCATGGGCTTGCCCGCTTCGAGCGACGCCAGAATTACGTCGGCGGTCACGGGAGCGCGGCGGAAGATTTCATCGCCAAGAGCGTCAGAAAGCGCGTTGAGGATGGCGGCGCACCCGCCTCCCACCGGCGGCTCGCCGATTCCGCGCGCGCCGATCGGCGTCTCCGGGTCAGGAATTTCGACTGCGGCCCAGGCCATCTTATCGGGAATGTCCAGAATGGTCGGCGGCTTGGTGTGATAAAAGCGGCGCGAGACGGCCAGGCCGTATTTCTGGTCGAAAACCCATTTTTGTCCGAGGGTGTGGCCGATGCCCAAGGTCGACCGGCCGAGAATCTGGCCGCCCAACGCCCGCGGATGCAGCACCGTTCCCACATCGGCGTACGCCAGGAAATCCAGAATGTGGTACTGGCCGGTTTCCACGTCCACTTCGACTTCCGCGAACGAGGCGACGAAGGAGAAAGTGTTGCCGTCATGCTTGAAGTTGTCCTTGGCAACAGCCATCAGGCCCTGGCCCGCCAGCGCATTTGCGGATACCACCGTGAATTTGTTGATGTCGGAAGGAAGTTCGTGCCCGTCGTACGGGCCTCCGAGTTGAATGGCGCGCTTGGCGGCCTGCGCCAGCGTCATTCCCGCACCACCGCCCTTGTGGGAGACGCGCTCGTTGGCCACTACATAGTCTTCAGGCTTACCGCCCAGATCCTTTGCCGCGATCTGCTGCAGCTTGGTAATCGCGTCGGCTGCGACGGCGTTGGCCGCGCGGGTCATCGCATGCGTGGTCTGGCTGCCGCCGGAGGGACAGGTCCACGGCAGATTCTTCGACGTGTTGCCCCAGGTAAGTTCGCATTTTTCCCACGGCACGCCAAGAAGCTCGGCGACTACGCGATGCACGTCGGTCCAGGATTCCGTTCCCAGATTGCCGACTCCGGATTGGATATAGATTCGGCCATCGGGCTTGATGATGAACAATCCGTCGAATCCGGTGGTGCCGCCGGAATAGGTGCTGATCGCCACTCCGGTTCCGCGCACCTTGGATCCGTTGCGCTTGCCGGTGTTTGCCTTTCTTTCATTCCACTTGAATTGCGCCGAGCCGCGGTCCAGCGCTTCCTTGATGAACGCGCTGGTCGCGTACTGCTGTTTCCCCGCCACGAGCGGTCCGAACGGCGCTTTGCCTTCCGGAGAGTTCATGCGCCGGATAGCCACCTGATCGACGCCGAGTTTGCGGGCGGCTTTAGCCAGGACCGGTTCCATGATGGCGATTCCCTGCATGCCTCCCGGCGAGCTCTGCGCGCTGCGCGGGGGTGTGTTGGTCAGCACCGTTACGCCGCGCCAACGCATGGTTTCCGGCTGATAGAGCACGGAAACGATTCTCCCGGCGGAAAACGCGTCGCCGACCATGTCGTACGGGCCGTTATCGCAGATCACGTACATGTCGATCGCGGTGATGCGGCCTTCCTTGGAGAACCCAACCTTCATGCGGCCGTGCAGGCTGGGGCGCCCGCGTCCGATATAGTTTTCCTCCTCGCGGGTAATACGCATCATGACCGGAGCGCCGGTCTTTTTCGCGAGGAGCACGGGAATCACCAGGGTGATGTCGCCGGTGATCTTGCTGCCAAATCCTCCGCCAGTGTATTCGCTGATAAAGACCACGTCGGCCGGCTCGATGCCCAGCCAGCGCGCGATGGCAGGAACGGTCTGCGCGGTGCTTTGCGTGCCGGTGTGAACGAAGACTTTGCCGTTTTGCCAGTAGGCCATGGCGCTGCGAGTTTCCAGGCACTGGTGGCTGCTGTTGGGGGTGACAAAAGTTTCGTCCAGGACCAGCGCCGCGTTTTTCAGAGCCGCTTCGTATTCACCGACGTGCCACTCTTCGGTCTCTTTACCGAGCGGCAGGCGGCCCTGTTTGGCATCCTCAAAATCCTCGGAAGTCCACTTCAGCGTGCGCAGCTCAGGCGGCGTTACCGCCGGGCGCTCGCCGGGTTTCGGAGGCGGAGGCGGGACACGCACCCAAACGTTGCCGTCCGTTCGGGCGTTCGGTCCGCCAGGGCGCAGAGTGGCCAGTGCGTCGACGACGAACGGCAGCGGCTCAAGATCGACCTTTATTTTCTCGATGGCTTCGGCGGCGGTGAGCTCATCGGTTGCAGCCACGGCCAGAATCGGCTGGCCCTGAAACAACGGCTCGTTGGTCAGCGCCTGATATCCCTTGGGATTGGCCAGAATCACGTTGCCGTTGTCATTGATGCTGTTCGCGGGAGGAGGCAACTCGTCGGCAGTGAGGATCGCTTTCACGCCGGGCATGGCCAATGCCGCGCTGGCGTCGATGCGGCGGACGCGTGCGTGCGGCATGGGACTCAGCAGGAGTTTGCAGAAGAGCATGCCGTCGGCGCGGTAGTCCTCGGCGTATTTGGCTTTGCCAGTGACCTTGGCGTAAAGATCGCCGGTCGGATAGTTCTTGCCGATCAGCTTGTACTTGGTGCTCGGTGGCGTTACGTTTGGCATGGTTACGCCTTCCTCAAATTCTCGGCGCCGTGCATCATGGCGGTGAGAATCTTGTCATAGTCCTGGCAGCGGCAGAGATTGCCGGAAATTCCCTTGGCGAGTTCCGCGCGGGTCGGGTTGGGATTGGTCTTGAGGAATCCAACCGTGGCCATCATGAAGCCGGACATGCAGAACGCGCACTGAAAGCCCTGCTCGTCAACCACACCCTGCTGCACGGGATGTAGCGTTCCGTCGGGCTTGGCGAGGCCTTCGATGGTCTGGATCTTTTTATCGCGCACGGTGTGCGTGAACACCGAGCAGGAGTAATACGGCACGTCGTCGATCAGCACGGTGCACGCGCCGCATTCGGCCTGGTCGCAGCCGATCTTGGTGCCGGTGAGGCCAAGCTTGTAGCGCAGCGTCATGACCAGGGTTTCCTGCTTCATCACGTCGACGCGGCGCTGCTGGCCGTTGACATTCAAAGTGATCAGGCGATCGACCGAGCCCGGCGCCGAAGCCTGCGCCCAAACTTTGGAGACGCGGAACAAGTAGCTGGTCGAAGACACTACTCCCGTCGCAATGACGCTCTTGATGATGTCGCGCCTCGAAATTTTGATGGATGTCTCGGAAGCCGAACAGCCGAGGTCCGCTACGTCATGGTCTGCCATCGGAGCTCCCTCGCAGAAGGATTTGCAATGGATATACTCCGCGAAACGACTCTGTGTCAATCATATTAAATCGTAGGCACCTACGACTTGCATGCATGGGTGTGCCGCGGACCCGCACGAGCTCGAATCATTTTAGTTAGTGAGCGGTCAACTCGACAGACAAGGCAGATCGGTGTATTGGAATAGTGGCGGCGATTGAGCGCCCAGAAGCGTCGAAAGGAACAGCTCCCATGAGAAAATTTCTTGCAGCGTTAGCCCTCACTCTAGTGCTCGGCGCACCAGTTCTTGCCCAGGATAAAGAGAACAGCCGGATCGAAAACGCCGGCATGGTGATCACCGAGATTCTCAACGTGCCGGACGACATTCCGCAGGACCTGCTCGACAAGGCCGAGTGCGTGATTGTTTACCCGTCAGTGCTGCGCTTCGCCATCGGCTTTGGCGGCAGCTACGGCCGCGGCGTCATGACCTGCCGGAGCGGCCAGGAATTCAACGGGCCGTGGGGCGCCCCGAGCATGATGGCGCTGGAGGGCGGCAGCTTCGGGTTGCAGCTCGGAGGGCAGGCCACGGATTTTGTCCTGCTGGTGATGAATCCGCGCGGAGCGAATTCGATTCTCTCGAGCAAGGTAAAACTGGGAGCGGGCCTATCCGCGGCCGCGGGGCCCAAGGGCCGCGATGCCAGCGCGGCCACGGACGCGACGTTGCGCGCGGAAGTGCTGAGCTATTCGCGATCGCGCGGACTCTTCGCGGGAATGTATCTGGAGGGCTCGACGCTGCGGCCGGATAAGGATGCCAATAAAAGACTGTACAAGAACGACCTGACAGCGAAAGAAATTGTGCTGGAAGGCAAAGCCACCCCGCCGGCTTCGGCGGAACAGCTCCTGTCCGTCCTCAACAAACGATCGCCAAAAAATACGTCGGCGAAAGCCGGCCAGTGAAGATGCAAGAGCCGGAGATTACATGGCCACGCGAACGTAACCGCGAAGCTGCAAAGTGGTGATGGTGGTCATGGCCCACTGGTCGATCTGGACGTCCGGCTGAATGGTGGCCATATCGTACTTCCGTCCCAAGACTCCCTGGCCGCAAACGCGGAAGTCGACCCCGGCCTGCTTCATGTTGTGAATCAGCGTGATGTTGGGATTATCATGGCCGTCCTTGAGCGCTTTGAACGCGGCATTGGTCAGCGCGAGGTCGGTGCCCTCCTGGTGAAAGACCACCACAAACTTGCGATGATCGGCCGGGACGCCGCCCTTGGCCAGCGTGTTGTAGTAGCGGGCAATGGCAATCAGTCCGGCATTCACTTCGTCAGGCTTGGAGACCGTTTTGCCGATGTCGAACACAATCTTGTAGGTCAGGCTCGGATCGGGCATTTCATGCTCGTTCGGGAAATCGATGGCGGCGTCGACGCCGGCAATCGGCAGCGCCGGCGCGGACTGTGCGCGCGACGGACGCGGAACAACCAGCAAAAGTGCGCCGAGCAGGAAAATGGCGATACGTGAAGTCTTCATCAGTCCCTCCATGGAAATGCTGCGTCTGAACCAGCCGGCCCGATGGGCTGGATTTTACACCGCATTCCAGAAATCGGTGAGGGGTTTTCGGCTGGGGAACCCCGGGTTAGGAGGCAAGAGATTTGAGATTTGAGATTTGAGATTTGAGATTTGAGATTTGAGATTTGAGATTTGAGATTTGAGATTTGAGATTTGAGATTTGAGATCTCAAAGCGAAATTTGCTTTTGACTCGGTCGATCTCCGCGGCCGTGTATTCGTGTTTGTCATTCTGAGCGAAGCGAAGAATCTGTCCTTGTTTTTTTCGCACTTAAATCGAAGAGAGATTCTTCGCTTCGCTCAGAATGACACCGTTTCTCCTTTTTTTAGCAGGCCTGCTACAGTTTCGCCGCGGCGCCGCCGTCCACATTCATCATTTCGGCGGTCATGAAGCGCGACTCATCAGAGGCCAGGAACAGCATGGCGTTGGCGATGTCTTCCGCGTAGCCCGGGCCCTTGATGAGCTGCCAGACTTCGAAGTGGCGCGCGAAAACGTGTTCGCCGGCGGCGGTGGTGAGGCGCTTCGTGAGCGCCTGGCCGGGGCGCACGCAGTTGGCGCGAATTTTGTGCGGGCCGCCGAGGCTGGCAAGATAGCGGGTGAAGCCTTCCATTCCGGCCTTCGCCGCGTAGTAGGAAGCGGAGGGCAGCATTGGAAAGCGCTCCAGCACCGCTTCGCTGGCGCCGGAAACGGCCGCGAGCGATGAAACGTTGACGATCGATCCGGCGCCGGCTTTCAGCAGGTGCGGCCAGGCCGCACGGCAGGCGAAAAAACAAGACGTGAGATTGACTCGCAGGACGCGCTCCCAGGTTTCATCGGACTCTTCGGGAAACATTTCGCGGGCGCCTCCGCCGGCGTTGTTGATGAGAATATCCAGCCGCCCGTAGTTGGAGACGGTTTGCGCGACGGCGGCTTCGACGGCGGCGCGGATGGTGACGTCGCACTGGATGAACGTGGCGTCTCCGCCCTCGGCGCGAATGGCTTCCTGCACCGCGTTGCCTTCGGCTTCGCGGCGGGCCAGGAGCGCGACTTTCGCGCCTTCTTTCACGAAGAGCCGCGCGGTGGCTTCTCCGATGCCGCTGTTCCCGCCGGTGATGATGGCTACTTTGTTTTGCAGGCGACCTGCCATGTGCTGTTGTCTCCCTTAGGTCCCAAAGTATGGGCATGATTTCCGCCGCAAAATGAATTGCGGCGCGATTTTTGCGCTACTTCGTACTTGCCGTCAGTTTCCAAATCTCGCGAAGCGCCGAATTTCCATTCATGGTTCTGACCGCATCGCTGATCGGCTCGCAGCGGTCGGCGGGCAACACGCGAGCCGCGAGTGCCGAGAATTTCGCGAAAAGCTCATCCCAGGTCAGGGGATTTTGCGGGTCGCCCTTGGGGTAGCGGACATGGGTTTCATAGCTTTCGCCGTTCCTCATTTCTATGCGCACATGGGCGGGCCATTCCGCGGGAAAGTTTTTTTCGATGCGGTCGTCCTGCATCAAAACGACCTTGCTCATCAGCGCCCGAACTTCCGGCGAACTGAAATTTTTCTCAGAGAACTGATCGAGCCCGGCATTGCGATGTGCGATGGCGATGGCTGCCCCGAAGGGCATGGAGAACTGCGCGTCGACGACATTGGCCGGCGCGTATTTGCGCTCGCGCGGCTCGCACACCAGCGGCCATCCGGCCTTCAGTACAGCGACCTCGATGGTGGCGACCGCTTCCGGATGAATATCATGAGCGACGGCGAGTTTCAGGAGGCCGTCGATCGGAGACTGCATGTAGCGACAGCAGGCGTGCGGCTTGACGCTGGTGTGCAGGATCTCGAAATCTTTTCCCAAATTCCCGGTCACCAGTTCGGGCCGGGCATTTCGCGAGTACGCGGAAAGAAATCCGTCGCGGCCTTCAAGAATGGTCGTCGGCGCGCGAAATCCCTCGGCCGCGAGACTGGCGGCGAGAATCCCGTTTTGCGCGGCGAGGCCCGGATGCAGGCGCTTGGTCCAGGTGCCGCCGGCCAGAAATTCCAGCGATCCCGCGGCCATGCTGCCGGCGATGCCCAGGGCGGAGAGCACTTGCTCCTCGCTCAGCCGCAGAAGTTTCGCCGCGGTGACCGCCGCGCCGAAGACGCCGCAGGTCGCCGTTGGGTGAAATCCCAATTCGTAATGCGATTTGGGTTGGACCGCCCTGGCCAGGCGCGTGGCGACTTCGTATCCGGCAACGACGGCGCAGGCGAACTGGTCGAAGTCAATCTCCGGGCGGCTTTCACTGAGCGCGATGGCGGCTGAGTACATGACCACGCCGGGATGAATCGAGCCGGCCTGATGCGTGTCGTCGAGTTCCACACTGTGCGACGAAGTGCCGTTCGCGAGCGCCGCATATCCTGGAGTGCTGTTAGCGGCGGTGCCAATCACCGTGCACGGGCCTTGCGGCGCCGCTTGCGCCAGCATTTTGTAAACCGGGTGCGAGGACTCCGAAAGAGAACCGGCGATCGCCACACCCAGATAATCGAGGAGCAGGTATCGCGCGCGATCGACGACCTCGGCGCGCAGGTCCTCCATCCTGAGTTCGTGGCAAAAATGTGCGAGTTCTCCGGTTATGGGTTTCAATCCTGCTCCCCGTGGCACGTTATTCGGGTTTCGCGATCCCCGATTCTCACGAAAAGATACTCTATAATCTTTTCTGCTATGCTGCGGTCTTGCTCGACTCACTGAAGCGATTGCTTTCCCGGCGGGACCCAGTTTACGACAGCGCCCGCCGGAGGACGAGGGTTTCTCTGTGACGAAAAGAAATGGTGCGGACGACGATTCGCACGAGCAGCTGAAGTCCGCGGTGCGCGAATTGTGCCGCGAGTATCCCGACAAATATTGGCGCGAACTGGACGAAAAGCGCGCCTATCCCGAAGCGTTTGTGCAGGCTCTGACGCAGGCGGGATACATGGCCACCCTCATCCCGGAAGAATATGGCGGCGCGGGGCTGGGCGTTACGGAAGCATCCGTAATCCTCGAGGAAATTCATCACTCCGGAGGAAACGCCGCGGCCTGCCACGCGCAGATGTACATCATGGGCACGCTTTTGCGGCACGGATCGGAAGCGCACAAGCGCCAATATCTGCCAAAGATTGCCGACGGCTCGCTGCGCTTGCAGGCCTTTGGCGTGAGCGAGCCGAACACCGGCACGGACACCACGCAGCTGAAGACCATGGCGGTGCGCCAGGGCGATCGGTACGTGATCAACGGCCAAAAAATCTGGATTTCCCGAGC
>DATGJQ010000043.1:0-48186 GCA_035295105.1 Candidatus Acidiferrales bacterium | reverse complement strand
GGCTTGCTGATATGAAAAGCCCCGGCGGCGATAAATAAAATGTGGTCGGTGCGGATCATGCCGTAACGCGTGTTGACCGTTGTGCCTTCGACGATCGGCAGTATGTCGCGTTGCACGCCTTCGCGTGAGACGTCCGGGCCGTGGCCGGACTCGCGCCCGGCGATCTTGTCAATCTCGTCGATGAAAATGATGCCCATCTGCTCGGCGCGCTCCACCGCTAGGCGGGTCACCTGGTCCATGTCGATCAGCTTGTTTTCTTCCTCCTGGATCAGGTAATCGAAGGCTTCCGCGACGGTCATCCGGCGGCGGCGCTTCTGCTGGCCGAAAATTCCGGAGAGCATGTCCTTGACGTTGATGTCCATCTCCTCGACGCCCTGGCTGGAGACGATTTCAAAGGCCGGAGTGGAGCGCTCGCGCACCTCCACCTCCACCAGGCGCTGGTCGAGCTTGCCGTCGCGCAGCTGGGCGCGGAGTTTTTCGCGCGTGCGGTCGGTTTGTTCGCGCTTCGGCGCTTCGATTTGCGGCGTGGAGGAGTTGTTGTTGCTCGAATCGGGAGAGTCCGTGGATGGCGGCGTGGCCGGAAGCAGCAGGTCGAGGACGCGCTCTTCCGCGGCGTGTTCGGCGCGCTCGGCGACTTCGTCCAGTTTTTCCTCGCGCACCATGTCGATGGAAGTTTCCACCAGATCGCGCACCATGGATTCCACGTCGCGTCCCACGTAGCCGACTTCGGTGTACTTGGAAGCCTCCACTTTTACAAACGGGCAGCCGGCCAGGCGCGCCAGGCGCCGCGCGATTTCCGTTTTGCCCACTCCGGTGGGCCCGATCATCAGGATATTTTTGGGCAGGACGTCTTCCGCCATGTCCGGCGTAAGTTTCTGGCGGCGCACGCGGTTGCGCAGCGCCACGGCCACCGCGCGCTTTGCCGCGGCCTGGCCCACGATATATTTGTCGAGCTCGACGACAATCTCCCGCGGGGTGAGTTCGTCGAACGACGGCTCGACCGCGGTTTCAGGTTCGTGATGCTCGCCGGGAAGATAGATCACCATAAATTATGTTTTACTCCGCATGAGTCCATTGCGCCACCCGATTCTGGTCGCACAGCCAGTCAGGCGACTCTGATTGACATCGGCAAAAACCGCACGGCCAGGAGTGGCTGTGCTACTACAACTCCTCGATCGTGAAATTCGCATTCGTGAAAATGCAAATTTCACTGGCAATGCGCATCGCTTCCTGCGCGATTTCCTTCGCGCTCATCTTGGTGTGCTTGGCCAGCGCCCGGGCCGCCGACAGCGCGTACGGTCCGCCCGAGCCGATGGCGCAGATGCCATCGTCCGGCTCGATCACGTCGCCGTTGCCGGAAACGAGAAACGTTGACTTCGGATCGGCCACGATCAGCAGCGCTTCGAGGTGCCGTAGCGCGCGATCCTTGCGCCACTCCTTGGCCAGCTCGACCGCGGACTTCGCCAGATTCCCCTGGTGCTCCTGGAGTTTCCCCTCAAAGCGCTCAAAGAGCGAAAGCGCATCGGCCGTCGATCCCGCAAATCCCGCCAGAACTTTTTCATTGAAGAGCCGCCGCGTCTTTCGCGCCGTGTGCTTCATGACGTGTTCGCCCATGGTGACCTGGCCGTCCGCGGCGATCACCACTTTGTTGTCTCGCCTCACGCACAAGACGGTGGTGCCGTGCATCCGTGTTGAATTCCCGCTCATTGGCATCCGTACAGTATACCGCGAAGTGGGCTGTGCTTCAGCCTGGGTGGTCTGAGCAGCGTGCAGATAAAGATTGCGGAAGTTTTGGAACCCAACAGAACTCACAACATTAGCGCAGGAGAGTCGGGCGCACTGTGTTGGACACTTCGGGGACCGGCGTTGCGGGAGCTTCAGGCTCCACGCCGCGCCAGCCAACCGAGCGTCCCTGCACCGCCCCCATCACCGAGCGGAACAGCACGTAGTACATCATTTGCCGGTAGTAGAAGCGCTGCAAGAGGAGCGGCCACAAGAGCGACCAGTCTTCATGCCGTTCGAGGGTGAAGGCCACGATGCACGTAAGGAAATCGATCAGCATGAAGCCGATGAAGAAGATCAGCGAGCGCTGCACGTCCGCCGAAGTGTAAAACTGCGGCAGATGCGAGAAGTGAAACTGGGAAGCGCCGTAGAGCACCAGCGAACCGAGAAACAGCAGATCGATGACGGGAGAGAACAGCGGCAACAGCAACTGAAACAAAAACATGTTGGGCAGCGCGATCCATCCGAGCGTTCCGTATTTCGTGCGCGCCAACGTGTCGCGATGTTTCCAGAAGGCCTGCAGCGTGCCAAAGGTCCAGCGGAATCGCTGGCGGATCAGCGTGGAGGCCGTTTCAGGCGCGTTGGTCCAGCCGATGGCTTCTTCCTCGTAGTCGATCTTCCAGCCGGAGCGGCGGATGGTAATCGTGAGGTCGGTATCTTCCGCCACGGTGTCCGCGCTGAAGCCGCCGGAATCGTTGATGGCTTCCGCGCGCCAGGCGCTCAGCGCTCCGGGAACCACGGGAATGCAATTCAGCAGATCGAAGGCGCGCTTTTCCAGATTCTGGCTGGTGACGTATTCGAGGGCCTGCCAGCGGGTGAGCCAGCTGATGCGATTGCCCACCTTCACATTTCCGGCCACCGCGCCGACTCGCGGGTTCACGAAATGGCGCACCAGTTTGCTGATGGCGTCCGGTTCGATGGCGGTGTCGGCGTCAATGGTCACGATGATGCTGCTCGAAGCTTCCGCCAAAGCGTGGGAGAGCGCCGCGGGCTTGCCGCTGTTGGGCTGGTGCACGATGCGCACGGCGGGATTGCGCCCGAATTGCGAGTCCAGCAATTCGCCCGTGCCGTCGTTCGAACCATCATCGACCACGATCACTTCGAGCTTCGGATAATCGGATTCCAGAACGGAATTCACCGTGTAGACGATTACATCTTCCTCGTTGTACGCGGGAATCAGCACGCTGACCACCGGCTGAAAATCCGGCTGGTCGGGCGGCGAGGGACGGAACTTCTCGATAATCGCCAGCAGCCCCACGATGATGGCGCGGCAGCTGACCAGGCCAATCCCCAGGACAAAAATAAACGCCACGCTCAGCCGCGACCATTCGTAGAGCGTGAAGATCAGCCCGTCGGCATGGG
Source organism: Candidatus Acidiferrales bacterium (assembly GCA_035295105.1). GTDB lineage: Bacteria > Acidobacteriota > Terriglobia > Acidiferrales > UBA7541 > Palsa-360. The sequence goes on along the minus strand of DATGJQ010000043.1, from coordinate 45,042 downwards.
CCACCAGGCGCTCGCGGAAGGTCAGCGGCGGCATGAGCTGCGCGCGCGTCTGCCCGACGAGGTCGGAGACCGGAACGATCTGGAATCCGGCGGCGCGCAGCCCGTCGATAATTTCGGGCAGGGCCAGCACGGTCTGCGTGCGATCGCCGCCGCCGTCGTGCAGCAGCACGATGTTGCCGGAGTGCGCCTGCTCCAGCACGCGCTGCACGATCACCGACGCGGGAGCCGGCGGAACGCCATTGGGTTCGCCCCAATCGTGCGGATCGATGCGCGCGCCGACGATCAGGTAGCCCATGGATTGCGCGATGGGCAATTCCGCGACCTCATCGGCCGTTTCCGGCTGGTGGTCGATGCCGTACGGCGGGCGGAAGAGCAGCGTCTTCACGCCCAGCGTGCTGTTCAACAGGCGCTCGGTAACGTTCAGCTCAACGTCAATCTGGGTGCGGGAAATTTCATTCCAGCGCGGGTGCGTGTAGGTGTGGTTGCCGATTTCGTGGCCCTCGGCATATTCGCGGCGAATCAGGCCCAGCGCGTCATTGGCGCTGCTGCCAATTACAAAAAAAGTTGCCGGCGCTTTTTTCTGTTTCAGGACATCCAGAATTTTCGGCGTGAAGGTGGTATCCGGCCCGTCGTCAAAACTAAGGGCGACTTTGTAAGGCGCGGCGCCCATCTGAAATATTCGGTACGACGACGGAACTTTTTCGTAGTTGTCCTCGACAATGTTGCCGCTCGCGGAATCGAACCGGATGGAGCGCTGCCCTTTTTGCGGAGTATCGGCAAAGCGCCAGATGTCGCCGTCGCCCTCGAGGATCAGGTCGTAGCCGGGAGGCATTTCCTCAAGCTTGGCGCGGTCGGCGTCGTCGGGCCGTGCGTTGTCCCAGATGGACCAGACCGAAGGATCTTCCGAGCCCAGCCGCCAGATAGCCGTGCCCTGCACGCCCACGCGTTCCGCTGCGCGCAATTCGTTGTAGGCGGTCACGCCGTCCAGCAGCCAAACGCGGTGAATGACGTTATGCTCATCCGAATAGGAGTAGTACGGATTCAGGGAATCCGAATCAAATTGCACCTGGGCTTCGGACTCGACCGAAGTCACCATCGCTTCCTGGAAACTCTCCACCTTGGCGCGTTCGTGGGCCTTCGCTCCGGCCTTGCCGGGCCAGTCATAGGCGTAATTCGCTACGCCCATCACCAGCTTTCCGGCGGGAATCAGCTTGGTGATGGCGTCGATATTTCTTACATACCAGTCCTGCGCGGCGATCGGGCCGGGCGCGGACGTGAGCCAGTGCTGGTCGTAGTTCATCAAAATCACGGCATCCGCGGCTTTTCCGATTCCGGCGTAGTCGTAAACCCAGTCCGCGGCCGGCAGGCAAACCATCAGCTTCAAATTGGAGTTGTGCAGATCGCCGGCGAGTTCGGAAATGAACTGGCTGAAATCCTTCTGGCTCTTGTCGGGAATCAGTTCAAAATCGACAACCAGCCCGGCGAAATGATTTTGTGTGAGATATTGAACGGATTGCTCGGCCAGGTGCCCGCGCGCTGCAGGGCTCTTGAGCATGACGGTCATTTCATCGGTCAGCCACGTGGTGCCGTCGGAATTATTCAGCAGCGGCATGGTGGGAATGTGGATCGGCGGATTCTGCTGCTGCAGCGTCTGCTCCCAGGCCGCGAGCTTCGGATCGGGCTCGATGTCCAGGCGGCCCGTCGCGGTGATGGAATGCAGGCGTTCGGGAATCAGCAAGTCGATGTCCCGGAAATGCTGCTGCAAAGCCGCGAGAGAAGTAGGATCCCAGCTGACGTAAAATGCGGCGCGCACGGGATCGTAGGTGGCCGGCATCTGGCCCAGCGACTCGACGCGGCGCTGCCGCCCGGTCCGCTTCAGCGTGATCTTGGCGCGCGTTTTTTGCAGCACCGGATGCAGCGCAGTGCGGTTGGTGGGAAGCAGCGGAACGGGCAGCCGCGGGCTCACGAGAATATTGACGAGAAACGTGATCGCCAGCAGTGTAAACAGCGCGCCGCTGATTTCCAGAATCCGGCTGGTGCGCCGCCAGCGGCGGCGTTGCGCGTCGTAGAATATGGGCTTGCGCGGCTTCATACGTTCATCTCAAACGAAACGGCCGAAAACAGTATCCAGGACGCAATAAATGAACAAACTACCCGCCGCACAATCACTCGGCCGGGAAGCCACGATGATACCCGGAGGGGGCAGCGGCGTCACGGCACTTCGCATTCATGCGTTCCTAGCCATCATCGTGGCTCTGGGGCTGCGATTGCTCTTCGTTTTGCGGTTTCCCGGGTCGGCCGGCGATAGCGACCTGTACTTACAACTGGCGCGGAACTGGTCCGACCACCATGTCTATGGGCTGTGGCTCAACGGGTATCTGGTTCCGACGGACCTCCGAACGCCGGGGTACCCGGCCTTCCTGGCCGGAGTGGCTCTGCTACTTGGACGCTCCGTACGGGCCATTCTGTTGTCTCAGGCCGTACTCGACGTCCTGACCTGTTTTTTGACGGCTGCGCTGGCCGCAGCGTTAGCGCCCGCCGGCCTGCGCCGGCGCTCTTCAATTATAGCTCTCTGGCTGGCGGCAACTTGCCCCTTTTTGGCGAACTACTCGGCGGTGGTGCTGACGGAAACGCTGGTAACTGTTTTGGCGACTGCGGCAATGTGCTGTTTCGCGCTGGCGCTTGGCGCGGATTTCACGGCGGAATTCACGGCACTGAAGTTTCTGGACCAGCAGAAGCATGCGACTCCCTTCGCACTGGCGCTCCTTGGAGCATTCTTTACCGGATTAGCCACCCTGGTGCGGCCCGAGATGCCGCTGCTCCTGGCCGTCGCCGCTCCGGCGTTTGTGCTTCGCGGGTGGAAGGCGCCGGGCGCGCGCAAGATGATTTTCGCGGTAGCGGCAATCTGCGCTGTGTTTTTGATTCCTCTGCTGCCGTGGGCCGGGCGGAATCGGGTGACGCTAAAAAAAGTGCAGTTTATCGCGCCGCGCTACGCCAATCTTCCTGGCGAATATGCCCCGGTCGGATACTACGCGTGGACCGCGACGTGGCTCGAGCGCTATCGCGACGCTTACCTTTCGCTTTGGAAAATCGGCGAAGAGCCCGTGGATATCAACGACCTTCCCCCAGGCGCTTTCGATTCTCCGGCGGAGAAGGCGCATATTGCGGATCTCTTTTGCGAATACAATGACAGCGCTGACCTCGATATCTCGCCCGAAATGGACCGCCAATTCGCACAGATCGCGCGCGAAAGAACGCGGCGGCATCCGCTGAGAACTTACGTGAGCGTTCCGTTTCAGCGCGCGCTGAGCATCTGGTTCACCCCGCGCACCGAACTGATGGACATCGACGGCAAATTCTGGCCGCTGCGGGAACAGTGGCAGGATTCCCACGCCAACGTGTTGATCACCGGCTCGTTCGCCGTGCTGGGCTACTTGTATGTGGGGCTCGCGCTCGGCGGCGTCTGGATGGTGTGGCGTCATGCGACGGCTGGCGAGTCGTCGGATTTGCTCGGCAGGCCCAATCTTTGGGGCATCGGATTTCTGCTGGCTTATCTCCTGGTGCGAACCGCGTTTTTGACTACGGTCGAAGCGCCCGAACCGCGCTACGTACTGTCTTGCTATCCCGTGGTGCTGGCATTCATCGCGCTCCGAATCAAGTAGGACAGGCTTCAGCCTGTCTGGTTTAGATTTATGCACAACGCGAGCCAAAACCAGACAGGCTGAAGCCTGTCCTACCGGTATCGTGATATGTTTTTGTAAGCCTGGGCGTGAGGTGACCGCATGAAGAAACTCAAATCGAGCGTGGGCGCGGCCGGGATTGCGCTTCTGCTGCTGGCATGTCTCGCGCCGATGTTGCGGGCGTGGGAGCGCGAGCCGCTGAGCGTCTTCGCCGAACGCCGCGCCAAACTGATTGCCGCGGTCAACGCTCCCGTCGTTCTATTCGGATACACCGGCCACGAAGAAGCAAATCCTTCGTACGTCTTCCTCCAGGAAGAAAACTTTTATTACCTCACGGGCCACGACGAAGAGGGCGCCGCGCTGCTGCTGGTTCCCGAATCCGCGGCGCAGAAAGACTGGACCGGACCGCGCGAAATTCTGTACCTTCCACCGCGCGATCTGGCCCAGGAGCGCTGGAACGGCCCGCGCATGGGGCCGGAAGATCCCGGGATCTTGGAAAAGACCGGCTTCGCGCGAGTGGAAACGTTTGCGAAGCTGCACGACACTCTGGCCTCGCTGGCCAAGAGTTATCCCGAAATCTACACCGAACTTCCCGGCCCGCACGACGAGGGCTACCCGCACGCCGCCAACTGGTCCAAATGGGTGAAGGAAGCGGCGCCGCAGGCCACGGTCAAGGATGTTTCTTCCGCGGTGGGCACGCTGCGGGCGATCAAATCCTCGGGAGAGCTCGCCCTGATGCAGAAAGCCATCGAGCCCTCCATCGATGCCCAGCTCGCGGCGATGAAAATGATTCGGCCCGGGCTGTACGAATATCAGGTCGCGGCCCGGATGGTGGAGATCCATGGATATGCCGGCTGCGAAACCGAGGCGTACTCGCCGATCGTGGGAACCGGGTTTGACTCGACGGTGCTGCACTTCAACAAGCTCGACCGCAGGATCGATGATGGCGACGTGGTGCTCATGGACGTCGCCGGACAATATTCCGGCTACGCTTCGGACATTACCCGCACGGTTCCGGCCAACGGGAAATTCACCGCGCGGCAGCGGGAAATTTACGAAATTGTACTGGGCGCGCAGAACGCGGCGATGGCCGCGCTCAAACCCGGCATGACGATTGGGGGCAAGGACTCCAGCAGCCTTCAGAAAATTGCCATGGACTACATCGATTCGCACGGCAAGGATCTAGAGGGCCACTCGCTGGGGCGCTACTACATTCACAGCCTGAGCCACCACGTAGGGCTGAATGTCCACGATCCGAGCGGGCCGAACTATGGCACCCAGCCGCTTCAGCCCGGCATGGTCATCACCATTGAGCCGGGAATTTATATTCCAGAGGAAAATCTCGGCGTGCGCATTGAGGACGATGTGCTGATCACGCCCACCGGTTACAAACAGCTCACCGCGCGCCTGCCGCGCTCACCCGACGAAATCGAAAAGATCATGGCGGAAGGGAAAGCGGAACGCGAGAAGGCGCCGCGGTAGAAAATAACCGACTTTGTCATTCTGGGCGGAGTGAAGAATCCCTCTTCGATCGAAGTATAAGCATAGAACAAAAAACAACGAGAGATTCTTCGCTTCGCTCAGAATGACAGCGCTTGGAGTTGTTCCGCAGCCTCTTCTGACGGGACGTCAGCAAATTATCTTTTCCGATTTTTCTTTTCCGCAAATAAAGCGGCGTCTTCCACTGCCTTCGCGATGCGCCTCTCGCGTGCCTCCTGGCTCCGGCAATGGAAAATTCCATAGAAGTGTCCGCGGCGCCGCGCTACAGACATCGCCTGCCACCCTTCATGAGCCAGGGAATTTTCCGCCAGCGCCATTTGCAGCGCGGGAGGGGTGTCGCGTTCCGCTTCCATCGTCGCCATCAAGCATTCGGCCATCACCTCGGCGCGGCGCTGCCGAACCGCTGGATTTTTTGTCTGGGCCACTGACCGGCAAATGTCGTTTCGCATGGAGTAGCTAAGGGCGTTGAACCAGCGCAGGAGTGCACGTTCCCCGGAGAGCGCGCGGCGAAGTTCCGCGGGCACCGTGATCCCGCGCGGCGCCTGGTCCGGCTCCAGCCGGAAGCGCGCCGCCATTCCCGGCGCGGTCTTTGCGCCGCGCTGCATCTGCTTGTTGACCAGCAACCGGTGTCCGCCCTTGCCGTCGGGAAAAAGCGAAGTGCGAAACGCGAAGCCGTTGATCTCGCCCTTCACTTTCACCTGCCCGCGTTTTCCCCAAACTTTGCCGGCGTCAAACGGCACACGGACCATCACCCACTTCAGCGGCGAGTCGATACGTTCCAGGGTGGCGCGAAAGGTTTTGGAGACCGGCGTGGGCATGAGTCTCTTGCGCGGCGCTCGGGAGCGCAGGCTCGCGCCCGAGCGAGAGCGGTTGCAGGGACTACTTTTCCTTCAGCTTCAACCTGCTTTTATTTGATTCCAGAAATTCCCGCAGTTGCGGCGCGGCTTCCAGCAGGCGGTTCCACTGCTCGTAATAGAGTGTGACGGGAAAGCGTCCCAGTCCGTAGACGCTCACTCCGCCTTTTTCACCGACTTTGAAGTCCAGTTCGCCGGTGCGGCGCGCGCCCTTCTTTTCTAGTTCCTCCAGGCGCGCTTTCAATTCCTCATAGGTCGGTTCGGCCATCGTTGCCTCCGTTTGCCCGCGGTGAGATCGCAAGGATTGTACTCCACAGCAAGCGCGATCTGCACGGGGCTCCCGCGCACTCAGGAGGTCCGACCTTTAGGTCGGACGAACCGAAACGCATGTGTAGGCCTTCAGGCCCTGAAGCTTCAGGGGCTAAAGCCCTCGTTTACCCAAGCCCAAACGTCGGGGCTAAAGCCCCGACCTCCTAACAACCCGAACCACAGTTTCTCGCCGGGATCGTGCCAACGTGCACGTACCTTACATTGACCGCCTATCCACCCGGCGTCTATAATCGTGCTTCGGTGGGCGGCGCACTGTGGTTCGCGAATCCCTCGCACCGCCCAGACTGCGCGAATCGAAATTGCAGCCGAATGGAACCGCCTGCCGCAAGACCCCGTAGGCATCAGGAGCGAATCGAATGCGAGCAACACAACTGCGTCCGGGAATGATCATCCGCCATGACGGCGATCTGTATTCGGTGCACGCCGTCGAGCACCGCACTCCCGGAAACAAGCGCGCGGCCATGGCCACCAAGATGCGCAACCTGCGCAGCGGATCGATCATCGATTACCGGTTCCGGGCGGAAGACGACATCGAGCGCGCTATCTTTGACGAGATCGAACACGAATACCTGTATGCGGACAACGAAGGCTACCACTTCATGAATACCGAGTCTTACGAACAGTTCCAGCTGAACGCGGACATACTGGGCGAGGCCGTGTACTACCTGATTCCCAACACCACGGTGATGCTGGAGTTTTATGAAGGCAAGGCCATCGGTGTGGTGCTGCCGGACACCATGGATCTGAAGGTGGTCGACACCGAACCGACCGTACAGAAAGCCACCGCCAGCGCGGTGATGAAAGCCGCGAAGCTGGAGACCGGGCTGACCATTCAGGTGCCGCCCTTCGTCAATACCGGAGACAAGGTCAGAGTGGATACTTCGGAAGCGCGATACGTGCAGCGCGTGTGACGCTGGTATTTTTCCCCGCCATTACTGCCGAAAAACCCGAATCACGCGTTGGCCATGGAAAATAGCGTTGGGGATTCTGCCAGCATTCCTTGCAGGGCGGAGACCAGTTCCCCGTCCCACCAGCCGCGCCGTGTTTCTTCCCACATGATTTCCAGCGCCTTTTCCGGTGAGAGCGCCGCGCGGTACGGGCGATCGGTGGTCAGTGAATCGTAGATATCCACGGTTTGCAGAATGCGCGCGATCAGCGGAATCTCTTTGCCTTTCAGATGGTCCGGATAACCCGAACCGTCCTGCTTCTCATGGTGCCAGCGGATGACTGGAAGGACATTGCGGAACGACTTCAGCGGCGCGCAAATGCGCTCGCCGATGATGGTGTGCTCTTCCATGATTTTTCGTTCGGTGGCGTCCAGCGGGCCGGGCTTCAGCAGGATGAACTCGGGAACGGCAACCTTGCCAATGTCATGCACAATGCCGCTGCGCCGCAAGTCATTGCGATCCTCCCGCGACATTCCGATCTTGCGGGCCAGCGAAACGGCGGAGCGCGAAAGCCGGTCGCAGTGCCCTTCGGTGTACGGATCCTTGGCTTCGATGCTGCGCGCCAGCGTGCACAGCACGGTCTCCGCGTTCTCCAATTCATCCGTGGAGCGCTTCAGCCGCACGAGAGAACGCACCCGCGCCAGCAACTCTTCCTTCTTCACCGGCTTGTGCAGAAAATCGTCCGCTCCTGCTTCGATGCCGCGAATGCGGTCTTCCGCGCAGGCCAGTCCGGTGATCAGAACCACGGGAAGAAACCGCGTCTCCGGCCGGCCCTTGATGGCGCGGCACACCGAGAAGCCGCTGGGTCCCGGCATCATGACGTCGAGCAGCACCATATCCAGCGGCTGGGAGCAAGTCTGCTTGTACGCCTGATCGCCGTTCTCGACGGCAATGACCTGATAGCAGTTCAGGCGCAATAATTCGATCAGCGGTTCGCGAACGGTCTGATCGTCATCGGCAACCAGAATGGTTCCCTTGACGGATGTAATGGATGACACGTTTTCCCCCATGGATGGCGGCGCCGGAGAAACCAATCCGGTTCGATTTCGCACGCGACCCAAACTGTTCGGCTAAAAAGAGAAGGGAATTTCATCTTCGGCGCGCGCGCCGGTGGTGTCAAGGCTGGAGAAAGCCAAATTTGGGGAAGCGGTTCAGGAAGAAACAGTAGTCTGCGCCAAGCTGAAACATCCAGCCTGCGACGACTCGGGTTTGCGGGCGCTACACAAACGTGATTTATTTGAACACGCGATCGAAAATCGCATCCACATAGCGCAAATGGCGGTTCAGATCGAATGTATTTTCCAGCGCATTGCGGTCCAAAAAAATCTTGATGCGCGGGTCGCCGACCACCCGCTGGCGGAAATTTGTTTCCGTTTCCCACGCCGCCATGGCATGTTCCTGCACCCATTTGTAAGCGTCCTCACGAGGCGCGCCGGCTTCGATCAGGTCCAGCATCAGCTGGCCGGAAAAGACCAGCCCACCGGTGGCGTCCAGGTTGCGGCGCATGCGTTCGGGAAAAACACGCATGCCGGAAACGATGTCGGTCATGCGCGCCAGCAAATAATCGGCCAGGATGGTCGAGTCCGGCAGAATCACGCGCTCCACCGAACTGTGCGAAATGTCGCGTTCGTGCCACAGGGCGATGTTTTCATAGGCCGCGGTGGCGTTGGCGCGCACCACGCGCGCCAGGCCGCAAACCTGTTCGCTGGAAACTGGATTGCGTTTGTGGGGCATGGCCGAGCTGCCGCGCTGCTCGCCGCCAAAGGGCTCTTCGGCCTCGCGCACTTCGGTGCGCTGCAGGTGGCGGATTTCCAGGGCGATTTTTTCCAGCGTGGCGGTGAGAATCGCCAGCGTGGAGATGTACTGCGCGTGGCGGTCGCGTTGTATGACCTGCGAGGCCACCGGCGCGACGTCCAGCCCGAGGCGTTTGCAAATCGCCGCCTCTACTTCCGTCCCGAGGTGCGACGCATTGCCCACCGCACCGGAAATTTTCCCCACCGCCATTTGCCGCGCGGCCTGCCCGAAGCGCTCCAGGTTGCGGCGATTTTCGGCGAACCAGTTGGCCACTTTCAGTCCAAAGGTAATCGGCTCGGCATGAATGCCGTGGGTGCGCCCAATCTGCGGCGTGTGCTTGAATTCATGCGCGCGGCGCTCCAGCACTTCGCCGAAGCGCACCAGGCCGTGCTCGATCAGTCGCGAAGCCTCGCGAACCTGCAGCGCCTGCGCGGTATCCACAACATCATTGGACGTGAGCCCGTAATGCAGCCAGCGCGCGGCGTCAGGATCGCCGATCGTTTCGCCCGCCGCCATGGTGAAGGCGATCACATCGTGCTTGACCTTGGCCTCCAGCTCGGCGATGCGCTTCACCACTCCTGCGTCGACGCGCGCTTTCTCTCGAATCTTCGCGGCCGCCGTGGCCGGCACCACCCCGGTAGCTGCCAGCGTTTCCGTTGCCGCCAGCTCCACTTCCAGCCAGCGGCGAAACTTGCCCTCCTCGGTCCAGACTTTTCCCATCTCTTCGCGCGTGTATCGTGAAATCAATCGAAACTCCCTCGGAGCACACGCCGGCAAACGCGGGCGCGGCGGATGAATTCAAGAAAATTGAATGGAAAATCCCACTTCCAGATGATAACCGAATTCTGTTCCGCGTGTCGCGGCGGGCCGAGCGGCACGCGCTTGCGCCTGTGGATTTTTGGCAGCGCAACGGTAAATCCCGTCCAGCGCTGCTCTCAACTGCCGGGGCAAATGGTCTCGGCGCGAGGCGCGCTTGCCACTTGGGTTAAACTCTAGCGAATGCCGAATCGCGGAAGTGTTGCTCCTCTGCTGCTTCTTATTTTGGTGATCACCGCCGTCGGGTGGTTCGCGCGCAGGCAATCTTCCCCATCGCCCGGCAAACCTCCGCAAGCGGCCGAAGCAATTCAACCGCGTGTCGGCCCGCGGGACATTTATCCCGATCCCGAGCGCACTCCCGGCGCCACCAATCCCGACATCACTCAGCAAAATATTCGCGAGACCATCTGCAACCCGCGCTGGAGCACCCGTTCCGTCCGCCCCGAAGAAAGCTACACCCATCGCCTGAAAATCCAGCAGATCCGCGAGTACGGCTACGCCGACACCCGCCTGCGCGACTACGAGGAAGACCATTTCATTCCCCTCGATCTCGGCGGCAATCCGACCGACCCCAGAAATCTTTGGCCTGAGCCCTATGCCGCCTCAATCCCGGACGGCGGAGTGGCCGCGAAGGACCAAGTGGAGAATTATCTGCACGCGGAAGTCTGCTCCGGCGGCCTCACCCTCGAGCAGGCCCAGCGCGAAATCGCCGAAGACTGGTATCGCGTCTACCGGACATCTGTGCCGCACTGACAGCGCCTGCGTTTTCCAATCATGGGATCTCGCAAATGTGAAGCAGGAGTAAAATACACACATGACTGGAGTTCGTTATGTACGGACGACGGCGTCGTGAAAAGCGCATTCCACTGGACAAGGTAAAAACGAAGCTCATAAAACGCGGCAAGCTTTCGAGTGAGTAGTCCGGTTTACAATTCAAGCGTATTCAGCGGAGTGTCCTGCGAGGCCACGATCAGTTCTCCGGCAAACGCGGCGGCGCCGGTGCGGCGGCCGAGCGCTTCGGCGGCGGAAATTCGCGCCACGTCGGGATTGTTGTTGTTTTCGGAAAGGTGCGCGAGGATCAAGTAGCGCGCGTGCGCGTCAAACGCTTCCGCGTCGGCTAGGAATTCGCTGACCGTATGATTCGAAAGGTGCCCGGTGCGGCTCATCACCCGCTGCTTGATGTGCCACGGGTACGGCCCGACCTTCAGCATTTCCAGGTCGTGATTGGATTCCAGCATCAGGCAGTCGGAATCGCGCAGATGCACTTTCACCAGTTCGGGCAGGTAGCCGAGATCGGTGACGATGGCCACTTTCAACCCCGCCGCGCGAAACGTGAAGCCCAGCGGATCGACGGCATCATGGGGGATGGCGATCGGAGAAACTTCGATGTCACCCACCACAAAGCGCTGCCCGGCGCGAATGTGTTCCACGCGTTCCAGGCGCTTGTGCGAAGTTTCCGGCAGGATGCGCAGCACTTCGGTGTGCGTGGCTTCGTTCAAGTAGACCGTGGCGCGCCACTGGCCCAGTACCTGCGCCAGCGAGCCGATATGATCGCTATGTTCGTGGGAGATTACGATGCCGTCGAGCCGGTCGACGTCGCGGCCCACCGCGGCCAGGCGCCGCAGCGTTTCTTTCTTGCCGAGTCCCGCATCCACCAGAAGCCGGGTCGTGTCCGTCTCGAGCAGCGTGCAGTTGCCCGAACTGCCCGAACCCAGAATCGTTACGCGCAGACTGATAATTTCCCCCGGCGGACAAGCGCGTCATTCGAACGAAGCAGCAAAGCGAGCGCAGGCCCAACGAATGATGACAAACGGGAGCCCGCGAGTCAATCCACCAAATGTGGCCACCAATGTGGCGCATGCTTCAGCTTGCGGAGTTCCATTGGAAGTAGCAGGCGTTCATTGAAGTCAACTCTTCAAATCCATGCCAGGGGCCCCGGGTCTTCACGCCAGCAATTCGCGCGTAGCCCGAAACCCATTCAAGCTGCCCAGCACCGTGAGCGTAATGCAGTCCGGCTCGAAAAAATCGCGCGCGATAGCATGCACTTCCTCGCGTGTTACTTTTTCAATGGACGCCAGCATTTCGTCGAGCGAGATGAACCGGTGCAGGTACATAGCCTGGCGCGCCAGGTTGGACATGCGCGCGCTGGTCGACTCCAGGGAAAGCATCATCGAGCCTTTCAGATGATCCTTGGCACGGCGCAATTCTTCCGCGCTCACGCCGTCGCGGCGGACGCTGCGGAATTCGTCGCACACCGAACGGATCAGCTTGGCCGCGGATTCGCGCGAAGTTCCGGCGTACACGGAAAGCACTCCCGAATCGGTGTACGGCGAGAGATCGCTCTCAATCGCGTAGGCCAGCCCTTGCCGCTCGCGAATATTCTGAAACAGCCGCGAGGACATTCCGCCGCCGAGAATCACGTTCAGGAGTGAAGCGGCGTAGCGGCGTTCGTGGGCCAGCGGGTAGGACGGCACGCCGAGCACGATGTGGACCTGCTCGAGCTCTTTCTTGTCGCGCTGCTCGACGCAGGCGTGCGTGGTGGGCGGTGCAGGCTTAGCGGCGGTCGCTGAGCGCTTCGCGCCGTCAAATTCGCGCGCCACCAGATCCACCAGACGCCCGTGCTCCAGATTCCCCGCCGCGGTAACCACCACGCGATTCGGGGCGTACCATTCCGAGTAACATTCAAAAACCGCCTCGCGTGAAAAGTGCCCCACCGTTTCCGGAGTCCCCAGGATCGGCATCCCCAGCGGATGCCCGCGCCAGAAATTCTGTGTGAACAATTCGTGAATCAGATATTCGGGGTTGTCCTCTTCCATCTTGATTTCCTCGAGGACCACTTGTTTTTCCTTGGCGATGTCCTGGGCGTCAAAGCGCGGGTGGCGCACCAGATCGGAAAGCACATCCACGGCGACGGGCAGGTGCTCGTCGAGAACTTTGGCGTTGAAGCAGGTCATTTCCTTGGCGGTGAACGCGTCGAGCATGCCGCCGACCGAGTCCACGGACTGCGCAATTTCCTCGGCGCTGCGTTTTTCCGTGCCCTTGAACACCATGTGCTCGATAAAATGCGCGATCCCGTTGCGCGCGGACGATTCGGCGCGCGATCCGGTAGCCAGCCAGATGCCCACGGAGACGGACCGCACATGGGGCATCTTCTCGGTCACGATCACCACGCCGTTCGGGAGTTCCGCTCGTTGAATGTCGCGTTCCGGTTGGCTCATGAATCTATTGTGGCACAGTGGCGCATGCTTTAGCTTGCGGGGTTTCGGAGTGGTGAGCGCGAAGCCCCGGCGAACGCATGTAACACTTTGCAACTGCGACGGTGCTGGCGAGCCTCATCGCGGACTGCGCGTGGGACGCTTGCGGGTTGCCGGATCCCAATCATCGGGCGGAAAGGCTAGCCCCCAGAAACGCGGTGAGGCTTGCGAGAACTTCAACCCGACCGGGGTTTTGCCGTTTACGGCGTTGCCAATGCTGACTACGGTGCAAGGAATTTCTTCGTTGGTTTTCGTGTTCGTCAGCCAGAGCGCTTGATCCTTTACCACTGGAGTGGTCATTTCCACTAGGCAGCCATTGGCATTGATCGCTACGGTTTGGGTGATGTCCTGAAACGGGGCGCCGGAGGCTTCGCTCCCGTAGATAAACACGGGAATAGCAAAATGCAGACGTGTCGTTCTGGTTTTTGTTGTTTTGGTTTCCACCATGGCCTGACCATTTCTGGCACCTTTGTGCGCGAAGTTTCCGACCCGAACATGTTACTAAGATCGTCAAGCCTGTGCGAAGCAGAAGTTCCGAGGGTGTTCAGAAATCGTTATCGCGTTTCAAACTTGCACAACGGCAAATCGGAGCAAAAGTGCCAGGCGCGCGCTTCCTGGCGCGTGCCACGGCGGATCGGTGAAGGCCGAAAGCGCGTGTTACCATAAGAAAAAGCGTTCAGGAGATCGCGCGTGCCGGTTGAATTGCTCGGAAAATCAGCGGAGGAACTACGCGAGTACGTTGCGTCGCTCGGCGAGCGGGCATTTCGCGCCGCGCAGCTTTATCACGCGCTGTATGCCGAGCGCCGGTTTGATTTTTCGGCGATGAGCAATATTCCCGCCGCGCTGCGCGAGCGCCTGGCGCGGGAGGCGCGAATCACGCCGCCGCGCATTGCGCGCCGCTTTCCGTCCGTGGACGGCTCGATTCGCTATCTCTTCTCGATCGGCGTGCCCGCGGACGATGCCGGCGGGCGCAAAGAGCCCAAGCCCGCGCAGATCGAATCGGTGTTCATGCCGCGCGACGGGCGCCAGACGATCTGCATTTCAACGCAGGCCGGATGCGCGGTGGATTGCCACTTTTGCCTCACCGCGCAATTGGGCCTGATCCGCAATCTCACGCCGGGTGAAATCGTGGGGCAGGCGTTGGTGGCGCTGGAGGAAAATCGCGAAACACTCGCCCCGCAGACGAACGTGGTTTTGATGGGCCAGGGAGAGCCGCTGCTGAATTATGACGCGACCATGGCCGCGGTGCGCATCCTGCTCGATCCCAAGGGAGTCGCGCTGGCTCCGCGGCACGTCACGCTCTCAACCAGCGGAATCGTTCCGGGCATCGAGCGCCTGGCGCAGGAAAAAATCCGTCCCAGCCTGGCGATTTCACTGAACGCGTCGAGCGACGAGCAGCGCGACGCGCTCATGCCCATCAACCGCAAGTATCCGCTCGGCGTGCTCCTCGAAGCCTGCCGTAAATTTCCGCTGCGCCCGCGCGAATATTTCACGTTTGAATATGTGCTGCTCGGCGGCGTGAACGATACGCCCGAAGACGCGCGCCGCGTGGTGCGCCTCGTCGCGCGCATCCGCGCCAAGGTCAATTTGATTCCGTGGAATCCCGGCAATCTTCCCTATCGCGCGCCCACCGCGGAGAGCATTGAGGAATTTCAACGTATTCTGGTCGACAAAGGCGTGCCCACGTTCGTGCGCTACTCGCGCGGGCAGGACGTCTTCGCCGCCTGCGGCCAGCTGGCGCTGATGGAAACGCCCAGCCCGTTCGTCACTTTGTAGAACAGGCTTCACAGCCTGCGGAAAAATGTCTTGATTGTCATTCTGAGCGAAGCGAAGAAACTCTCTTCGATTGAAGTACAGCGAAGACCCAAGGAAGGATTCTTCGCTTCGCTCAGAATGACACTGCTTTGAGTGTTTTTTCGGACTGTTCAGCCTGGGGGCTTCATCCGTGCCTGCCGCAATGGAAACCAACAGGCTGAAGCCTGTTCCACTGGAGCCCGTCCTACTTAATTCCAATCACCGCCATCATCCGCCCGGTCTTCGCCCCTTCGCGACGGTAGCTGAACAGCAAATCCGTGCGGCACGCGGTGCACAAATCGCTCACTTCGATCTGCTTTTCCGGCACTCCGGCGTCCAGCAATTGCCAGCGGTTGGATGCCCGCAAATCGAGTTGCACGCGCGGCGGCGGAGGCACATGTCCCGGCGGCATCATCGTGAGCCATGGCAGCCACAACGGTTCTTCGCCGTGTGCCAGTTGTTCGAAAGGCCCATCAAACCATTCCGCTGCATTCGGAAATTGCGCCGCGAATGCCTGCGCCACTTCGGGGCCGACTTCATAGCAGCCGCCGCCAATCGCCGGACCGAGCGCCGCGACGACGTCCCGCGATCGCGTCCCGAATTCCATGCGCATGCGGCCCAGAGTTTTCGGAACGATGCGCGCCAGCGTGCCGCGCCACCCCGCATGGATTGCCGCCACCGCGCGCCGCCTTGTGTCGGCCAACAGGATGGGCACGCAATCCGCGGTCTGCACGCCTAGCAGCAGGCCGGGAGTGTGCGTGATTAGCGCGTCCGCTTTAGGGGGCTCGCCAGTCTCGGCGGCCTCCGCGGCAATGAAAATCACGTCGGAATGAAACTGCCGCATCGCGACCAAAGGCATTATCTTGGCGCCCAGCGCAATGAGGAATTTTTCGCGATTGGACTCCACGCGCTCGCGCTGGTCCCATTCCGTGAAGCCTAGATTCAGAGCCGGCTTTTCCCCAAGCTTCGATGCGCCGCCGGGCCGCGTGCTGAACCCATGGACCAGCCACCCGAGCTTTCCGAGCGCGCGCGACTGCATTATCTGCAAGCCGCGAGCGCGCCGAACCGTCCAGGCGCTGCGTTCGTTGCGCCGCGATGCCGGGGTCTCTCCGCGCTTCGCGGAGTTGCGTCCCGAAGTCCGAGTTTTGATCGCTCGTGCCATCCCTGTCCAAACCGCCGCCACTCACTTTATCGTACCGCCAACGTTTCTGTCTGCCGCTTCGCGCGCGTGAGTGAACTGGATTCCCGATGTTGGGACATCCGGTCAAAACGAAGGACCGAGCCGCCTGGGGCGGCGCGGTCTTCCGCCCCACGTTGCGCGAGATGGAAAGCGGAGCGATGCGGCCAGCCGGTCGTCCCGGCCAAAGGCGCTATAATTTAGTGAATCCGCAGCAGGCTGCCGAAGTGATGCCGGAGTGCACGACAAAGGAGTGCGAATGATTGTCGGACTGGGCGTGGACATCACCCAAGTGGATCGCATGGAAGCGGCCATCGCGCGCCGCGGCCGCGCCATGCTTCAGCGCTTGTTCACTCCATCTGAAGTCGCCTACTGCGAGCGGCACCGCAACCGCGCGGAGCGCTTCGCCGGACGCTTCGCCGCGAAAGAGGCGGCGATGAAGGCCCTCGGAACCGGCTGGGCCCGTGGCGTGCGCTGGGTGGACATTGAAGTGGTCCGCGAGCCCAGCGGCAAACCCACGCTGAAATTGCACGGCGCGACGCGAGCCATCGCGGACAGCCTGGGAGTAAAAAATATCGCGGTCACCATCACGCATGACGGCAACACCGCGCTAGCCCAGGTGATCTTCGAGTCGTAGATCGCGCCTCCCGATTTCCGGCTGGCACAGCCAAAGGAGGACATATTGTCATTCTGAGCGAAGCGAAGAATCTCTCTTCGATTTAAGCATGAGCAAAGAACCCAGGAGGGATTCTTCGCTTCGCTCAGAATGACAAATGTTTTTCCGCAGCCTGCAAAGCCGTGCCTTCCTGGGTCTCTCTGCATCGCCGCTGAATTCGCCACCTGCAAATCAGTTCTTGGACATGGCTTCTAGTGAAACATCGCGCCGCTGGGTTATATTCTCTCCCGGCGGAATTCTTTGGATTGCTCCATAGTCTAGGCATCCATCCATAAGGATTCATTGAAACCGACCTGCCACGATTATCCAGCCGGGCGCAGGTCCGCAGCTCGCGGCAGTCCAAAAAAGATTCGAGAGGAAATACGATATGACCGCAACATCGGCTAGCACGGGCGAAGGCGCGGCCGGCGCAAAAGCCATGCCGGTTTCCGACGCCGCCTGGAAATGCCTTCAGGGCGCCTACGATTTGCAGGTGCACGTTGCACCGGACGTGATCGAGCGGCGCGTCGATGACCTGGACCTGGCCAAAGAATTTCTCGGGCGCGGCCTGAAGGGTTTCGTCCTCAAGTCGCATTATTTTCCGACTGCCGAACGTGCCAAAGTGGTGACCAAGGCCGTGCCGGGGATCGCCGCTTACGGCGCCATCACCCTCAATCATTCCGTTGGCGGATTGAATCCAGTAGCGCTCGAGCTAGCCGGGCGCTCCGGCTGCAAGGTCGTCTGGTTTCCGACTGTCGACGCCCAAAACGAAACCGCCGGGCGCGTCGATGGCCCCAGCACTAAGCTGCCGTTCTGGGCGAAAATTCAGCGCGAACTCGCCGCGCAAGGAATCGCGCCACCGCCGCTCACGGTGGTCGACGATGAAGGCAAAGTCACCGAGATTACCCGCCGCTGCATCGAGCTGATCGCGCGGCACAACATGATTCTGGCCACCGGCCACCTCGGCCGCGTGGAAATTTTTGAGCTGGTGAAAACCGCGCGTGAGATGGGGACGCAGCGAGTCCTGGTAACGCACGCGGAATTCCCCTCGCAAAACCTGACGGCTGACGAGCAGCAGCAGCTTGCCGACATGGGCGCGTTCATCGAACACTGCTTCACCACCATGTACACCGGGAAAGCCCCGTGGGAGGCGGTGCTCGAAGCGATTCGCGTGGTGGGTCCGGAGCGCTGCGTGCTCTCCACCGACCTGGGCCAGACCATCAACCCGCCGGTGTCCGACGGCTTCGCGATGTTCGCGCAGAAAATGCTGGACAACGGGTTCACAGTCGACCAGGTCCGTCGCATGACGGTCACCAATCCGTCCGCACTCGTGCAGTAGGATCTCAGTAGGACAGGCTTCAGCCTGTCAGGTTTAGATTTGAGTGCCACTCACATCAAAACCAGACAGGCTGAAGCCCGTCCTATTCGAGCCAAGGAGAATTTTCCATGAAGCCAAGAATCGTCCGCAACATCGAACGCCCCGACCCCGAGGTCTGCCGGAAGCTCGGCGAGTTCGGCACCGCCACGGTGCACGAAGCGCAGGGCCGCACTGGCCTGATGCTTCCCTACATGCGGCCGATCTATCCGACGGCGCGCATCGGCAACCCGGCCGTGACCGTGCTCTGCCATCCCGGCGACAATCTGATGTTCCATGCCGCCATCGAAGTGTGCAAGCCCGGCGATGTTCTGGTCGTGGCCACGCACTCTGATTCCACCGACGGATTTTTCGGCGAACTGCTGGCCACCTCCTGCCAAGCGCATGGAATCAAGGGACTGGTGATCCACGCCGGGGTGCGTGATGTCGCCGATCTGACCGCCATGCAGTTTCCCGCTTTTTCGCGCGCCATCTCCGCGCAGGGCACGGTGAAGGAAACGGCCGGTTACGTGAACATCGACATCGTGTGCGCGGGCGCCATCGTTCATCCGGGCGACGTGATCGTAGGCGACGTCGATGGCGTGGTCGTCGTTCCCCGCCAGCAGGCCGCGGAAGTTGTGAAGCTGAGCGAAGCGCGCCTCGCCAAGGAAGCGAAAAACCGCGAGCGGCTAAAGGCCGGCGAACTTGGCCTGGACATGTACGGCCTGCGCGAAAAGCTGAAGAATCTGGGCGTGGAGTGGGTGTAGTAGGACAGGCTTCAGCCTGTCTGGTTTTGTCGAGTGTCATGCGCGAATCTAAAGCAGACAGGCTGAAGCCTGTCCTACCAGACTTGAAACATGCGGATCGCCGCAATTCCCGCCGCGCCGGCGGCCAGACAAGAATCCAAATTTCCTGAGTTCACTCCGCCGATCGCCAGAACCGGAATCGCCACCGCCGCGCACACTTCCCGCAGCCGCTCAACTCCCTGCGGCGAGCCGAATGCCGCCTTGGACGGCGTCGCGAACACCGGACCAAAAAAAATGTAGTCCGCCCCGCCGCGTTCCGCCGCGCGCGCCGATTCCAGCGAATGGCAGGAAACGCCGATCAAAAGTTCCAGGCAGCCCGAGGATCGCCGCCACTCGCTCACCCCCTCCAGCGGCAAGGAATTCTCTCCAAGGTGCACGCCCGCGGCATTCGCTGCGAGCGCCACATCCAGCCGGTCATTGATCAAAACGCGCACGCCTCTCGCGCGCGATTCGGCCACTGCGAAGCGCGCCAAATCGAGCAGCACGCGAGCGTCCAGATCCTTCTCCCGGATTTGAATCCAACTGGCGCCGGCCGCGGCGGCGCGCCGGATCGCCTCGTGCAGCGAATCCGTCTGAAGCTTCGCCGCATCGCCGGGCGAAGAGCCGGACGAAGCGGGATTGGGAAAGGCCCGCCGGTCCGTCACATAACAAAGAATCGGTCTAGGTATGGGTAGCAACGGAGTTCGCTCGTCCGCGGAGCATGCTGGAGGCCAGCAGCAGGTCCAAACCACCCAGTCCGGTCACTGCTCCGCGCACGGAAGGATGCAAAATTACGGGAATCAGTACGGGAAACTTATCGAGAAAAAAATTGTGATCCCAAAAACCCATCCACGGCACCAGGATCAGCATTACTCCGAGCAAAAACACATCGAGGGCGAGCAAAACGTGCAGGAAAGATTTCATTCGAGGTGTAACTAGCGCGCCTTCCCGAGAAGGGCGATTCGCTCGGACACGTCACGATAATCGATGTTCATCGCGTAGACTTGCGAAAAACTGCCGAACGCGGCATGTGTGTCGCCCGCCAGTTCCTGGGCTACTCCCAGATCGTAGCGCAGCGCCAGTATCGATTCTTGATCCAGTCCAGGCGTCTTGAGGGCACGTTCATACCAGATTGCGGCGATGGCCGGTTGCCCCTTCTCCATGAATGCCAAGCCCAGCAGCGTACTACATTGCATGGCATATCGGAAAGCGGGCCCCTTGTCCGCCGCGCTGGCCACTTTCTGAAACTCGCTGATGGCCTCTTCCAGCAAGCCCATTTCGCGGTACGCAATTCCCAGGTTGTAGTGGGTCTCCAGGTCTTCATCATCCTGGTTGGACTCTCCCAGCTCGGAGCGGAATTCTTCGAATAGATCGCCCAGCGGGCCGCCAATGCCGACGCCGGATTCCGGTTTGGACGCGGCGCCATTTCCAGCGCTGGTGCGGGCAGGCGGCGCGCTTGCAGTCACGGGCGCCGAGACGGAATTTTGCGTCGCTGCCACCAGAACTTCGGCGGACCCGCCGAGGTTCGAGGTGATTGACTCCAGATCGCCGGCCAGGTCCGCGAAAAGCGCATCGGCCGCCATCGTTTCGTTCTCGGTGACTTCCACCGGGCGCACGGCTTGAAGTTCCAGATCGAACGACGGAGCCTCCGCGCTTGCTGCGATCTGCACTTCCGCCGGATCAACGGGAATCAACATTGGAGGCGCGGCCTCGGCAACCTCGCGCGCCGGCGCAGGAACTTCCGCGGCGGAGGCAGGAGCAGGCTCCTCCTGCATGGCGCTTTCGAGCTGTTGCGACAACGCCGCCCATTCCTCGGAGAGATCCACCTCGTGGACCACGGACTCGTGCACGGCTGCTTCGGCGGGCATTGGAATGCCCATCGGCGGCGCCGCGGGCACCGGCGCAGGCGGAGGCTCTTCGGCAACCGGTTCGTCGAGCTGCGCCTCAATCACTGGAACGCTGAATTCCGGCGGCGCGAGCGGCGCGGCGGATTTGGCTGGCGCGGCTGCCGCCGGGGCCTGTGCAGGCTTGGCCGGTTCGGCGGCCGCAGGAATTCCCGAGGCGCGCTGGAACCGGCGCCGCAGCTCGGCAAACCTTTCCGCGCCCGCGCGATCGTTGCGCTCGGTGGCGATGCTTTCCAGAACGGTAGCCAGCTCGACGGTGCGCCGGTCGTTGCCTTCGCCGACCGACATATCGAGAAGACGCTCCAGAACCGGTGTGTATCGCGGCGCGCGTGTCAGGACCGACTCCAGCAGGTCGATCGCTTTTTGTGTCAGGCCGTAGCTGGAAAACAAATCGACGTCCGTCAGCGCCTGCGTGATGTAACGCTGCGTTTCTTCGTCCAGGTCGGGTTCGGCGGTGATGGGAGGCGCAGCGGCTGCCAGCTCCTCGGTTGGCGCCGTTTTCACCGGAGGCACAATTTCGCCGGAAATCGGTTCCAGTCCAGCTTGGTTGCGCAGGCGCAAATATTTGCGCCGCGTGGTTTCATCCTCGGGAGTGCGCTCCAGCAATTTTTCGTACGTGGCCAGGGCTTTGGCGCTATCGCCCGCGGTTTCGTACGCAAATGCGAGCTGCGCCAGAGCATCCGGCAGGCGGAAAGAATCGCTGGCGCGGCCATACAGATCCACCAGCCACTCAAGCGGCACCAGCTGGCCCGGGCGGCGCTCGATCAGGCGCGAAATGGTTTGCGCCAGCAGTTCGTGGTCGCCCGAATCGATCATGATGTCACGGATCAGCGCGAGCATCGCTTGCGCCTGCTGCAGATCTCCGGCATCGAGCAGCGCGACGGCCACACGGTGCGGCACGGCATACTGCTTTGGATCGCGCGCGAAAACTTTTTCCGCGAGCGAGGCGGCCTTTACCGCCTGCCCGCTGTCCATGTACAGGGCCAGCAGCATCGAAGTGGTTTCGCCGCCTTCGTCGCGGTCCGGCAGGCTATCGAGCAGCTTCCCGGCCTCGGCGGCCTTGCCCGAGGCGGTCAATGCTTTTACCTTCAAAACAAATGTCGGCTGGTGCGTGGGATTCAGCTGCAGGATTCGGTCCGCCAGTCGAATGGCTTCGGCATGATCGCCCTGCTCCTGCAGTTTTTCCATCGCGCCGTAGAAGGTTTCGACGGCTTCCTTCTGCTGGCCCATCGAAAGGTGCAGTTCCGCCAGGCGGACCTGCACGCGCAGATTGTCGGGTTCGGCTTCCAGAAGTTTGCGGAGCAGCAGCGCCGCTTGCGGTTGGCGCCCGGCCTTCAGTTGCATTTCCGCGAGTTGCAGGAAGAGAGGACGCGCTTCGCTGAGCACCCCTTGCTGCACGTAAAGCTCGGCCAGCCGTTCGAGCGGGCGGCTTTCTTCGGGAGCGAGCTTGGCGACTTTCTTGTAGATGGCGATGGCCTTGGTAGTGAAGCCGTCGGCCAGAAAAATTTTTGCCAGGCGCTCAAAATATTCCAGGGCCTGGAACGTCTCGCCCTGGCGCACGAACAAATCTCCCAAAGTCATCAGGGTGACCTGATCCTTGGGCTCATTTTTTAGGATTTGCTGGTATTCCAGGATGGCCTGCGGCATTTTTCCCTGCTGCAAATACTTCTGCGCCGCATTGAGGTGCTTGGTCTTGTTATAGGCCATCGTCAGATGCTCTTTCCATTGTCCCGGCTGGGAAAGGAGAAGCCGGCAAATGGCTGATTCACAGCCGCCTTATTTCGGGCCCTGAGGGTCCGGCACACCGCGGCAAAACAGGCAGAACGCCCGGCCAGTCTGGCGCATCACCTTCCCGGCAAGGCTTAGATTTCACGCTAGCATGCTGCAAAATCCCAAGTCAACGCAACGCATTCAAAAGCGTACGTGGCAGTAATCAGTGCAGCCGTTGGGGACTTAAGGCATTGAGCCGGATAGGCTTCGGCGAGCATGGTTTGGAGGCTGGCCGGCCGGAATCGAAATCCGGCAGACACAGGCTACTGGAGCGCTGAAACGAAATAAGATCCGCGATAAGTAAGTTTTGAGCCCGCGGGAGCGCTCGCGCCGGCAGCCAGTTCCACCCGCAGCGCGCGCCATCCGGAACGCGCCGTGCCTTCTGAAGGATAAAATCCCAGCGTATACTGCGCGCGAATCGCCAGCGCGATGCGCCGGTAAATCGCGCTCAAATCTCCAATTTCGCGCAAGAAATAAAGCTGCCCTCCGGCGCGCCGTGCCAGTTCCGCCAGGTACAGCGTGTAATTGGGCATGTTGGCTTTGCGCGCTTCGGAAGTCACCAGCATTTCACCGCGATGCTCATCCAGCCATTCCGGAGTCATCCCACGCGGGCGATTTTCCGTGGACACGATGAACAGCGCGATGCCGTCCGCGCCCAGTTCGCGCGCCACGTCATCGAACGCCAGCCGCCCCGCGCCCGCGCCGGTGTTTGGCAGCGCGCTGCGCGGATCCCACGTCAGTCCGAGGCCGCTGTCCTGGCCGTCCGTAAGCAGCACCAGCGCCTTGCGCCCGCTGCGTCCCTGGAACAGTTCCCGCGCTGCGAGAAAAACGGATTCATAAATCCGCGACTCAGAGGAATTTTCGACTTTGGCGAGATACTGCGAATCCAGCGCACGCTCGAGCAGCGCACGATTTTTCGAGAAGGGCAGAAGTAAGTGCGTCTCGGCGGAAAACGAAACAACCCCAATCTCGTCGGCCGGAGAAAGATTTCCCGCCAGCGCGCGAGCCGCTCCGCGCATTTCCGCCAGCTGGTGAAAAATGCTGGGGCTCGCGTCAATCACTAGAGCTACGCTGGCCGGAGTGGACGAAGCGTCGAACGAAGCAATCTGCTGCTCGACGCCATCCTCAAATAAATGAAAATCGGTCTGGCTCAGCCCGCGCACTTCGACGCCGTCCGGCGCAGTCACGGTGCACGGCACTTGCACCAGCGTGACGCGTGAACGGATGGCGCCGTCACGCGGCGCCGCGCCGGTGTCTGCCGTAACGGCTCGCAACTCGCCGGATGCAGGATCGCGCGCCAGCTTCAGATCGCGTCCCAACGGAACCGGGCGCGGCAACTTCTCGGATTTTTCCGCTGAGTTATTACCCTGGGCCGGGTCGCGAGCATTCCCCGAGGCCGCCGAAACAACGAGGATCAGCGCTGCAAAGCAGCTCAGGGCGACAAGTCGAAGGAATCGTATCACGCCCGGAGTATGACAGATTCGTACGGGTAGCAAAGACTTCAGTGGCAGCACCAAGTGGCACAGACTTCAGTCTGTGGGGTTCCATATGATCTTGGCGAAAGCGCGCAATCCGGGCGTGGCAATGGAAATCCACAGACTGAAGTCTGTGCCACTTACAAATCGAAGTCCCGCACCGGTTTTTCCACCGGCTGGTCCTTGGCCTTCTTGAGGGCTTCCTCGAATTTACGGTTGAGGACGTCTTCCTTCTGGCTCTCAGCCACCCACGAATCGCGAAATTTATCTTCGCGCTTCTGCGCCTGGTCGGCGAGGATGCGCGCCGCGTCGCTGATGTCCACGTCGGGTGCGGCTTTTACCGGTGCGACGTGTCCAAGCACGACGCCCAGCTCAGTATCGACGGTCAGTTTCGCATCGCAGCAAGGGCAGTTGACGACAATGGTCGGCGCTGGCTTCTTCGACATTCCGCCATTTTACGCTCAAATGCCTCCATAGGACAGGCCTCAACTTGCGCGTTGGGCCCGGCAATCGCATCCGGCCTGCGCTCAGAATTCGCATGAAAAAGCTGCTTCGCACACGCCAAACATTTAATCCACTTCCTCTCTTGATTTTCCCTTCACGACAGTTGCAAAATCCGTACATGGCTCTGGAATTCACGACCTCATGTCTCAAAGACTCGATTGATCTGCTGCGCTTTTACAAACGTCTGGCCGACCGCGCTATCGCCCAGGTATCGGACGAAGGCCTTTTCGCAACGCTGGACCAGGAATCCAATTCCATCGCCGTCATCGTCAAGCATCTGGCCGGAAACATGCGCTCGCGCTGGACCGACTTTCTCACCAGCGACGGCGAAAAGCCGGATCGCGACCGCGATTCTGAATTCGAGGCCCCGCCCAAGACGCGCGAAGAAATGCTGGCGCTCTGGGAATCCGGTTGGCAGTTGGCGTTCGATGCGCTGGCTCCATTGACCGACGCCGATCTCGCCCGCACCGCCTACATCCGCAGCGAAGCCCATTCCGTCATGCAGACGATTCACCGCCAGGTAGCGCACTACGCGTATCACGTCGGGCAAATCGTCTATCTAGCCAAACATTTTGCCGGCCCCGACTGGAATGCCCTGACGATCCCGCGCCGCAAATCCGCGGAGTTCAATTCCCGTGTAGCCGCCGGCAAAGCCTCACAGCGCTAGGCCCGCTCTTTTGTCATTCTGAGCGAAGCGAAGAATCTCTCTTGGTGTTTTCGTCACCGTCAAATCGAAGAGAGATTCTTCGCTTCGCTCAGAATGACAAATCGTGACCTTGTTGGGACCAGATCCAGCCCGAGATCCGGTGGGCCATATCTTTGTAGGGCACGGCTTCAGCCGTGCCGAATTACCAAGCAGAAGTGCGGCTTTAGCAGCTGGCTGTTCCTAATTTAGTTGTTGCATAAGTTTCCAGCCGCAGAGCTTTGGCGCTCTCCAACCCAGCCGAAGAGTTTCTATGATCACCCGACCTCGAAATGGCCAGCGGCTAAAGCCGCATCGGACCAACGCACTTCACGGCACGGCTGAAGCCGTGCCCTACAAAGACTCGAGCAAGCTGTCAAAATGGAATTTGCAACACCCGCTCTCAATCCTGTGCCGCCAAAACATTTCGTCGTACAATATTGTTCTAAATCGTAATCATCGACTGGGGAGCGGCCGGGCCTTGCCCGGCTGCCGGGAGGCGATTTCATCATGGGGTGCGGAAGCGGTTTCACGCGGCGCGAAATTTTGCGTGCGGGCTCTCTCGCGGCGGCAGGATTGCTGACCGGCGCGGCGCTGGGAGCGGCCCAGGCCAGGAAGGGAATGCGCATCGATATCCATGCGCATCTCTGGACCACCGACTATCTCGATCTCTGCCAGAGCTACGGCAACGTGGACACCGGCACGCAGCGCAACAAAGGCGCGGGCATGGGCCAGGAAGAAATGGACAAGCGCTTTGCCCAGATGGACGCCAACGGCGTCGAAATGCAGATTCTCGACATCTGCCCGCAGGCGCCGCATTTTGAAAATAAGGAACACGCCGTAAACGCGGCGCGCAAAGCGAATGATCTGTACGCCGAGGCCGTCAGCCGCTGGCCCAAGAGATTCAAGGCCTTTGCCGCCGTGCCGCTGCCCCACGTGGATGAAGCGCTCAAAGAGCTGGAGCGCGCGCTCGATCAATTGAAATTTGTCGGCGCCACCATCACCACGTTCATCGGCAACCGTTCCGTCGCCGATCCCGCCTTCGCTCCTTTCTACCAGGAGCTCAATCGCCGCGGCACGGTGCTCTACATTCACCCATCCGGAAACGGTGTCGATTCTCCGTTCGTAATTCCGTTCAATCTGCGCTGGGCCATTGGCGCGCCGATGGAAGACACTGTTTCCATCATGCATCTGATCGAAGCCGGCATCCCGCAGAAATACCCCAAACTGAAAATCGTGAATTCGCATCTCGGGGGAATGATCCCAATGGTGTTTCAGCGCCTGGACAATATTTCCAAGTGGGAGCATCCGCTGCCGGAGTTGCCGACGGTCACCGCGAAGCGCATGTGGTATTGCAGCGTGGGCCACGGGCACCCGCCGGCCCTGCGCGCCGCTGTCGATTCGATGGGCGCGGACCGCATCTGCCTGGGCACCGATTTCCCGTATGAAGCGGGAGTGCTCTTCGATCACGCCGTCCAGTACATCAGCCACTCGGACCTGAAACCCGAAGACGCGGAGAAAATTCTCGATCGCAACGCCGCCTACGTGCTCGGACTCGCGTGAGCACGACTCAAACTCCGGCCACCGCGGCCGCCCGGACGAAACTCACGCCCAATCAGATCCGCAGCTTCTGGGCCGCGTGGGGCGGCTGGAGCATGGACGGGATGGATTCGTTCATCTACTCCCTGGTCCTGGTTCCCGCGCTCACCGATCTGTTGCCGCGCTCCGGAATTCCCGCGACTCCCGCGAATGTCGGTTACTACGGCGGCGTGTTTTTCACTTTATTCCTGATCGGCTACGGCACGGCGCTCGTCTGGGGGCCGATTGCCGACCGCTTCGGCCGCGTGCGCACCATGATGTTCAGTATTTTGTGTTTCTCGCTGTTCACGCTGCTGGCCGCGTTTGCCACCGGCGTCTGGAGCCTCGCGGTATTCCGCTTCATGGCCGGAGTTGGAATCGGCGGCGAATGGTCCATCGGTGCGTCGCTCGTTTCCGAAGACTGGCCCGAGGAGCGGCGCACCATGGGCGCGGCGTTGATGCATACCGGCTACTACATTGGATTTTTTCTCGCGGGCATCGCCAATATTTTTATCGGCAGCCACTACGGCTGGAGAGCCATGTTCGCGCTGGGCGGCGTGCCCGCGCTTTTGATCGGATTGATCCGCAACAACGTCCACGAACCCGCGCGCTGGGAAAACAAGGTGCAGGAGCTCGGCGGCAAGTGGAAGATGCACAGCGCGTTTCTGAAACTTTTTTCTCCACAATACCGCAAGCGCACGATCGTGAATTCCCTGTACCTAATCGTATCGCTGGCCGGACTGTGGGCCGGATCGGTGTACGCGCCGACGGCCATGACGTACATCGCGCAGCGAACCGGGCACACCGCCGCGGAGGGCGCGCGCCTCGCGTCCTACTCCACCGCGCTGCTCGGCGTTACCACCGTGCTCGGCGCGCTGATCGTGCCGCTGCTCGCCGATTGGCTGGGCCGCCGCGCCACGCTGGCCATTTTTTACGTGATCATGATGTTTGCGATCTGGCTGGCCTTCGCCCGCGTTTTTTACATGCAGCAAAACGCCGTGGCCTGGTTCCTGGTGTGTTCGGCGCTCCTCGGTCTCGGCGGAGCGAACTTCATCGTCTATTCCTTTTGGCTGCCGGAGCAATACGGAACGGAGTGCCGCGCCAGCGCCTTCGCCTTCATCACCAATCTGGGCCGCTTTTTCGCCGCGGGATTCACATTTTTAGTGGGAGCAGGGATTCGCCATTTCCAGACCTTCGGAATTCCGGTGGCCATGATGGCGCTGGCGTTTGTGGTGGGACTCGCGCTCGTTCCCCTCGGCAAAGAAACCAAGGGTAAGCCATTGCCTGCGTGATTCCGTGGCACAGACTTCAGTCTGTGGGTTTCCGCTAATTCGCCCAGCCCGTTCACTTCGGCCATGACCACATGGAACCTCACAGACTCAAGTCTGTTCCACCGGTGTTTGACTGGCCTCAGTTTAAATTTGTGAGTCTTTCTCTGGCTCCGCGGGCAACATCCACAGCCCGGCGATTTTTCCGGAGGGGTCGAACGCCAGCCGCACAATGATCTGCCCGTTTTCAAAATCGCAGCGTACGTTGACCAGGTCGGATTCGGGATCCTTGCGCGCCGAGCGGATGCTCTTGAAGGCGCCGAGGTGGGTCATCACGTGCATCCACGAGCCCTGCAGCCGGTCGGTGGGCATCGTGTCCTTCATCCGTTGCGTGAACTTGGCGTTCACTTCGGCGAAGTGCTGTTGCTGCAGCAGTCCGGTGATCGCGCGGGCCGCGGCCTCCATGCTTTCCGGGCTGAGGTCGGAAAGCGGCGCGATCCGGAAGTCGGTGATGCGGTCCGTATCGTCGAACATCAGCTTCAATTCCACTTTGAAATGTTCGAACTGGCTTTTCGAAACGTAAATCGGCTGGCCCTGCACGGTCCTGGTGGTTTGTGAAATTTGCGATTGGAACGCGCCGGCCGAATCGCCCAATTCGTCGCGGGCGTCCTTCAAATCGCTTTCACTGACGGCGCTTTTCAGGTCGTCGGTGAAGCGCTGGCGCACCGCCGCGAATGCGCCGTTGGCGAAATCGGCGGTGACGTCCCGGGTGATTGCCAGCCGTGCCTCGTCGGAGGATTGCGCCGAGGCAATCGCCTGAAGAGCCAGAATCGAGGTGAGCAGCAGCAGGAAATTCCGCAGCGGGCGCATGGCAACCTCCAGCGTTGCAAAGGGCGGCAACCTATGCGGACAGTAGCACAGGAAGGCGGGCGGCACCACCGTGGCACAAGCTGCAGGCCATGGGTTTTGCTGCAATCGCATCGGTTTGGAACGGAATGCCAATGCCTGAAGCCCGTTCAACTGGAGACATGCTCCTGTGTTTCCAAATGGTGTACTGTTTGATATAAGGTTGCAGCGTGTGCATGAAATGTCCGTGGGCGGACTCAACCATGGAAAACATGTTTGCGCACCGCATCGCGCTTCGGAGACAGACATGAAATTTGCCGTCGCACTCGTTTTTGGCCTTGCACTGAGTCTTCTCCTATTCCCCGCCCGACTCGCAGCGCACCACGGATCGTCGAACTATGACATGTCGAAATCCGTTTCCGTAAAAGGCACGATTACGGAGTTTGCGTTCGTCAATCCCCACTCCTCGATTCATCTGGAAGCGAAAGACGATAAGGGCCACGCCGAACAGTGGCTCATTGAAGCCGACAGCCCGAACAATCTCGCGCGCGCCGGCTGGAGCCGCGAGTCGCTCCAGCCGGGAGACATGGTTACGATTGTCGGAAACCGCCTGAAGGACGGTTCGAAAGTGATGCGCCTGCAGAAAGTAATTTTCTCCGATGGCCGGGAACTGAAGCCGCGCGAGGGCGACGAGTATTGATCGGCGCGCACCGAAATCACGAATCGCGATCTCAAATTTCGGGAGGGAGCCAGCGGATGCGAACAGGCCGGAAGATCTTAAGTTTCGCGCTGCTCGGCATGTTTTTCTCGCCGTCCCTCGCGCGCAGCCAGAACGCCGATCACTCCGGCGCTGTAAAACCACCTCCAGCAGTTCCGGGAGCGGATCTGACCGGCGTCTGGACACAATTCCCGCGCATCGGCGGCCGCAGCGCCGGGGAGGGCGGCTTCGTCTTCAGCAAGGAAGAGCCGCCGATGACGCCGTGGGCCGAAGCTAAATTCAAATCCACTAAGGCGCCGCACACCGGCGGATACACCGGCGAATCGGACGACACCACCTTGAAGTGCTACCCGCCCGGCGTTCCGCGCATTTATCTTTTCAATTTTCCGATGGAAATATTTGTGATTCCCGGCCGCGTGCTGATCGTCCATGAATTCGGGCATTACATCCGGCAAATCTGGACTGACGGACGGCCGCATCCAAAGGATCCGAATCCCAGCTGGATGGGCGACTCCATTGGAAAATGGGAAGGCGATACCCTGGTTGTCGACACCGTTGGTTTTAACGACAAGACGTGGATCGACCAGGTGGGCCATCCGCATTCCGACGCGCTGCACCTCGTCGAGCGATTCCGCCGCATCGCTCCGGACATGCTGCAGATCGATTTTACGTTCGATGATCCGAAGGCCTACACAAAGACGTGGACCGGGACAAAGCAATTCAAGCTGCGGCCTGACTGGCACATCTCCGAATATGTCTGCGAGGAAAATTTCGATAACAAGGAAATCGAGGAGATCAGCAAGTAGCTAACCGCACTGGGCTCATCTTCCGTGGGTTTTCGTGCTCGCGCGGATTAAGCCCCGCAGGGCTGGCGCCACTGTTATTACTTCTCGGGGGCGGCGGCCGGTTTTTCCGGCGGGTATTTTACAATCGTTCCGCCTTCTGATTCGTAGACCTGCGCGCCGATCGCCCCGGCAATCTTGAATCCCTTGCTCGCCAGCAAATCGGCCGCGATTCCCGCGCGATGCGCGTGATTGGAGACCACGATCAGCGGGCGATCCTTGGGAATTTCGGCCAGATGTTTTTCCAGGTCGGCCGCCTGAATATTGAGGTATACGGGGAAGCCGCCGTTCTGCGCGATTTCCGTAGGACGGCGCACATCGATCAGCAGCACCCGCCCGGGCGAAGCCAGTAGCGCGTCAAATTCCGCGCGCGTCAGAATCTTCGCCTTGGACGCCGGCTCGGCGCCGGGCTGCTGCGCGAAGCTAACCGCGGCCGCCAGCAGGGTCAGCAGGACAAGCCTCTTCATTGGTGCTCCTTCCGTAGTCGCTACGTACCCGCGCCGTCTATCCCCTCTCGTTCACGGCAGGGCGATCATCTCCCGCACGCTCGTCCGGGCTGGGTCCGGCCGGTTCGCGCTGTAAACCAGCCCGTCAGCGCTCAGGTAGTGAAAATCGTTAAAGTCGTTCAGCTTGTACTGCGCCCGGGTGTCCGGGTCCACAATGTCGAGCGTGCCCAGAACCGCAGCGTGCAAGTTGCGTTCGCGCTGGTCGTAATTTCTCCGCCGTTGCTCGGCATCCCGCGCGAGCATCTCCGAAATCTGCCGCTGATCGTCGACGATGGCCGCCTGGGCGCGTTCGCGCGTCTCCTGCGCTTCCGTGCTATCCGGCTGCGCGGTTAAAATCCCGGCGTCTTTCCGCAGTTTTTCCCAGTCCGGGGTGAACTTCCAGGTCTGAACCAACTGCATGAGGACGTTCTCGCCCTCCTGCTCCCGTCCGGCCGAAGCAATATACCCAAACAGACGGTACACAAACCACATGGGAGATATGTTGGGAGCCATGCGAATCGTAGCGGCGATGTACTTGCCCTTCACGGGCCGCCCGTCCAGGGTGCAGGTGAACGAAACATCACCGGCGGTAAGCAGTGCGTCGATGAAACCCTGGTTGGCCGCGGACTGGCCGAAATTTGCCGCCATGTCCTCGCGCGTGTTGTTCGAAACGATTTGCGGGTTGCTGCACTGGCGGGACACCAGCGTTTCGACATACGAACGCGCGAACTGCTGCCCGGACAGGTAGCGCAGTAGCTCGATCCGTGTTCCGTCAGGAAGAGTCTGGTAACCGCCTTCGCGCAGGCCGGTGGCTGCTAACGCTTGCGTTGGCTGGGTGAATGCGCCAACAACGGCGTCTCCGATGGAAGCCCGCAGCTGCCCGTCCGAAGATTCCAACACCACTCCGTAGCGCACGTCCTCCGTGCTTAGCCGGTAGGTGCCGCCGATCGCATGCCAGCCCTCCGGCACAGAGACGGTGAACGCGCCTTCGTGCGGGTCGCTCCACTTCACATAATTGATTCCCTTGCCGCCCGCGCCTCCCGCCGTCCCCTGCAAATCCCTGAACGCAGCATCCGGAAGGATCTGAAAACTTCTGACCACAGCGGCGAAGGAGTCCTCGGAATCGGCATAAATATCACCCGGCGCTTCTAGTCCGTAAAAATAAATGGATGCGCCGCCGGGATTATTCGCCCAGCTTAAGATCGCCGCCGCACTGCGCTGCGAGCCCAGCCCGATCACGCGCGCGGCATTGTGCGTCGTCTGCACCGAGCCCCAGGGCATGAGGGCGTCGAACCGGCGGGCCAGTTCCTGAATCAAGGACGCCGCGTCCCGCGCGTTCAGCTCCGGCTGATTCAGGCGCAGCGGCCAGATCATCACTTGTTCACCGCGCGTTCCACGGACCACGATCTGCCCGGTGGCGCGCACTTTGTTGACGGTCCAGTTCGCCGGAAGGTTGAGTGCAAAGCCGGCGGGATCGATATCCGCGATCCACGATTTCGGCAGCGGCTCAGGTTGCGGCTCAGCCCTGGGGGAAATCGTTTCCGTAGACGCCAGCGATGGTAATTCGACTTCGGGGTTGGCAGGCCGCGGCATCGAAGCCGAAACAGGAGAGGACGCGGCAGCAGGCGCTGGAGCCGCTTCGCCCGTAAGTTCCTGCTTCTTGCGGTCATATTCATCCTGGGTCAAAACGCCGTCCGCGAGGGCTTGATCCAGGGCTTTTCGCCGTGCGGCGGTTTCCGCCTGCTGGTGAGCGTTGGCATAAAGGGCGTTCTTTTTTGCCTGGTACTCGCCGTCGGATAGCACGCCGCTTTTCACGGCTGAGTCCAGTGCCGCCAGTCTCTTCTGATCGTCCGGAGGAAGGTCGGCGGCCGCGCTTCCGCTCGCGCTAGTATCCGCGGCTGCATGCGCAGAGGGTTGCGGGGCTGCTGAGGACGGAGTTGGTGTTAGAGCCGGCGAAGTTGGCGGCGGAGTTGGCGACGAAGTTGGTGACGGAGTTGGTGACGAAGACGCCGCCGAAGGTGGTGGAGTGGCCGGCGGCGGGGGCGGCGCGGGTGTTTTCGCCGGAACCGGTGCAGCGGGCCGGGTGGGCGGCCCGGGCTCGCCCTTTACGTTCCC
Organism: Candidatus Acidiferrales bacterium; assembly: GCA_035295105.1. Taxonomy (GTDB): domain Bacteria; phylum Acidobacteriota; class Terriglobia; order Acidiferrales; family UBA7541; genus Palsa-360. The sequence goes on along the minus strand of DATGJQ010000043.1, from coordinate 11,915 downwards.
CTTGACGTTCAAGGACTGGATCATCTGCTGCGACACATTAATGTCCGCCGCCATCTCTTTGGCGGCTGCGCCTTTGCCGGACGTGGCAGCAATGATGGCGTAGGACAATCCGTTGGCGGCGAAGGTTTCGAGATACACGCGGGTGTGCGGCGCCGTCGGCGTTTCGGGCGACTCGCCGACGATATACATGCGCGATTCGCCGGCCACCGTGCGCAGGCCCCGGTCAGAGATTTTATAGCCGGGATGAGACGTCTCGATGCCGCTGTTCAGCGCTTTCAGAAAACTTGCCGGATCGATTCCCGTTTGCAAGAAGATTTGAACGTAGGAAGTTTCACCGTGGGAGATGGTTACGCCGGAAACGCCGCCGGAATTGAAAGGCTTGGCCACCCAACCGGGCGGCACCTGAATCGTAAACCGCTGCTGGGCATCCAGATAAACGCCGTGCGATTGCGCCAGCAGCGCGCAGCCGCAGAACAGGGTGAACGCCACGGCGGCCAGCGACGCGGAAAAGAGTGCTCTCAGTTTTCCCGCACATCCAGGAATGCTCATAGAGCGCCGACAGTGCCCACCGCGAGTTGCGGCGCGGGAGCAGCCTATTTTAAGGGTACCCTCAACCGGCAAGTGCCGCAAGATGGATGCAGCCGGGCAACCCAGACCTCAGAGTCAGTGCCGGGTCTCGCCTCTGGTGTAGCGCCCGCCTTCAGGCGGGCATCGTCTTGGCTGCAAGGTGCCCGCCTGAAGGCGGGCGCTACAGGAACGTGCAAAGTTTGGATAGCCCACCTGGAGCGCCAGCATTGATGTTCATGGCGCATCGTTATAGTCTTGGGCGCATGCGATGGCCACTGCCGGTTGTAACGCGAAGAATCGTACTGGTTGCGGCGATTTGCGCACTTGTTCTGGGTCCGGTCAGTCTCGCGTTCGTCCCGCGCGTGCTGGCGCAGGGATGGGAACCCGCAATTCGCAATTTCGAGGAGCAGGACCAGGCGCATCCTCCCGCTGCCGGCTGCATTGTTTTCACCGGCAGCTCCAGCATTCGCTTCTGGGACTCGCTGGCCGCGGACATGAAGCCGCTGGACGTGATCAACCGCGGATTCGGCGGCTCGCAATTTTCCGATCTCGATCAGTACGCGACCCGCATTGTAGTCGCCTACCACCCGAGCGCCGTCGTGGTCTACGAAGGCGACAACGATCTTGCCGAGGGCTCCGGCAAGACGCCCGAAATGGTTGCGGCCGACTTCCGCAAATTTGTGGAGATCGTTCACGGCGCGCTGCCGGACACCTGGATCTACATCCTCTCAATCAAGCCGTCCAAGCTGCGCTGGAAGCAATGGCCGGAAATGAAAGCGGCCAACAAATTGATGCAGGACTACGCGGCTACTCAGCAGCGCGTGCAGTATATCGACATCGCCACCGCCACGTTCGACGCTGCCGGGAATCTGCCCGCCGACTTGTTCAAGCCTGACGGGCTGCACCCCACGGCAAAGCTGTATGCCATGTGGACCGCGACCATCAAACCCATCCTGCTGCAGCGGTTTGGACTGAAGAAGGTGGCCTCCCTCCGTGTTTTGCTAGCGCCTTCGGTTGTGCAAGCGTCCAAGGCTGCGGAAAAACCCATAGCGTTGTCATTCTGAGCGAAGCGAAGAATCTCTCCTTGTTTTTTCTTGCACTCAGCCCGAAGAGAAATTCTACCAAGTAGGACAGGCTTAAGCCTGTCTGGTTTAGATTTACGCATAACGCAAAACAAAACCAGACAGGCTGAAGCCTGTCCTACTTAAGGCCCGCTCATCCTGCTAGAATAAATGCGGCACCGGAAATCGATCGTAGGAATCGAGCCCCATGTTTGAGAACCTGACAGACAAGCTGCAACGAGTCTTCAAGAACCTGCGCGGCCAGGGAAAACTGACCCAGGAGCACGTGGACGAAGCCCTGGACGGCATCCGCGAAGCGCTGCTCGAGGGCGACGTCAACGTCGGCGTGATCGACGAGTTGCTGGTCCACATTCGCGAGAAGGCGCTGGGTTCGGAAGTCCTGCTGCAACTTTCTCCTGACCAGCAAGTCATCAAGATCGTTCGCGACGAGCTGGCGCTGCTGCTCGGCAAGCACGCCAAGCCGCTGTTCTCCTCACGCCCGCCGTCGGTGTGGATGATCGTCGGCCTGCAGGGCTCCGGCAAAACCACCACTACCGGCAAACTGGCCAAGTGGATTTCCGCGCACGGCCACCGCCCGCTGGTGGTCTCGACCGACGTCTACCGTCCCGCCGCGCGCGAACAGTTGGCGCAGGTGGCCAAGGCCATCCACGTTCCGGTGTGGCCGGGCACGGGCACCGACAAGCCGCTGGAAATTGTGCGCGGAGCGATTCGCGAAGCCAAGCTATCGGCGCACGACGTGATCCTTGTGGACACCGCCGGACGCCTGCACATTGACGACACGCTGATGGAAGAGCTGGGCATGCTGAAGCGTGAGCTGACGCCGGCGGAAATCCTGTTCGTGGCCGACGCCATGATCGGGCAGGACGCGGTGCGCTCGGCGGGCGAATTCCACAAGCGCCTCGGTCTGACGGGCGTGGTGCTCACCAAGCTGGACGGCGATGCGCGCGGCGGCGCGGCTCTTTCCATCGGCAAGGTGACCGGCGCGCCGGTGAAGTTCGTGGGAACCGGCGAAAAGTATGACGCGCTGGACGCCTTCTACCCGGAGCGCATCGTCTCTCGCATCCTCGGCATGGGCGACGTGCTGTCGCTAATCGAGCGCGTCGAGCAGTCGGTGGACGCCAAGCAGGTGGCCGAACTCGAACGCAAGCTGCGCCGCAGCGAATTCACGCTGGAAGATTTCCGAGACCAGTTGCGCCAGATCCGTAAGATGGGCCCGCTCGAGCAGGTGCTGGGCATGCTGCCGAAAGTCGGCCCGCTGGCCAAAGTTCCCAAGGACGTGCAGGTCGATGAATCGCAGTTGAAGCGCATTGAGGCCATCATCAACTCCATGACCAACTCCGAGCGCGACGATCACAACCTGATCGACGGCAAGCGCCGCAAGCGCATCGCCCGTGGCAGCGGCACTTCGGTTCAGGAAGTCAACCAGGTGCTGAAGCAATACCTCCAGATGCGCCAGATGATGAAGCAATATGGCGCGCTGGCCGCTCAGGGGCGGCTCAAGGGACTCGGCAAGCTCAGCGGCATCTCGTAGCCTTGCTCGCGGGCCTTTGGTGATATACACCGCTGAAGCGCCGCCAAAGTGCCGGTGGCCCGAAAACCCTGGACAAACCCTGAACTCCTCAAAGGCATCCCTATAGGTGGGGGTAATCCGGGGAAAAGCCCTGCGGGGTATCGAAAACAGGCGGAACCAGCTATAATCCCTAGGCAGGAGGAGTAAACGTGCTGGCAATCCGCTTGGCTCGATTTGGCAAGAAGAAACAACCCTTTTATCGCATTGTCGTGCTCGACAAGCGCAAACCCCGGAATGGCAGGACGGTCGAGGTTGTGGGGACCTACGACCCGCTTCAGAAGCCGGCGACCATCAAGCTCGATGCCGAGCGCGTGAAGTACTGGTTGTCCTGTGGTGCTCAGCCTAGCGATACGGTTCGCAGTTTTTTGACAGCCCAAAAAATCGCCTGAACCGGCAAGTTCAAAATAGGTTCCCCTGGCCCTCGGAACCTGTACCTGTGAAAGCTCGAATCCGACCCGCGAACGCGAATGGTGGAGGGCCCCATGAAGGACCTAGTTGAAGCGATTGCGAAAGCTCTGGTAGATCATCCCGAACAAGTCCAGGTGCGATCGGTGGATGGGGAACAAGTCACCGTGCTGGAATTGCGTGTGCATCCCGAAGATCTGGGCAAAGTGATTGGAAGGCAGGGACGGACGGCGAAATCCATCCGCACCATCCTGGGCGCCGCCGGAATGAAAATTCGGAAGCGCCTGACCCTTGAAATCCTCGAATAGCGGGCCCGCAGAAAATTTCACAGGCGTTACGCTGGCGAAAATTCTGCGCCCTCGGGGCCTGCGCGGCGAAGTGGCCGCGGAAATCCTCACCGATTTTCCGGAGCGTTTGCCCAGGCTGCGTGAAGTGTGGCTCGCCGACGGGCGAAACCCGCCGCGGCGCATTCGTTTGCAGCGCTGCTGGCTATCGCCCGGACGCGGCGGCCAGGCTATTTTTCATTTTGCGGATATCAACAGCATTGAGGAAGCGGAAGGCCTGCGCGGACTCGAAGTGCAGGTGCCCATCGAAGACCGCGCGCCGCTGGCCGCCGGAAATTATTTTGTGAGCGATCTGGTCGGTTGCCAGGTATGGGAAACGGGCGCGGCGTCGGCGCTCGGCACGGTGCGCGACGTCGAATTCACCGGAGGCGCGGCCCCGTTGCTGGCGGTGGATACCGAGGGCGGTGAACTTCTTCTTCCCCTGGCGGCTGAATTTTGCCTGCGGATTGACGTGCAGGAAAAGCGCATCGATGTGAGCTTGCCTGAAGGCCTGCGCGACTTGAATCGCCGCTGAGGCGTTTTTCTCAGAAACGCATTTGCAGTTCCGTCCGCGATGGCCACTCCGCAGCCCGCCCATGCATCAGTCCCGTTTGTCATTCTGAGCGAAGCGAAGAATCTCTCTGTGGGGTTCTCACGTTGAGGCACGATCTGCAGCACGACGGCAATCGAAGAGAGATTCTTCGCTTCGCTCACAATGACAACCGGAATGTTTTTCGAGCGGCGCGGCTCGCGTTACACTGTTTCCGCCATGAAGTTTGACCTCATCACAATTTTTCCGGAATTTTTCACCGGCCCGCTCGATTACGGCATCGTGCGCCGCGCCCGTGAAGCGAGCCTGATCGATGTCCGTGTGCATGACTTGCGCGCCTTCACGCATGACCGCCACCGCACCGTCGACGACCGCCCGTTCGGCGGCGGCGAAGGCATGGTGCTCAAGCCGGAGCCGCTGTTTGAGGCGGTGGAATCGATCGCCGGTACGGACGCCGCGAGGAGCCCGCGCACTGCTGTGGTGCTGCTGTCGGCATCCGGGAAATTATTTCGCCAGGGCACGGCTCGCCGGTTCGCGCAACTCGAGAGAGTGATCCTGCTGTGTGGCCGCTACGAAGGCGTGGATGAACGCGTCGCCGAGCATCTGGCCACCGACGAAATCTCGATTGGCGATTTCGTGCTGTCGGGAGGCGAACTCGCCGCCGCGCTGATCGTGGACGCCACCACGCGCTTGATTCCCGGCGCGTTGGGAAATGAAGACTCAACCGTGAATGAATCCTTCCGCGCCATCGAGTCGGGCGAAGGCCAACTGGCGGATTCCCCCAACCGCGCATCGCCGGCCATCTCTTCGCCTGCCGGCCACCTGTTGCTCGACTATCCCCACTACACGCGCCCCGCGGAGTTCCGCGGCTGGCCGGTGCCGGAGGTTTTGCTCGGCGGCAACCACGAACAAATTCGCCGCTGGCGGGAAGAGAGGGCGCTGGAAAAGACCCGGCGCAATCGACCCGATCTGACCGGTGATCCGACTGGTGAAAAGATTCCGCCCGCTCCTGCCGCCAGTTAGCGCTGGACGTCTCCGCCCACCCCGCTTTGTTTACTGATTGGGAAGCATCATAAAAAAGCTTGGCAGCGCCTGAAGTTTCGTGCAAAATTCTTTCGACCTTCCTCGACGTCGGTCGTACGGCGGCTCCACGTTGGCCAGTCCCCAACGCCTCCGAAGCCGCCGGAGCGATAAAAACTAAGCTTTGCAGCGGGGATTGAAGCAGATCAACTTCCGATTTCGATCGGGACTGGACCAGTACCTCTTGACGCCGAACATCGATCCATTACTCACCCTCACGGAAGCAACGCTTGAGCAAACCGTTCCCGATACGTTGCCCTCCGCAGTCCTCCCAATTGCTGCGCTCGGGACGATTTTTGCCGCCGCGGTATCGGCGGGCCTCCTGCTCTGCATCGCGTGCTTCAACGGCTACCCCACAGTGTTTTCCGACACCGGCAGCTACCTGGTGACCGGCGTGTTTCATGTAGCGCTGTCGCCGTTCCGCGCTCCGGGTTATGCGGCGTTCACGCGGGTGGCAAGCGTCGGCAGGAGCGCGTGGTTCATTGTTGTGGCGCAGGCCGTCCTGGTCGTTTATGTTTTGCGCGAATCCTGCGACTTCCTGATTGGCGGCGGGCGGAAATTCGTCGACCAATGCCTGCTGGCCATTGTTTTTGCCCTCACCGCGCTCAGCAGCTTGCCGTGGTTCGCGTCGCTGCTGATGCCGGACATCTTCGCGGCGATTTTGTTTCCCTGCGCGTTTCTGCTGGCGTTCAACCCGGAGTTGCCTCGCATCCGGCGAATCGTTCTTGCCGCAATCCTGGCCGTCTCGGTGGCCGCTCACACCTCGCTGTTCCCGATCGCGGCGTTGTCCTTCGCGGGCCTGTTCGTGGTGCGAGTCGTAGCTCGCGCGCCCGAGCCGCTTCCATCGGCGCGGCCGGTGCTGGCGTGGCTCCTCGTGCCAGTGCTTGCGGCGGGACTGTGGACGGCAAATCAGAATCAGGAAATGGGGCTGCGGTTCACGATCTCGCCGTCTGGCAATTCCTTCCTGCTCGGCAGGTTGTTCGGAGACGGCCTGGCGCCGGCTTTCCTTCGTGCCAATTGTCCGAAGCTGCGCCTGATTTCCTGCCGCTATCTTTCCGATCTGCCGCGCGACGAAGTCGATTTCCTTTTTCGACACCCGCTGCTGCGCGATCTGAAGGGCCACGAACGGGAGATCCAGACCATCTTGCGCGGTACACTCGCCGCGTATCCTGTGCGGTTCGCCATCAGCAGCTTTAAGCAGACCGTGCGCCAGCTGGCGGCCACTCACACCGGCGACGAAATTCGCTTCTATTCCGCCCAATCCTGGAATGACGATGCCATCCGGCGCGTGTTTCCCGGTGAATTGCAAACGTTTCGAAGCACCCGGCAAATTCGCGGCCAGTTGCTTCCCCTGGCGACTGTGGCATCGGCCGTCGACACAGCTGTGTTCTGGATGAGCATCGCGGCATGCCTGGTCTTCGCACGCACCCGGCGGTTTCCGCGGATCGACAAGTTCTTCGCCGCGGCGATCGTGTTTCTGGTGATCAACGCCGCCGTCTGCGGCGCGCTGTCCGGCGTTTACAATCGCTACGAAAGCCGCGTGGCGTGGCTCGTGCCATTCTGTCTCACGGCCTACGTTTGCAGCTGGATTGCAGAGCGGAAACGCCGCTTCGCTAGAGAAGATCTCATTTCTGCTTGATTTCGTACGGCGTCACGCTCGCTGCCTCGTCAGCCCATCTTCGACGTCAGGTAGAGGTCGCTGGTAATTCCTCTCAGAGATCGATCATCCTTCGATCGTCGTTTCCAATCCATGCTGTATTTATCAGCGCCTACGGATATTTTTATGTACTCCTAGGGCAACGCCGCGGAACGCGCGGATGCGGTCCGTGCTGGAATCGATGCACACTGGTCACGGCTAGGCCTCTGCATGGCTGGTTGCAGGCCGTTCAAAATTCCAATGCTAAAGACGATTTCAACTTCCTCTCCGCTCGGCGTGTCAGCCGAACAGGCTTCTCAATTGCCTCGTCAAAACGGTGCAGCGCGCATCGTGTTGCGACGCGCGTTCTTGCTCGTCTGCTGCGCGGCTATGCTCCTCTGGGTTGCGATCTACAACGGATATCCTACCGTCACTCCGGATAGCGGCAATTACATTCGAAGCGGAGCGTTTCATGTTGCGCTTTTCCCGTTCCGGGCCCCGGGATATGCCGTTTTCACGAGATGGACGAGTCTGGCAACGAGTGCGTGGTACACGATCATTGCACAGGCGATCATTGTGGTTCATGTCCTTCGTGAAACGTTTGTGCATCTTATTGGCCGTGAACATGTCGACCGCAGCCTACTCGCAGTTGTGTGCGCGTTGTCGGCACTGACGAGCTTGCCCTGGTTCGTGTCGCAACTCATGCCTGACATTTTCACCGGCGTATTGTTTCTCTGTGTGTTCTTGTTGGGGTTCGCAGATGAATTTCACGTTGCGCGAAAAAGCGTGCTGGCGCTGATCATGATGCTGTCCGTTGCAGCCCATACATCCCTGTTCCCGATCGCGGCCGTGTATGTCGTCGTGGTAGTGGCCGCGAAGCTTTCGGGCCGCAAAACCGAAAGCTTGGCATCAACGCGGTCCGTGGCTGCTTGGCTTCTAGTGCCAATCATCCTCGCAGGATTGTGGACTGCGACCCAGAATCGAAAGATGGGCCTCGGATTCAGGCTTTCACCATCGAAGAATGCCTTTTTGCTGGGGAGGCTGTTCGGTGATGGCCTGGCGCCGGACTTTCTTCGTGCAAACTGCCCGACGAGATCGTTCATCAGTTGTCGATATCTTTCCAATCTGCCACGCGATGAGGAAGCTTTCTTATTCGGCCACCCGCTCTTACAAGCTCTCAATGGCCACGACGACGAGATTAGTGCAATTGTGCACGGTACGATTGCCGCCTACCCCCGAAGGTTCCTGCTGAGCAGCCTCCAGCAGACACTATTCCAACTGGTGACACTGCGGACAGGAGGGAACATGCGACTTCACCCTGCCAGCGACGGAAATTTCTACGATCTACGGTTCTCCCTGCCTGGCGATATACCCGCCTTCGGAAAGGCCAGACAATTAACCGACCGAATGTTCCCGTTGACGAACGCCATTGCGCCGGTGAACACGGCAATTTTCTGGATAAGTTTCGTGGCATGTGCCTTGTTTGCGCGGACGGGCCGTTTTGCGCCGATAAATAAGGTCTTCGTTATGTCGATCGTATTTCTGGTTCTCAACGCTGCGGTGTGCGGTGCGTTTGCGGGGGTATACGACCGCTACCAGAGTCGGGTGGCATGGCTCATCCCACTGTGCCTTAGTGTTTATATCTGTTCTTTCCTGAAAGCGCGGCGACGGGAATTCGTTTTTCAGGATGCTACTTGCCGTTAATCGAATAGGGTGCCGCGGTCGAGTCATCCACGTCCGGTTCGTAGAGCCACACATCGCGATTCTTGAAATAGCTTAGTAGCGGCGACAAATCCATCCCGGGAATCTCTCGCGCCCACACTGTTTTTGCGCGATCGATGTCAGCATCGTTGTAGACGTATTCCTCTCCCACATTGTGATCTTTCGAATAGCGGACCAGGACGAGATGCTCGCCCGGCTGCGCTGCCAATTGATCTTCGACCGGCTTTCGAAACGGTTCCGCGAGGTCATCGACGTACGGGAAAGCGTCTGAGTAGAGATTTCTTTGGATCGTGCACAACTGCAGGACCATGCAGAGCAACAGAAGAAACTCGAGCGATGCGCTGAGCCACTTCTGCTCCGTGACGGCGCGCCGACCGGCGATCCACGCGCTGCCACGAACCAGCCCCAGGGCGAAGAGCAACAGGACGAGCGGCAATACGCTGTGGCGTTGCAGCCAGCCAAACACGGAGTCGAACCGTGGAGCGGAGGCCTGCACGAAATATACTGGACCCACAAGCAGGCTGAAAAAAATCACCAGCCGCGTCAGCGCCACGCCCGCTGCCCTGCCGAACAATCGCCAGCGCCGCAGCACCTGCAGGCAAAGCATCAGCAGCAGAAAAACCGTGGCCATCAGCGGCGCGGCGTAGTGCGCGTGGTAATACACCACAACCCACAATCCGATCGCCGAGAAAATCACCTGAGCCATCAGCAGGCGGTTTCGAGGCTCTAGCAATACCCACGGCAATGCCAGGAATGGAATGGTGAGCGCCGGCCCTAGAAAAAATTCCCAGAAATCGGTGGACTTATACCACCACTGGCCCTCGGCGGCAGCCCAGCTGGCGTGATACAGGCTGGGCAAGAAATCGTGGTAGAAATCGTCAAACTGGGGATTGGCGTACGAAATCGGCGGTTTATCATGCTGCCACAGAAATATGGCCGTGGTGATTTCGCGCTGCTCGATGAAGTGGGGAAACACCACCGGATTGTTCGTCACGCGCCAATTGTAGAAGCCGACGAACGCCGCGGCGCATGCGAGGACGGCCGCAGCGGGTAACACGATCAGCCGCGTCGCTTCCGCGCGTCCGGCCGCGTCACGCCGCAGAGCCCACCACAGCAGCGCAGTGCCCACAGGAAGAAAGAAAATCGCTCCTTCCAGCGGCCGGCTGATGGCAAGAATTCCGGCTCCCAAGCCGAAAATAATCGCGTCTCGACAGCGCCGATGATCCCAGATTCGGGCGAGCGCTCCAAGTACGAGAGCTGCGCCGGTCGCCGCGACCGCGCCTCCCCAGTAGCTGTTGATCCAATAGCTGAAGATGCCGAAGCGCGCCCAAACCACCAGCCCGCCAAGCAGCGCCCATTGCGGCGGCATCCACCCCTGGAACATCCAGGTAAACGCCACCACCATTGCGGCGACGCTCAGTAGCACGCCCACCCACGGCTGGCCCAACAATTTCCCCGCGGCCAGCGCCATGCCTTGCGCCGGGGGATACATTGATGCGTACGTCGGATGCTGCAGGACATGAAACGTGTCCAAAAAAATCCACATCGGATGCGGCGGATTGGCCAGCCGGCCGTGCGCGAAAGTGTCCGCCGCGAGCAGATAGCTGAATTCGTCGTGCACTTTGGGCTGCGGCACGGGCTGCCACGGCAGCAGCGCCACGCGCGCGAAGATGGTGATCGCGCCGACGGCCAGGAGGGCGAGCCGCCGGTGTTGCGCGAGCGCGGCAAATTTCCGCTCGAGCCAGGCCAGGATGGGCTCGCCCAATCCGGGCTTTGGCCAGACCAGAAACAAGCAAACCGCGAAGAGGATCCAGTTTATGTTTATGAATCGCACAGAGGCTTCAACCACATTCCGCAAGGGATACGAGCATATCCTCCCTTCTTGCGAATCCAAACAGAAATGCTGCCCTCGCAAGAGTGCGCAGGGCAAATACCCGCTGCGCCAAAGCCGTGTGTCGCCCAAAGTACAATTTACTCGCCAAGCACACTCCGCCCCGGCATGCCTTGCCCGTTTTAATGCTGCATGGTGCAATGGATGATAGAAATTCGACCAGCGATTCGACAGTGAAACGCTTGAATTAATAGGACTTAGTGGCTGCCGCAACCGCTTGCTGACACCCGGATCATGACCCACAAGGGAAGAATCCTCGCTGACCGCATGCTTGCCGTTCCGTTGGCGTTTCTATTTAACGGTGCGGCCCGATTGCTCGGTCATCTCCTGCGGCGCGATCACTCGGTCACCTCGAAAAATGTGAACGTGATTGTGGTAGCTAAGCTGGTCGGCATGGGCAGCATTCTGCAATGCACGCCGCTGCTGCGGGCGCTCAAATTGCGCTACCCGCATGCCAAGGTGGTCTTTGTTACCATGCGAGCCAATCGCGAACTCCTGCTGCGTCTGTCTGGCGTGGATGAGATCCTGGTGATGGACGACCGCAGTATGCTGGCGATGGCCTATACCACCCTTCGGACGGTGGCCACCCTCATCCGGCTGCGCGCCGACTTCTACTTCGATCTGGAAGTTTATTCCGGATTTGCTTCGCTGCTCGCACTGTGGGCGACGACGCGCAACCGGCTGGGCTTTTACCGCCGCAGCGCGGCTTTCAAAAAAGGCATTTACACCCACCTGGTCTACTTCAACACGCGCATGCCGGTGCGGCAATTGTATCTGCAACTTGGCCGCGTCGCCGGAGTGCCCGTCGGCCAGAACGAGCTCATGGGACCGATCGCTGTGTTCGAGCACGAGCGTATGGCGGTGGCCCGGATGCTTACCGAGTCTCCAGGCTGGCAGAAGCAGAAGCCATACGTGGTCCTCAATCCCAACGCCTCCGACTTATTGTTGGAGCGCCGCTGGCCGACCGAAAGTGTGCTGGAGGCTATCAACCGCCTGGTTTCTTCCGGGTATCAGATTGCGCTGATGGGAGCGCCGAACGAATCGAAATTCGTTCGCAGCCTGTACGACGCGCTGCCGCCGGAAGTGCAG
>DATGJQ010000042.1:0-43164 GCA_035295105.1 Candidatus Acidiferrales bacterium | reverse complement strand
GCCCAACTCCTGCACGAGCTGGCGGCTGGTGCGGATCAGTTTGTTAATGGTCTCAATCATGTGCACGGGTATGCGGATGGTGCGTGCCTGGTCCGCGATCGCGCGCGTGATGGCCTGGCGGATCCACCAGGTCGCATACGTCGAAAACTTGTAGCCGCGGCGCCACTCGAATTTGTCCACGGCCTTCATGAGGCCGATGTTGCCCTCCTGAATCAGGTCCAGGAACTGCAAACCGCGATTGGTATATTTTTTGGCGATGGAAACGACGAGGCGGAGGTTGGCCTCAATCAATTCTTTTTTGGCTTGCTCGGCTTCGGCTTCTCCCCGAAGTATCACCTGAAGCATGCGCTTCAGATCGGTGAGGCCGGTCTCGCTGGAGACTTCGATTTCGCGAAGTTCGGTGCGGCGGGTGCGGAGTTCCTTACGCGCTTCGGCGGCATGGTCGCCCTTGGAAGCGTCGGCGCGGCGCTCCAGCTTTCCGGCCTCGCGCTCGAGGGATTGCAGGCGCTCCACGGTGCTGCGGATTTTTTCGATCAGGCGTTTCTTCTCGAACAGGTGAAACTCGATCGAGCGCGCCAGTTGCGACATTTCGATGCGCAGGCGCGAAACGTGGTACTTCAGCCGGATGTACGGGCGCTTCTTGGACTTGGGCATGCGCTCTAGCCGGGTGGCCTCGCGCAGGCACTCGTTATACAGCTTGGCAATCCTGTCCAGAACTTTCAGTGTTTTCTTGGTCTTGTTCTCGATCTTCTCTTCGGTCAGCTCTTCATCGTCGAACTGGACAATTTCTTTGATGGAGCGCGTGCCCTTGCGGAGATCGTCGCCGATGGTCAGCAGTTCCTTCAAAATGATCGGCGAACGGGTGATCGTTTTGAGCACCAGCAGTTGCCCGCGCTCGATGCGCTTGGCGATGGCGACTTCGCCCTCTCGAGTGAGCAGCGGCACGGTGCCCATTTCGCGCAGGTACATGCGCACCGGGTCGTTGGTCTTTTCCAGCATGCCCGGCGTGAGGTCCAGCTCGCTGGAATCTTCCGCGACCGGGAGTTCGTCCTTGGATTCGATCTCGGGAGCGTCGGCTACGGTGGGATCGGCGGTGGCGCGGGCCGCTTTTGCGGCGGCCTGGTCTTCGTAAATATCGATTCCGTATTTCTCAAAAGTGGAAAGCAGGTCGTCGATTTCTTCGGAGGAATGAACTTCGGCGGGCAGAATATCGTTCACTTCGTCATAGAGCAGGTACCCGCGCTCCTTGCCCATGGCAATGAGCTGCCGTACCTGATCGTATTTCTCTTCGATAGCCAGCGCCAAGGAGTCCTCCAAAAACTGCCAGAAGCAACCTTACCGCGACGCGTTTCCAACCGGGCCTGAACCTACTATCGGCAAAACTTCCAGAGAACGAAACTCATTTTCAAAACTGGTGTCTAAAATGGGGCTGCCTTCGTGGCCGTTCGCGTCCCGTTTTTCGCAGCGGCCCCCACGAGCTTTTAGATGCCAATCGCCAATTCCGCGTTACGCTAGAGGCACAGGGAAACCAGATCAAGTTATTTATACGGTGGCAGGCGAGGGCGTCAACCGTTTTGTTTAACGGATATTAATCAATACAAACAAGGTTCTCAGCGACAATCGATGGCAGCAAGGGCGCCGCAATTCCGCGGCAGGACTTGGAGGTTGCGAACAAGATTTCCGCTGTGGAAGGCTGCAGAATTCAAGCCGGAGGATCGAGGCGGCGGCGCAGCTCTTGCTTGCGCTCCAGCAGGCGGCGCAGTTCGCCGCCGGCCGCTGCGCCCGCGGCAACCGCGAACGATTCGATCTGCCGCTGCACGGCCGACAACTCTTCTTCCGCGCGCCGGCGGCGCAAAACCGCGAGGCAGCTTTGCGCCTCCGGCCAGGTGGGAGGCGCGGCGGATTCGAAGGCGATTTCGAACAGCAGCCGTCGGTCGCGCTCTTCCAGGGAAGTAGCGAGTGCCGCCGCATCCGGGCGCACACCTGCCGAGCACGCTTCGATCAGCGCGGCAAGGATACGCTCGCTTTCCAGGCCGCGATGCAATTCCTCGGCGCGAATTTCTTCGGCCAACTGCGTGCGAAACTCGTCGGCCTCGATCAGCATCTGCACCAAGCGCCGCTCGGCCGGTTTGCCCACGCGGCCGACCAGTTCCGGGCGCGCTTTCACTTCGCTGCGGCGCTCGCTGGCGGCCTTGCGCATCGATTCGCGCAGCACCGGCTCCTCGATGCGCAGTTGCTGCGCGATCCGCGTGGCCCACTCTGATCGAAGGATGCGATCGGAAACGCGCTGCACGTAGGGCATCAGGAAATTCACGGCGCGAAGTTTTCCCTCCGCCGTGGACATGTCCATTTTGCGGGCGCGCGAAATCAGATAGTCGACATAGGGCGGCGCTTCGTTCAGCAATTTCGTGTAGGCCGCCGCGCCCTCGGAACGAATGAAGCTGTCAGGGTCCTTGCCGCCGGGAAGGGCGAGCACGCGAACTTCAGCCCCTTGTTCCAGAAGAATCGTGAGCGAGCGTTCGGTGGCGGCTTGCCCGGCTGCGTCCGGATCGTAATTGACGATGATGCGGCGGGTGAAGCGGCTCAGCAATTTCACCTGCGGTTCGGTGAGGCTGGTGCCGCAGCTGGCCACCACGTTGGAGATGCCCACGCGCGCCACGGCGATGGCGTCCATGTAGCCTTCCACCAGCACCGCGAAGTCGCGCTGGCGCAGCGCCTCCTTGGCGCGATCGAGGTGATACAGAATGTTGCTCTTGGTGTAGATGGGCGTCTCGGGCGAATTCAAATACTTCGGCAGGTCATCGCCCAGCGCGCGGCCGCCGAACGCCACGATTTTCCCCGAATCGTTGGCGATGGGAAACATCACGCGGCGGCGGAAACGGTCGAACAGCCGCCCGTTCTGGTCGCGGCTGAAGAGGCCGGAGGATTCCAAAACTTTTTCCGGATATTTCTGCTTCACGGCGCGAAGCAGAGCATCCCCGCCCGACGGCGCGAAGCCGATGCCGAAGCGCGCCATGGCTTCAGAGTCTAGGCCGCGATCCAGCAGATACGCCTTCGCCGCGCGGCCTTCGTTCGTTCCGCTCAACTGCTGAACGAAAAACGCGGCGGCCTCGCGGTGCAGCTCCACGAGCGAACTGCGCTGCTGATTTTGCAGGCGCTCTTCGGGCGTGCGCTCCCGCGGGCGCGGCACGGCAATGCCGCATTTTTCCGCGACGGCGCGCACCGATTCCGGAAAGGTGATCTTGTCCATCTGCATCACGAACTTGAAGACGTCCCCGCCCGCGCCGCAGCCGAAGCAGTGATAGATCTGCTTCACCGGATGCACGGCAAAGGAAGGCGTTTTTTCGGAGTGGAAGGGACACAGCCCCGTGAAATTTTGGCCGGACTTTTTCAGGCGGACGTATTCGCCGACCACGCGGACGATGTCCGCCTGCTGTTTCACGCGATCCGCGAATGATCCCGCTTCGGCCATGCGTTTACGATTGTAATCCCGGGACCGCTATTGTACACGTCGCGTCCCGGAGCGAGCACTTGGCGCAGGCTTCAGCCTGCGGGTCTTGAATCTTGTGTTGTCATTCTGAGCGAAGCGAAGAATCTCTCTTCGATTTACGCCCGGGCAAGAACCTAAGAGAGATTCTTCGCTTCGCTCAGAATGACAACCTCCCGGCTTTTTGATCGCAGCCTGTAAAGTCGGCGCCTCTCGGCGACAACCCCAAGCCGCGAATAACAAACCCCTTTCGCGCAAGCTTCCTCAGGCGTATAACCATGGCTCCCCGCGGACTCGTGCGACAAAACTTACGGAGGATTTCCAATGATCACACAGGAAAGTTTGCAGGTGGTGAAGGATGGATTCGCGGCTTTCGGCCGCGGCGATCTGGCGGGTTTGCTGGACTTGATGGCGGAAGACGTGGTCTGGGAAATTCCCGGCGCAGGATTGCCCCTCGCCGGCACTTACCGAGGACGCGACGGCGTGGCCAGTTTCTTTCAAAAACTTTCCGCCGAAGCCGAGATTCTGGATTTCCAGCCTCGTGAATTTCTGGCCGACGGCAATCGAGTGCTCGTCGTCGGCTGGGAGCGGACCAAAGTGAGGGCTACCAACCGCACCATTGAAGTGGACTGGGTGATGGCTTTTACAGTTCGTGATGGAAAGGTCTCAGCGTACCGCCAATACGTCGACACAAAATTGCTCGCATCAGCTTACGAGGCCGCTGCCCAAGCCGCCAGTTAGCCGGGCCAGGAGCAAATTCTCCAGAGCGTGGGAGGCGAATTGCAATTCGAACATCGCCTCCCGCGAACTTGCCTTCCGACCCGCTTAATCCTCGACAAACTTGCGCAATCGCGCCAATGCCTCGTCCCATTGCCCCGAGATCACGTCGAGATAGCGGCGCGCTTCCTGGAGTCGCCGCCGTTCCAGTTGCCACAGGCTCTCGCGCCCGCGGCGCTTCGCGCGCACCACCCCCGCAGCCTCCAGCACGCGCAGGTGCTTGCTGATCGCCTGCCGAGTGACGCGCGAGCCGGACGTCAGGTGAGTGATGGACATCGGCCCGCCGCTGCAAAGGCGCGCGACAATCCGCAGGCGCGTGCGGTCGCCGAGCGCGGCAAACAGCGGAGCCGATTCCGTGGAGCGCCCTTCGCCGTGGTTGTTATGACGTCTGGGCAAGGTATTTCTCGATGAGATGCGTCTGCATTTCCCAGCCGCCCTCGTTGGCTTTGAACGCTTTGGCGCGGCGTGCCAGAGGAAGCTGATCGAATCCCGATTCCGAAATTTTCAGAAGAATTCCGCCCGGTGCGTCTTCCAGCACGAATTCAATCAGCGTCGTCGGCTCCTTGGAATAATCCACACCCTCTTCGACGGCGTAGGGATGCCAGCGGAATGAAATCCGCTGCATCGGTTCGATGCGCTCCACCGTCCAGTGATAGGCCTTGCCGGTATAGGGTTCCTGCATCTTGGCAATTGCTTCGTCCATTTTGGTGGGAACGATTTTCCCGGTCAGGCGCGCGCCTTCCACAAAAGGCCCGTCAAAAGCGACGCCGAACCAGGTGCCAAATGCCTGGGCGTCGCTGACGGCGCGCCAAACGCGTTCCCGTGGCGCGCGCAGCAGAATCTGTTTGTCGATGCGGTCGGTGCTCATAGGCAACCTCCTGGTTGCATATTAGCAGAGGATGCAAACTATATGCAATCATATGGTTGCTGATAAAAACGTTGCGCTTTACGCCGGAAGCATGCGGAAGCCGAGCCCAACATGGCTGAAATGCCGGTCAGCCGTCAGGATGTCCGCGATGCCAAATTCTGTCATGATCGCTATGGTGGACAGGTCGGTGAATGAAATCCCGGGTTTGTCGGCAAACCGCTTTCTCAATTCAAGCGTTCTAGAAAATCTTTCGACCGTGATTTCCTCCACATCTATGAAAGGTGACCGCACGACCTTCGCCGCAAAGTTCCAGGCATCTTCGAAGGGACGGCGCTTGAACAGCAGGGTAAAGGTTTCGTCCAGCACGAAATTCGTGGTGACGGCGCCGCCGGAGCGCCGCGCCCGTTGAAAAATTTCGCTGGCCGCTGCATGGTCCCTCTCCTTCCGGTCGGCAACGGCGATCCAGCCCCACGTATCGATGAAAAGTTTCACTCCGGCCGCTCGGGATATAGCTCGTCATCGATATTCTGCGACAAAGTCCCATCGGCGATCGACCCGATCACACTCAGGAACGGGTCGGGAATATCTTCCAGGATCACCCTCATGTCTCCCAACGTGCGGGGACTAAATACGCCATTTTTAACCGCGTCGCGAAATAGCTCGACAAATCTTTTTTCGTCCAGAACCAAGTGCACGCGATTGTGCTGCCCGTCCTTATTCTTGCAGAAGCGGAGACCCTCCCACGTGGTGCCGTTTACCTGGAAGAGGTTCCGTTCGATGCGCCCCTCGTTGTGCTCGTCTAGGTGGCAAACGCCGACGGCGCGCTGTTCGATGGTGTTCATTTTGGCCATGTCTAAACCTTCTGGACTCCAGAAATCCTAGTAGACTCTACTAGATTCTAGTAATTTCTACTAGATTCTACTAGATTCACGGAAAGATGGCAAATCCTCTAAGTCTTTTTGTATGAAGAGACAATGGATTGGAAGAGCCTTAATCCTTCAGCTCAACCAGTGTAATGGCCTGTCCGCCGCGGTCCTCCGCCTCAGAGCGGATCGAGCCGACCAGCGGGTGCGTTTTCAGAAACTCGGCCAGGCCGCGGCGGAGCGCGCCGGTTCCGTGCCCGTGGATGATGCGCACTTGCGCGGCGCCGGCGAGAGCCGCCTGGTCGATGAACTTGTCGACGCGTCGGGTGGCTTCTTCAACGGTGCAGCCGATGAGGTTGATTTCATTGCCGGAGGGCTCGTCGGCAGGCTGCGTGCGCACGGTCACGCCCTGCGGAAGAGCGCGCTTGCCGCCGGATTCATCGCCGACGATGGCGGTAATGTCAGCGAGCGCGACTTTCATTCGCAGCGGGCCGGCTTCGACTTCGGCACCGCTCGCGTCGCGGCGGCGCAGCGTGACCGGCGTGGGCACACCGCGCACGCGGATGCGCGCGCCGGGAACGAGGTCGCTGTATGCGACGGGCTTCGAGGACGGAGGCGCGGCCAGACCCAGATCGGCCTGCGAATCGGCGAGGTGCGCGACGGTTGCGGCGTCCGCTTCGTCGCGGGCTTCGCTGCGGGCTTTCACCAGCTTGCGATGCGTCTGTTTTTCGAGCTGCGCGCGCAACTCGCGCTCCTTGACGGCTTCGATCGCGCGCGCTGTTTCCTTTTCATGTTTTTCAATGGTCTGCGCGAACTGGTGCTCGAGTTCCTTGAGGCGCGTGCGCTGGCGATCGGTCCACTCGGTCTGCAGATGTTTTTTCTGTTCCGCGAATTCCTGCGCGGCGCGAATGGCTTCGAGTTTTAGCGTTTCCAGTTCGTCGCGGCTGCGGTGCAGGTAGGCGATCAGCGCGGCGGCTTCGTGCGCCTCCGGAGAGAGCTGCGCTCGCGCGCGGTCAATCACCTGTGTTGGCAGGCCGAGGCGCCGCGCGATGTCTATGCCGCTCGAACCTCCGGGAACCCCGACCAGCAGGCGGTACGTCGGCCGCAAATTCACTTCGTCGAATTCCACGGCGGCGTTCAGAACACCCGGCGAGGTGGAAGCATAGGTTTTCAAGCGGTCATGATGCGTGGTCGCAAGCGTCAGACAGCCGCGTTCGCGGAATTCATCGAGCAGGGCCACCGCCAGCGCCGCGCCCTCTTCCGGAGCCGTGCCGGTGCCCAGTTCATCGACCAGCACCAGCGATTGCGGAGTGGCTGCCTCGAGCATGGCGCGAACGTTGAGCATGTGCGCGGAAAATGTGGAAAGGTCCGCGGCGATCGACTGCTCGTCGCCGATATCCACGAGGACGCGATCGACGATCGGCAGGCGCGCGGATTCCGCAGCCACGGGAATTCCGGATTGCGCAGAGAGCACGGCAAGTCCCACCGTTTTGAGCGCCACGGTCTTGCCGCCGGTGTTGGGCCCGCTGATGACCAGCACGGTTTTGTCTCCGCCGAGCGCGAGGGTCATCGGTACGACACTGCGCCCGTGCGCGCGTAGCGTGTCGGCGAGAACCGGATGGCGCGCGTCCTTTAAATCGAGCGCGGACAATTCCAGCGCGGAAGGCAATCCCGCGCCCTCTCGATCCTGCGTCGCACGGAGATTTTCGTTCGTAAACTGCGGCAGCGTGCAATCGAATTCCCGCGCGAAGCGTGCGCGGGCAAACACGGAATCGAGCTCGGCGATGGTCTCTACGGCAAAGCGCAGCGGCCCAAGATTGGCACGCAGGCGCTGCGACAATTCATCAAGGATGCGGTTAATTTCCGCGGCTTCTTCCTCGCCGAGCTGCACCAGGCGATTGTTGTGCTCGATGGTTTCAAACGGCTCAACGAAGACGGTCTGTCCTGTGGCGCTGGCGGCGTGCACCACACCCTGCACCTGGCGGCGTTCGGCGGCGCGCACAGGGATCACGAAGCGGTCGTTGCGCAGGGTGACGTAATCCTCGCCGCCGTCGCCCCCGCGCGATCGCAGCATGCGTTCGAGCGATTTCTGAATGGTCTCGCGCGTGCGTCCCATGCTGGCGCGAATCTGCCGTAGTTGCGGTGAAGCGTCGTCGCTGATTTCCCCGTTCGGCAGGACGGCGCGACGCACCGCCACGGCCAGAGGACGCAGGTCGGCGACGGCAGCGGCGCGTGCCGAAAGCAGCGGGAAGTGGCGCGCAGCGGACGCGGAACTGGCGCGCGCAGGATCACGAAACGAATCGCGCAGCATGGCCGCGGTGTCCGCCAGTGTCACGGAATCCAGAAGCATGGCCGGCGTGAGCACGGCGACGGGGGATTCGAGTTCCGCAAGCCATCGCTCCGGATCGGCCAGCGAACCGAATCCCATTTCGCTGCCATCCGCCGAATACGCGACGGCTTCGGCGATCAGCGCGAAGACCGATTCGAGCGCGGAACGATCGTGCGAAAACGAGAGGGCATCAACCGCACCGCGGCCGGGAGCGCAGGTGGTGCGGCGCCGCAGCAGATCGCGCAGCCGGTCAAATTCGAGAATGTCTTCCGCGGTGCGCGACATCGTTGTCTCCGCATAGCACAGGTTTCAGCCGATGGGTTTCAGTGTTTGCAGGAACTAAATTCCACAGGCCAAAGCCGCTGCCGCTGTGCCCAGCATTGTAGCGCTGCTCTGGGTGGAATTACTTCGCTGGCGGCCCAGATCTACTTTTGTGTTGGTGCGAGGAGTTCGCTTCCAATCGACGCGCGAGAAACTCCGCGGCTTCCGCGGGACTGGGCGCCTGGTATACCAGCGGATCGCGCGACTCGCCCCATCTTGAGGCGTGCCCGCGCTCGACTTCGCGCACGCGATCCAGAATCGGCTGCCAGAAATCACCGAGAACCACGAACGGCCGCTGCTCCATCGCTTTCTTGTTCAGCATTTCCCAAACCACCGCAAGCTCCACAAGAGTTCCCGTCCCGCCCTTGCAGGCGACGTAGCCGTCGCCGAGCCGCACCAGTTCAAACAGGCGCTCTTGCCACGTGGCCACGCTGGATTCTTCCTGGACCCAGCGGTTCGCTCGCGAACGAAAAAAAGTAGAGGTGACGGCGAGAACGCGGCCGCCGGATTCGCTCGCACCGCGCGACACGCCTTCCATCACACCGCCGTAGCCGCCAGTGCAGACGGCGAAGCCCGCCGTCGCCAGCGCGCGGCCGAGATCGAGAGCTTCCTCGTAATCCGCGTGGCCTTCCTCGGGGCGTGAGCTTCCGAAGACTGTGATGATTTTAGTTTTTTCCGCCATGGCGTTACCGAGCTTCAGGGCCTGAGGGCCCGCTATCTCGCCTCTAGAATGTCGCGGCTAAAGCGGCGACCCACAAATGTTCGGAAGCCGAGTAGCACAGCCACTTTGGCTGTGCGCTTTTTGCAGTTTTTCCTTAGTACCGTACGAAGAGCGACTACAAAAGCCACACAATCGAACTGGCTGTGGTATTCAGATCTGACTCTCCTCAGCGAGTTCCGCGCGAGTCCGTTTCCGTTACTTCCTTCACTTCCTCTGCTTCCCGTACTTCCTCTACTTCCTCTTTCCAACCGGCGCCGCCGGAGCCAGCTCCTCAACCATGGCCAAACACACCGCATCAATCACTTTGTTCGCGTCCTGCGCGTGCAGATTATTGTTGTTTCCCAGGATTGAGAATACCAGCCGTTCGCCATGCACCGTTGTGGCGTAGCCCGAGAGCGTATTCCCATGGCCGATGGTTCCCGTTTTTGCGAAGATGCGCGACGCGGCCGGCGTGTTTTTCATGCGCTCGGCGAGCGTGCCGTCCTCGCCGGCCACCGGAAGCGTGGAGCGGTACAACTCGCCCCAGGGCTGCGCGGCAGCGTAACGCAGCAACTGCACGACCGCGCGCGGCGTGACCAGGTCCTTACGCGAGAGGCCCGAACCGTCGCTCAGAACGACATCGCCGTCAGCGATGCCCGCGCTCCTGAAAAAGCCCTGCGCGAATTTCCCGGCGTCTTCGTAGTTCGTGGCGCCGGCCTTTTCGTGCGCGGAAAGCAGCAGGAGAAGCTCGGCGTGAAGATTTTCGCTGTTCTTGTTGGTCAGGCGAACTTCGTCTGACAGCGGAACAGAAACGTGTTCCGCCAGAATTGTTTGAGGCGCCGCGGCGGCTGCCGCGCCGGGCGGCGAGGCGTGATGGGAGCTCGCGTGGCCGTCAATTTTCACTCCGCGCGATTCCAGAAGATGCGCGAGTACACTCGCGGCGTATTCGGCGGGCTCTTCGACGGCGATCGTGAGGCGGCGCACCGGCGCGTCCAGCGGCATGACGCCGCTGACATAAATCAAGCGCGAGCCGGGATCGCGCGCCACCGCCAATTTTTCCTCGGTGCCGCGCGGCGCGGTAACCACTGAATTTTCCACCGTGTAGAAATCGGACGCCAGGCCCGCGTCGTATCGCGCGGGATCCCCTTCGCGAGCGCCCGCGCGAAGATCCAGGGTAAAGGTATTGTCATTGACGGCAATGGCCGAAACCGCCGCGCCGTAGGACCACAAAATATCGTCGACCAGCCACCCGCTGGGAAACTTTTCGTGCTGGAACATGCTGTCATCGGCCACCACGTCGCCGGTAATTTCCTTGACGCCGCGCGCCGCAACGGCGTTCGCAAATTCGGCCAGCACTTTTTCCGGGGGGCCGTCGCGCTCTTCGCGTTTCTCGAACGGAAATTTGCGGTTGGAGAGATTGGCGTCGCCGCGGCCGATGAGCGCCAGGTTGCCGTTCAGCACGCCGCTCGCATCGACCGCGCCGCTCGATACTACGGTAGTCCGGACGCGGTAATCCGGACCGAGCGTGGCTAGCGCCAGCGCGGTCGTGAATAATTTCGCGTCGGACGCCGGCATGAAATACGCATCGGGATTGCGGGCGTAGAGAATATCCCCGGTAGCCGCGTCGGTTACCAGCACGCCCCACGCGCCCTTGTCCGGTCCGGAAGCGGCCAACGCAGATTCAACACGCTGCCGGAAGCGCTCGACATCCGCGCGCACCGCAGGCTTGGAGCTGGCGGCGCCGGCGCGCGGAACTGCCTTCCTGGAAGGCTTTGACTGCGCCGGAACTGCCGCCCGGGCTGTACAGACAACCAAGCCCAGCGCCAGACATCCAACGAAGAGTGCCGGTAATTTTTGGTGCGCTGCCATTCAGCCGCTCCAGCAGAAGATTCGCGGAGAAAATTCGATTGATTATAGTCCACACGGTTGCGTGAACCGGACACGAATGTGAAGCTCTGTTTCACACCCGCGTCTGTTTCAGGGTGGCGATATTTTTATCCGCAAGTCTGCTCGAGTCAGGGATTGTGTGGATTGCGCGAACTTGCGCGAGGCCATATGATAACGATGGCAACCAGCCCGATTCTTGCCGGCGTTCACTTCGAGGAGGAATGAATTCATGCGAAAACTGCTTTCGATCGGGATGCTTTTGGCTCTTACCGGCGCTCCCATGCTGGCGGCGCGGCCCGACAATGACAAGGAAACCGACCGCGTGGAAAACGCGGGTATGGTGATGGAAGAGATCATGAATATTCCCGACGACATTCCGCAGGACCTGCTCGACAAGGCGGAATGCGTCATCGTTTTCCCGTCCGTGCTGAAGGCAGCGTTCATCGTGGGCGGAAGTTACGGCCGCGGCGTGATGACCTGCCGCAGCGGCGAGCATTTCACCGGGCCGTGGAGCGCGCCTTCCATGATGGCGCTGGAAGCGGGAAGCGTGGGCTTTCAGTTGGGCGGCCAGGCCACTGATTTCGTGCTGCTGGTGATGAATCCGCGTGGAGCTACTTCTCTGCTGAACAGCAAAGTGAAACTGGGCGCCGATATGGCCGCGGCGGCCGGACCCAAGGGCCGCGACGCCTCTGCCAACACAGACGCCACGCTGCGCGCCGAGATTCTTTCCTATTCACGGTCCCGCGGCTTGTTTGCGGGAGTCTCTCTGGAGGGAGCGAGCCTGCGGCCCGACAACGACGCGAATGAAAAGTTGTACGGGAAACATATGACGGCAACGCAAATCATCCGCCGGGGCGCCGTGCCAGTTCCGCCTTCAGGACAGAAGCTGGTTTCGCTGCTGGAGAAAAAGTCGCCCAAAAATCACTCGGATCCCAATTCGCTGAAGTAAATTCACGCCCGCCGTCGGCGGACGCATCCGCGTGCGGATGTGGCCGTCCGGCGGGCGTTGGTGTGTCTGGGTTGTTTCCCGATTGAATTCTTGGATTAATCCCGAGGCAACTCTCAGATGCCTGTGCCTGAAATCCACATTTGCGGGATCGTGATATTCTGCCGCTGTGAAATCACGCGTGGCACGCATCGACCACATTCAGATGGCGGCTCCTGCCGGCTGCGAAACGGCGGCACGAACTTTCTACGGCGCGATCCTGGGCCTCGCAGAGATCGAAAAGCCGCCGCTCCTGCAGCAGCGAGGGGGCTGCTGGTTCGCGTGCGGTTCGCAGCAATTGCACATCGGGGTCGAGCGGGATTTTCGGCCGGCAAAAAAGGCTCATCCGGCGTTTGCAGTCCGAGATTTAGAAGAACTGCGCGCTGCGCTCACCGCCCAGGGCATCCAGGTGATCGACGATGACGATCTTCCCGGCGTGCGCCGGTTCTACGCGGAAGATCCCTGGGGAAACCGGCTGGAATTTCTGGAAGACCCGGACTCGTAGCACTTCCTTTCTTACCGCAAGAAGTTTAAAGAATCACAGGAGAGCGTCGCGGAACATTTCGTGGCGCGCACACGAGTGGAAAAAAAAATCTGCCCGATCTGCAACAAGCGGCGCGCCGAACGTTACTGCCCTGCGCTGGGAGAGAAAATCTGCGCCATCGATTGCGGCACCGGGCGCGAGGTGACCATCGACTGCCCGAGCGACTGCCCGTACCTGGTGGCGGCGCACCGCTGGGAGCAGGACCATCCCAAACCGCTGGCCGAGAGCGAAGTGCCGTTCCCGGACGTGTCGTTTTCCTCGGACCTGATTCACACCCGGCAGAACATGCTGTCGGGCCTCGGCTATACGGTTGTCCTGTACGCGGCGGAGCAGCGCTCGCTCACGGACTCCGATGTCTTCACCGCGCTGCAGGCCCTCGCGGAGACCCGCCGCACGCTTCTCTCCGGGATCTACTACGAAAAGCCACCAGAGATTCCGGTAACCGCTGGGCTGTACGCCAAGCTGGCGCAGTTCATCGAAGAGGAAAAGAAGCATGTCGCGGAGCATCCCGAGTTTCCCGCGCTGAAGGACACCGAGATTTTTCATGTCCTGGTCTTCTTTCTGCGTTTCGGACGCTTGCGCTCGAATGGGCGGCCAAAGACGCGCGCGTTCCTTACGTTTCTAAGGTCGCAGTTTCCCGCCGAAGCCGGAGTCGCCATGGAAGAACCGCGGATCATAATTCCGTAACGCATGCCGCACATTTTTGTAGCGCCCGCCTTCAGGCGGGCATTCGCCCGGCAGCGCAGGATGCCCGCCTGAAGGCGCGCGCTACATAAATCCGATTTTTCCCTTAGTCAGAAAACGCGTCCTACGCAACCTCCAAGCCAAGACTCAATTGCCGTTCGGCCGCTGCCGGGCGTCCCGGATCGAGAGGGCGCACGCCAAGACCGTACTTCCTACGTAGCGCGCGCACTCGCTCGGCGATTTCCTGGCGATACGCTTCCGGCGCATATGCTTCCCGCGAAAACCAGTCGCGATAGCGCTTGGCCAGCTTCGGAAATTTCCTGTCAAGGAACGGCAGAAATTGCTTTTGCGCCGAAGGCATCAGAAACAGCACGCTGCCCGCAAACCATTGCGCTCCCGCTTCGCGTGCGGCAAGGGCCAGTGCGTCCAGGTCGGCTTCGCGATCGGTAATTCCCGGCAGAATGGGCATGGCGAACACGCCGGCGGCGATGCCCGCGCGGCGCAATTCAGCAACCGCCCGCATGCGCAGATCGGGCCGCGGCGCGCGCGGTTCCAGAATGCGCGCCAGCCCGGTGCGCAACGTGGTGATACTCAGATTCACGGACAAGTTGGAGTGCTCGGCAATCCGGCGCAGCACATCGACGTCGCGCAAGACCTGGTCGGATTTCGTGGTAATCGAAACGCTCAATCCTCTGCGTCCGGCCATCTGCTCGAGAATCGCGCGCGTCGCTCCGAACTCGCGTTCGGCCGGCTGGTAGGGATCCGTGGCCGTTCCGATGGCGATGTGCTCGCCCTGCACTCGTTCCTTGCCGAGATCCCGGCCGGCGAGCGGCCCGGCGTCCTGCTTCACATAAATTTTCTTTTCAAAATCGCGCCCGTCCAGCTCCATGTACTCGTGCGTGTAGCGGGCGTAGCAGTACTGGCAGCCGAATTCGCAGCCGCGGTACGGATTCACGGTCCAGGAAAAGGGCACGCGCGTCGAGTCGCAATGATTGAGGATGGATTTCACCGGCAGCAGAAAATATTCCGTGCCGCGCTTGGCGTCAGCCAGCGGAGAGGAGAGGGCGAGACGGGCGATGCCGACGCGTTCGGGCGCGGGCCCTGGTGGCAGCAGGGCATCCGGCCCGCTGTCCTGTTGGTTCAGGACGTCGGGGAATAAGGTGGGTGTGAGATCGCTCCCGCGTTTGCGGAGAGACTTTCTTCGAGAAGAAAGGTTCTCGGTAGACGTCGGAATCGAATTGGCAGTCGCCATAACCCGTCTCGGGAAGCACGGGATGGAGTATTTCGCTTTTTGTTCGCCATGTCAAGGACTTTCTTCGCTTTTTATTTGCCTCCCGTGAGCGCCGGCGCTGCCCCTCCCACGCCCTGAAAAGTACAGGTGACGCTTGCGACCGCGACCGCCACACGGCCCGAAATCGATGCGAATGGGAGCCTATACTCGATACTCCTGTAGGGAGCGAGCCTTGGCCAAGATCGGCATCCTGATCATCGAAGACGATGAAGCCAACCAGTCGGCCTTGCGCCAGTTGCTGGACTCGGAGGGTTGGCACGTGCGGGTTGTGCCGGCGGTCGGCCAGGCGCTGGCGGAGCTGGCGAGCGGCGAGTGGTCGCTGGTGATCGTCAACATCGCGATGATCGGCATGACCAGCCCGGTGTACCTGACGCTTCGGGAGTTGGCGCTGGCGCCGGCGGTAGAGGACGGGAAAGTTCGAGCGCGGGTGCTGTTTGTGGTGCCCGAAACGGCGCCCCAGGATGCTGTCTCGGCGTTCGAGCGGGACCGTCTGCCTTACGTCGCGAAACCGTTCCAGTTTCATGATTTGCTGGAGAAAGTCAGCGATCTATTGATGGAAGCGGCCGCGTTGGCAAATCCGATTCGCCGCGTGCGCCACGATTCCACGCTTTCCGAACGCAAGCGCAAGGAAGGGCGCGAGGGCCGCGAATCAGGCAACGCTTTCGCGCAGCGGAACACCAATATGTTCGCCCGGCGCGATGAGTACGTGATGACCGAAGAAGAGATTGCCGAGTTTGAGAAGAATGAAAAGGAACAGCGAGAATTGAAAAAGAAGAAAAACCCCGAAACTGACCGCTTTTGAGTTCACCCGGAAAGTTTTTGAATCCCAGTAGGACAGGCTTCAGCCTGTCTGGTTTAGATTTGCGCATAACGCTAATCAAAACCTGACAGGCTGAAGCCTGTCCTACTCTTCTAGCCCCTGAAGTGCCGCACGATGCTGCGGTCATTCGTGTCCGCCAATAATTCTGCTGCCGTCTTGCGCAGGACCGGATGCTGAAATTTGGGCGCAATTTCTGCGAGCGGGACCAGGACGAAACGGCGCCCCTGCAACCGCGGATGAGGAATTTCCATTCCGGGTTCGCGGAGCACTTCCCTGTCGTAAAAAAGAATATCGAGGTCGATGAGGCGCGGGCCGCGCGGAACCAGTTTCTGGCTGCCGAGTTCGCGCTCGATTGCCTGGAGATTTTCCAGCAGTTGGCGCGGCGCAAGCGAAGTCTCGCCTTCGACGACGCAGTTCAAGAACCACGGTTGCTCGAGAAAATCCACTGGTTCGGTTTCATAAACGGACGAGCGGCGCAGCACGCGCACGCCTTTTTCGGGCAGCGCGCCGATGGCCCGGTCCAGATTCGCGGCGCGATCGCCCAGATTTGAGCCGAGCGAAAGATAGACCAAATGGGAGTCTGGCATAGAAAAACGTGGCGCATGCATTACACGCTGCGAAAAAACTCAAGACGGTGTCATTCTGAGCGAAGCGAAGAATCCCTCTTCGATTTAAGTGTAAGCAAAAACAAAGAGAGATTCTTCGCTTCGCTCAGAATGACAATCACTAAAACAATCCCGGCTGGCGGCGCGGCGTTTCGAGGCCGAAATGTTTGTAGGCCAGGGCGGTGGCAACCCGGCCGCGCGGGGTGCGATCGAGCAGGCCAAGCTGCATCAAGTACGGCTCGTAGATTTCCTCGATGGCATCTTCCTCTTCGCTGATGGACGCCGCGAGAGTGCCCAGCCCGACCGGTCCGCCGGCATATTTCTGGAGAATCGTGAGCATCAGGTTGCGGTCGACTTCGTCGAGGCCGTGCTCATCGACGCCCAGCATTTGCAAGGCTTCTTTGGCCACTGCCAGCGTGATGTGCCCTTGGGCGCGGACCTGCGCGAAATCGCGGGCCCTCCGCAAGAGGCGGTTGGCGACGCGCGGCGTTCCGCGGCTGCGGCGGGCCAGCTCGTATGCACCATCCTCGTCCACCGCAATTCCCAGGATGGTCGCCGAGCGGCGAACAATGGCGACCAGATCTTCGGGCGTGTAAAACTCGAGCCGGTGCACGATGCCAAACCGCGAGCGCAGCGGAGCTGTCACCAGGCCCGCGCGAGTGGTCGCGCCGATCAGCGTGAAACGATTCAGGATGAAGGGATGAATCCTGGCGCCCGCGCCCTGCCCGATGACCAGGTCGATGCGGTAGTCTTCCATCGCGGGATACAAAACTTCCTCGATCGCCGGGACCAGGCGATGAATTTCATCCAGAAAAAATACTTCGCGCGGCTCGATCGAAGTGAGGATCGCAGTCAGATCGCCCTTGCGTTCGAGAAGAGGTCCGGAACTGGTTTTGATCGTAACGCCCAGTTCGCTGGCGATAATTTGCGCCAGCGTGGTCTTGCCGAGCCCTGGCGGGCCGTAAAGCAGGACGTGATCGAGCGCCTCTCCCCGGCTGCGCGCGGCCTGGATGGCGATCTCAATATTCTCTTTGACGCGCGACTGCCCGATGTAATCCGCGAACCGCTGCGGGCGAACGCTGGCGTCGATGCGCGCGTCTTCGTCCAACGCCGCGCCGGTGACGATGCGTTTGGGCTGGTCCATTTTGCGTTCGCTGCCGGTTCCGGAATTCATCGCTGATCTGCCTTGTGCGTGTTAAGCAATCTTTGTTCACTCGGATGCGGCTGTCGCCATCGCCGCTTCGGTTGCTATCTTGCGGCTCTCGCGCTCGCCGGCGCAGTCAACTGCTGCAGCGCTCCGCGCAAAAGGTCTTCAAATGTTGCGCCGGCGGCGCTTTTCCCCGCCCGCTCCACCGCCTGCTCAGCGCCGTGCTGATCGTAGCCAAGATTCAGCAGCGCGGAGACCACGTCGCCGGCAGTGCCGGTAGTAGTGACCGGCTTGCGCGCGTCCTCGGGAACTTCCTCCATCGCTTCCAGCTTGTCGCGCAGCTCGACAATCATGCGCTCGGCCGTCTTGCGCCCCACGCCGGGAATGCGCGTCAGCCGCGCGAGGTCTCCGGAGCGGACCGCGGGCACCAGATCGTCCACGCTCATGCCCGAAAGAATCTTCAGCGCCAGCACCGGACCGACGCCCGAAGCGGAAATCAGCAGCTCGAACAAATGTTTTTCGCGCGCGCTTAGGAATCCATAGAGTGAAATCGCGTCTTCCCGCACCTGAGTATGAATCAAGAGCGTGACGTTGGAGTGCAGTTCGCCGAGCGCGTAAAACGTGGAAAGCGGAATGTGCACCAGATAGCCGACTCCGCCCACATCGACCAGCACCTGGTTCGGCCGTTTGTCGCCAAGCGTTCCGCGAAGCTGCGCGATCATCGAGGGACCATCCGCCCGCGATTATGGCGGCGCGTCCGCAGAGTGTCAACGCGGCGACGAAGCTCTGAGTAGCACAGCCACTTTGGCTGTGCGTTTTTGTAAGCTGCTTGAACAGCCGCGCTCTCATAGCTACGAACGCAAGCACCACGCAGCTAAAGTGGCTGTGCCACCTTCAATCTGTGGATTCTTGCCTGGAGATCAATGACCAAAGAAATTACTGCCCGTCGATCTCGACGGAATCGATCACTCCAATAACGGCGGCATCGATGGGAGAATTCGGCCGTCCAACAGCGGTCATCGCGGAAAAACCTTCCGTGGTCAGCAGCACGCGCTCGCCAACGCCGGCGCCAACCGCGTCCAGCGCAAGAACAGGATCGCCGCGGTTGGTGCCGTCCAGCTGCAGCGGCTGCACGACCAGAATCTTGCGCCCTTCGTGCGACGCCACCTTTTGCGTTGCAACCACGTCGCCGATCACGCGAGCGATGAGCATGCGGAGAAGTGTAGGGGCGAAACGGATAACCGGAAAGGAAAAAATAGGCACGCGGTAGCGCCCGGAGAAAGCAACCGGGAGCACAGCAGTTCACGGATACAGTCGGAAGGGCGAGATAGTAGACTGGAAAGTCCGAGCTGGTGCTTGACGCGATGCAGGCGAATTTAGGTCTGAAATTTCAAATTTGAAATTTCAAATCTCAAATTAGACCCAAGCCCTCAGGCCAGCAATCGCTTAGATGCCCTCTGCTGTTCTGAGATCAGACGCCCTGACCTGCCGCAGCGGTGAATCGCAACGCGGCCGGTTATCCCGCAGTCTTCATGAATTGTTCCAACTCCTTAACAAATTCGTTGCGATCGCGGCGAACCTGGTCGGCCCGTTGTGATTTTGCGGTGATGTGCCGCTGGCCGCGGATCGGAGAGTCCTGCAAGTGCTGGGCCCACCCGCGCAATTGGCGCGAGATGTTTTCCGAGAGTAATTTCAAATTTGAAATTTCAAATTTGAGATCAACAAACTCGGCCATGCGTTCCATGATGCACAGCATGGAGCGCGTCTCACCTGCCGATCCACGGGCGATGTACAGAAATGCCAGCAGCTCATTCGTCGTTCCACGCTCGAAGCCTTCGGCAATATTGTTGGATACGGACAGCGCGGCGCGCTCGATCTGGTCGCGCAGGCTGCGATGGCGGCGGAGCGGAGCCTTCTCGCCAAGAGCGAAAACGCGAACTCCGAGGCCGGAAGCTGCTTGCCAGACGGGAAGATCTTCAAAACGCTCGTACTTCACAATCGACTCCAAAAGGTTTGGGTTTCCACCGTCCGTCGCGCCGACTTGCCGCGATAAAAACGCGACCTTGGCGGAAGCTCGGCATCATTGGCACGTATTGTGCCACAGCGAGCGGGACAAGGAAGTCAGATTTGAAATCCGAATCTCGAGAGAGAGAGAAAACATTATGACGGGAAGGTTTTCAGGTCTAGTCGCGTCGCTACGACGGAATGTTCACGGAATCCACGATGCCCACGATGGTAGCTTCGGTCGGCAGGTCCGCCGGCTGAAACGGAAAACTTGCTTCCTTGCCGCGGCACCAGTAGATGGTTTCTCCCGTGCCGGCGCCGACGGCATCGAGAGCGATAACCGGAAAACCCTTGTCGCGGCCCTTGCGATCGAGCGGCTGAACGATGAGGAGCTTCTGGCCGTGGAGCGCGGGATCTTTCATGGTACAAACCACGTTGCCGATGATGCGTCCGAGGAGCATTTTATTTTTTCCTCGCGGCGGCTAGCTCGGCTTCATGGAGGGAATCCACCATCACTTCGTCGACGATGCCCACGATTGCGGCGTCCACGGGGCGGTCCTTGCACTCCGCGGCATTGCGCGCGGAGCTGCCGGTTACCACCAGGACGGTTTCGCGAAAGCCGGAATCGACCGTGTCTACGGCGACGAGGTAGCCCGCTTCATCTGCGCCCTGCGGCGAGACTGGTTTCACTACAAGAAGCTTCTTGCCTTCCAGGCGCGCGTCTTTGCGCGTCGAGACCACAGTGCCGACAATGCGGGCGAGAATCATTTCCTGTCGAACGCTTTGAAATTCATTGATCTCCCGATGAAACGGTTGGATCCAGCCCAGCTTCAGCGGCTAAAGCCGCATCTAAGCCGATCGCATACGGCCGGGCTGAAGCCCGGCCCTCCAAGTAATGTCGCATTGTCACAACTCACTTTGCAGCGCGATGACAGCGTACCGAAGTCGCGCCGAGCGACAAGTAGTCGCCCTTGCAGGTATCTTGGCGCTGCGGCCCCTCGTGCGATTGGCTCTCTGCCGCGCCAGACGCTCTAGACTGCTACGGGCGTCTTGCCGATGGGGAGCACCTCTTCCAGCGACTGGTGCGGCCGCGGGATCACGTGCACAGCCACCAGTTCTCCTACTCGCCGGGCCGCCGCGGCTCCTGCATCCGTCGCCGCCTTCACGGCGGCCACGTCTCCGCGGACCATCGCCGTGACGTAGCCCGCGCCGATTTTTTCCCAGCCGACGAGCGTGACCTTGGCCGCCTTGACCATCGCGTCCGAGGCTTCGATCATTGCGACCAGGCCGCGGGTCTCGATCATGCCGAGTGCTTCGCCCATGCTTTTTCCTCCGTGGCCGGCCCGGGAAAAAATTCCGGCCGGCGCACCTTCTGAAACCTGCCCTTATCGCAGCGCGCGGTCCTTGCGAACCGCTTCCTCGATCAATGCTTCCAGTTCCTGGCGCGTCACCGAGATGCGCTCCGGACGCTCCGTGTCGGCGGTCGTGTCATCGCTGGTTACCGGGCACCCGGGAATCACCGTCGATGCCGTGGTCGTGCCGTAGCGCGCTCGCGCGACGAGCAATTTTTCCACATCGCGCCCAGAAAGCAAGACTTGTTTGCCCAGCAACTCGGTCATCAGTGACACTTGCGCGAAGTGCTCGACGGTTTCCATGCGGAAAAAAGCGTTCAGCAGATCCGGACCGCACGTCACCACGCCATGGTTGGCCAGAAGAATCGCATCGAAGTGCTGCACCATCGGCTCGAGCGCGTCCGAAAGTTCCTGCGTGCCGGGCGTGCCATACTGCGCCACCGGGATACAACCCAGCGCGATGATCATTTCGCTCAGCAGCGCTTTGTTCAGCGGCATTCCAGCGGCCGCGTGAGCCGTTGCCGCGGGCGGATGCGCGTGCACCACGGAGTACACTTCGGGCCGGCGATTGTAGATGAGCAGGTGCATGGCAAGTTCAGAGGAAGCTTCGCGGCGTCCGGAAAGCTTGCGGCCGCGCAGGTCGGTGATCACCAGGTCGTCCGGCGTCATCATCCCTTTACTCATGCCGGTAGGAGAAGTGAGCACGCGGCGGGAATCGAGGCGCACCGAAATGTTTCCGTCGGTGGAAACGACGAACGAGCGGGAATGAATCCACCGTCCCACCGCGCAAATGTCGCGGCGGTGTTCGTCTTCGGACTTTATGTTTCCCGGAGAGATGGAATCGGCAATCATCGGTTCGGAGCGTCGGTCGGAAATCTCATCCTCATCGCAACTGTCCGGCGAGGATCTCAATCAAGCACATGGGAACTCGGCCACCCGGACAGGCGGCGATAGTGTACAACTGTCAGGCGTAAATTCCACGCTCCTTAAGCGCAAAAGCGACACGGTCAATGGCCAGCATGTAGGCGGCGACGCGGTTGTTCACCTGGTGAGCCTCTGCGTAGCGCACCACTTCCTCAAAACTGTGCTCCAAAACCTCCCGCAGCCGGTCGTTCACTTCCTTCTCGGTCCAGAAAAATCCCTGGCGGTCCTGCACCCATTCAAAGTAGCTGACCGTCACGCCGCCGGCATTGGCCAGGATGTCCGGAATCACGAAAATGCCCTTGCGATCGACGATTTCGTCCGCCAGCGCCGTGGTCGGCCCGTTCGCGCCTTCGCACAGAATTCGCGCCTGCAGGCGGTGCGCGTTGTCCGAGGTGATTTGATTTTCCACTGCCGCGGGAATCACCAGTTCGGCCGGCTGGAACAGGATTTCGCTGGCGCTGATCTTGGATCCGCCTCCGGGAAAATCCGGCAAGGGCTGGCGCTGCACGTTCACCCAGTCCAGCACTTTGGGAATATCAAAGCCGCTTTCGTTGTACAGCGCGCCGTGAATGTCGGCGACGCCAACGATTTTGTATCCTGCCTCGTGCAGGAGTTTCGCGGCCATCGAGCCGACATTGCCGAAACCCTGGACGATAACGCGCGTGTTCACCCGCAGCATGCGGAACTTGGCCAGCGCGCGATCGCAATTGATCAGCACGCCGCGACCGGTGGCCTCGTGGCGCCCGCGCGATCCCCCCAGATCGATCGGTTTCCCGGTGACCACCGAGGTTTCCGTATGCCGCACGTGCATCGAGTACGTGTCCATGATCCACGCCATGGTCTGCTCGTTGGTGCCGAGATCGGGAGCGGGCACGTCGCGCTCCGGTCCGAACCACTCGATCAGTTCCGCCGTGTAGCGGCGCGTGATGCGCTCGAGCTCACCGCGCGACAATTTACCGGGATCGCAAATCACGCCACCCTTGGCGCCGCCGAAGGGAATGTTGACGACCGCACACTTCCAGGTCATCCAGCTGGCCAGTGCGCGCACTTCATCCAGCGTTACCGTCGGCGCAAAGCGGATCCCGCCCTTGCCCGGCCCGCGAACGATGGAATGATGCACGCGATAGCCGACAAACACTTCCAGATGGCCGGAGTCGAGTTGCACCGGAATGTAGACGGTAATTTCCTTGTTGGGATATTTCAGGAAGCGGTACAGGCCTTCTTCCAGATTTAGTTTTCGTGCCGCCGCTTCAAAACGCGCATCCGCGGATTCGTAGACGTTGAATTCATTGCGCACAGCTAGCGTGGCCATGAAACGCTCCTCACCCATCCAGCAGACCGCCGGTATGGCCCACCGGACAACGCCCCACGCGGGAAAGCCGGCCGCCGCACATGCCAAAACATTTACTGACCAGGCCAGCCGAAACCAGTATACGAATCAAACCGAGCGCGGCGCAAGAAAAGGAATCGCAGGCATCGTTCTACGGCACTGGCGCACCGACCGAAGTTTTGTAGTGCTTCATCTGTTCGCGTGCCGCCGTTCCACAAACTCCTCGATCAGCACCTGCGCCAGCCGTGGCGCGTTGTGCCGCACCACACCGTGTTCCTCCAGCAAATTATCGAGCAGGCAGCGCACGCCCACGCGTTGCAAATCCTGGAGGTCCACACGGACCGGCTCGGCGCCGCGCATTTTGTAACGCCGCACCACCTCGGGAGAAACCGGCTGATTGCTGGCCACGACCCAGTCAATAAACTTGCGCCGCGTGTGGCTGTAGATCACACGCACGTGCTCCGCGAGCGAATAACCCTGCGTTTCTCCCGGCTGGGTCATCAGATTGGCGATCAGAACCCGCGTGGCGGAGGATTTTTCGATGGCCTCGGCCACGCCCGAAACCAGCAAATTGGGCAGAATGCTGGTGTACAGCGAGCCCGGCCCGATCAGAATCAGATCCGCCTGGCGAATCGCTTCCAGCACTTCCGGAAGAGGCCGGACGCGGCGGGGGCGCAGGCTCAAGCGGCGAATCTTGTTGCCGCTTTTGGCGATGCGCGTTTCGCCCAGCACGACTTTGCCATTCTCCATCACCGCTTCGAGCGAGACATTTTCCAGGGTCGTGGGAAAAATCCGTCCGCGAATGGCCAGCACTTCCCCGCTGACGCGCACGGCCTCGGCAAAATCTCCGGTCACGTGGCTGAGCGCGGTGAGGAAAAGATTTCCAAAGCTGTGCCCGCGCAAGCCGCGCCCGGAATGAAAGCGGTACTGAAAAAGCCGCCCGAGCAAGGCCTCATCCTGGGAAAGCGCAACCATGCAGTTGCGAATGTCGCCGGGAGGAAGCACGCGATACTCGCGCCGCAGTCGGCCGGAACTCCCGCCGTCGTCCGTCACGGTCACGATGGCGGCGAGATCGCTGATCGGATGGCGCTCCGATTCGTGCCGGCGCCGCGCGACGAAGTGCTTTAGGCCGCGCAGCAGCATGGACAAGCCGGTGCCGCCGCCGATGGCAACCACACGCACGCCGCCGGGAATCGCGGCGGACGGATGCGTTCTATTTTTCTTCATCGGGATTGCATCGCTCTGGCGCGCACTCGCGGCTCAGGCGCCGGAGGCTTCGCGCTCGGGGTAGAGCAGTTCGGTGAAGCGGGGATCTTCCTGCAGAAACGCGAAATCCTCGTCGTTGCGCGCGTGATACCGGTTTTCCGGACGCAACTGAATCGCCACTTTCAGATTTTCCATCGCCGATTCGGCTTCGCCGGTCAGGCAGTCCAACGCGGCCATCGCGTAGAAGACGTAATCGGCCTTGGGCGCCAACTTTTTCGCGCGCAGCAAATGCTCGCGCGCCTCATCCCAGCGCCCCAGATTCATCATGGCCACACCCGACTGATAATGCTCTTCCGGAGTGCGCACTGATGGCGCGGCCTGCTTGGCCATGCGCTGCTCCACAATGCGCAGGTGCACGCGCGCTCGATCGGCAAGCTCTTTGCTCGGGCCGGCTTCCACCTTCTCCAGCAATTCTTTTGCCTTGGCAAACTTTTGTTGGTGGAAATTCTGAACGGCCTGCTCGTACAGTTTCAATTGCTGTTCAAATTGTGGGTCTACCATTTGGCGAACCGCTTCGGCGTGCGCTGCTAGCTTACTATCTTCTTTGGTTTTCAATACCTTACGACTTCTGGAAGGGGCGCTTGCCCCAGCCCTGCTGCGTTTTGCCGGCTTTTGACCGCGCGCCATTTTTCGGAGTCTAACAGAGGTACCATGGATCGTCAACGCAACGGCAATTGCATGGAAGAAAACCGGTATGAAAGCGTTCTATCAACTTTCTCCCAACGTTCTCCCAAATTGCTCCACTACTTTGCGCGGCCAGCGGGCTTGGCACTTGCCGCTGGCGCCGCAGGCATGGCTGGGGCGGGCGCAGGCTCCGGTACCAGCAACGCCTTGGCGGAGTCCGGAAGCTTATCCGAGTTGGCCACCAGCAGGGCGACCTGCCACATCTGGTTGTCGTCCAGGATTCCCTTGAACGTCGGCATCCCGGTCAAGCGAATGCCGTTCTTTACTTTCCAGTAGCTCTCTTGCGCGGGATCGTCGCTCACACCCTTGCCCTTGAACATCAGCGTTGCCTTTGGGTACATATTGTCGGCAATCGCGGGCGGATTCTGGTTCGGTAGTCCATGGCACCCGGCGCATTGATCCCTGTACAATTTGGCTCCGGCCACGTAGTTCTCTTCATTTGCCTGGATGGGAGGGGCCGGCACATTGGCCTTTTCAATGTGGGCATCCAGAGACCGGTTGGCTAATTTTTTCTCCATCATCATGGGTGGATCCGCAACCGCCGCGGGAGCCATTCCGGAAACGAAGTAGTAGTAAAGTCCGCCAGCCATCAGCACGATGCCGATCACGACTCCAACCACAAGACCTTTCATCTCTCATTATCTCCTGGCGTGAAATGCGGGCAGCAGAGTATAGACCAACTCGATCCTTTTTGGCATTCAAAACGCGACGCCGCGAACTGCACATTCAGTAATCGTTTTCAGAACCCTCCCACAGATGCCCGGGATCTCACCGGGGTTGGATCGGATCGACCGGAGCCTGAAAGGCGGAAAAATCGCCTTGGGGGGACACGCCCGCTTTTTGGACCTCCGGTGTGCGGCTCCATCTGATGCACGCAGCGCAACATACGCTGGTTTGCCGATTGGCCAGCTTTCGAGCGTGTGCTATAAAATAGGTCCCGGACCGTCCGGACAACTGTGCCTTTTATCAACTTTCCTGCGCGCGAAATTAATTGCAAGTTGGTCTACTACGGCCCAGGTCTGGGCGGGAAGACTGCCAACTTGCAGTGGATCTATGACCACACCGGCACCGCCCAAAAAGGGAAGATGATTTCGTTGGCGACGGAAACTGACCGCACGCTTTTTTTCGATTTCCTGCCCATCGACTTGGGAACGGTTCGCGGATTTAAGACCCGCATACATCTTTACACCGTTCCCGGACAGGTTTTCTACGAAGCCAGCCGCAAGTTGATCCTGAAAGGGGCCGATGGAGTGGTGTTTGTCGCGGATTCGCAGGAAGAGCGGCTGGACGCCAACCTGGAAACGCTGGAAAACCTCCGCGAACATCTCAAGGAACACAAGCTCGACTTCAATACCATACCCTACGTCCTGCAGCTGAATAAACGCGATCTCCCCGGAGTGCTCCCGGTCGACAAGCTCGCCAAGGAACTGCAGGTAAAGGGCGAGCCCATCACGGAAGGTGTAGCTATTACCGGCCAGGGCGTGTTTGAGACGCTGCGCGAAGTGGCCAAAATGGTTCTCGCCGAACTCAAAAAAGGCGGCTAGGAGTTTCAGCGCCATCCTTCCTCTTCACTACGCTTCGCTACGTGACTAGCCAGAAACCTGTCCAGAAGATCAGTAAGGACTCTGGTACGCGGCGGCAATTTTCTTCGATTTCCCTTTTCTAAGGTCTTTATACTGAGGCAGTGGGTCTCTAACTCCGGTTTGCCCGACCTCACGCACAGGCCATGACTTTGACAACCTCTCCCAAGCCAGATGTACAGCCGCCCGATACTTCTTCGGAACAGCAGCTGACTGCCCTGCAGGCAGACCTGCAGAAACTGGAACGTCGCGACTGGTGGCTGTGGAGCCTGGCCGTCGTCGTAATGCTGCTGCTGACGTTCGCCGTCTTCACCACAACGTTTCCGGGCTTGATCAAAGTCGACGACCCCTTCTTTCTGTCCAGTCAGGATCGCGCCGTGCGCGGCCTGATCGGGTTGGTGCTGATCTTCAACGGCTACACCATCTACCAGCAGATCACGATCAAGAGACTGCGGCGCGATTTTTCCAAAAAGATTGAGGAGATGAGGATTCTGCAGATCCGGGCGGAGGAGTTGGAGCGCCTGGCGATGTTCGATTCGCTCACCGGACTTACCAACCGGCGCGTCGCCGAGGAGCGCCTGGCGGCCGAGGCGTCGCGTTCGGCGCGGCACAGCCAGCCTCTGACGGTAATTGCTTTTGACCTCGACCGTTTCAAGGAAATCAATGATACCTACGGGCACGCCGCGGGTGACCAAGTGCTTAAGGAGTTCTCCCGGCGCCTGGAATCCGCGGTCCGAATGTCAGACACCGCTGCGCGCATGGGCGGCGATGAATTCCTGATCTTGCTGCCGGAATGCGATACCAGCCGCGTCCAATTGCTTCTGGGCCGCTTGCGCAACATGGAGATCACCTATGCAGGCGCGAAAATTCCCATCTGCTTCTCGGCCGGCTGGGTGGGATATGAGCAGGGAGAAACTCCGGAACATTTTCTGGAGCGTGCCGACCGCACCCTGTACGCCGAGAAGCGCCTGGCAAGGGCGCGCGAGAACGAACTGTTGGCGGCCAGCTAGCCCGCATGGCATAAAAAGGCCCGTATTCCCACCGAAAGTGTTGCAGCCCGAGTTATGTTCTGTTTGGGTTGATAGTTCTCAATACACAAACCGCCTGAAGTTTTTACCGGATTGATTTTTGCGTGCTATAAACGCAAGATGCGGTATCCCATCGGAGCTTCGGAAATCCCTGAGGTCCGGCGCTAGTGGACGCTTCCATCACCAACCGGCGCCGCAGCCAGCGCCTCTTTCTGCAGGTTCGGGTGATCGTGGCGGGCAAGCTGCCGAACCAATCTGACTTCAGTGAAGAAACTCACACCATCGTCGTGAACGCCCATGGCGCTCTGGTGGAAATGGCCACCGCGCTCGAGCAGGGACAGAACGTCACCATGCAGAACGTCCGAACCAGCGACAAGATCGAGTGCCGAGTCATGCTCGTAAAACCGGCGCCCTCCGCAAAGTTCAGCACGGCTTTTGAGTTCCTCAAGCCCAATCCAGACTTCTGGCGAATCAGCTTCCCGCCGGAGGATTGGTCCACCAGGCACCTGGACCCGAAAAAGAGCGGCTGACCCTCAAGAGAGAGCGCATCCTTCCAAATCTCTCCGCCAAGGTGGGAAACTAGGGTCTAACGGATGTAGCGTCCGCCTTCAGGCGGGCATCCCCCCGAACAAGAGGCGGCACCCCTACGCTACAACTGCGCGTGAGCCAATAAAAAAGGGAGGTGATAACCAGGCTGGTTACCACCTCCCGGGGTGGGGTGGGGTGTTGCTGAGTAAACTCAATAAATGCCGATTATGTCCTTCAGTGAGCTCTGAAAACCAACTGGTACAAAAAACAACCACTAACCCTGGGTGAGGAAATAGCACGAGCCGCACCTCGTGTCAACAACGAAATTCGGGAAAATAATCGATGGCTGAAGCGGCGAGTTCACTCCAGTTCTGGCGCATTGGTCGCCGCGGCGTCCAGAACCTCCCGGACCCGCCGGCAAAGGAGCGCCGGGCTATACGGCTTCTTGAGCACCGTCACGCCGCGCTCCACGAGGTCAGCGAGGGCGGCGGTTTCGTTGCTATAGCCCGTAGCAAAGATCGCTCGCACCCCAGGGTTGAGGGCCCGGATCGCGACGAAAACTTCCGGGCCGCTTCGCCTCGGCATGATGACGTCCAGCAGCACCAGTGAGATACGATCGCGGTTCGCGGCAAAAACCTGGAGGGCTTCCTCGCCGTCCCGTGCCAGCAGCGTTTCATAGCCCTGCGTCCGCAGCACGGAATGCGCCATTTCCCGAATACCGTCATGGTCGTCGGCAAGCAAGATGGTTTCGCTTCCGCCGCGGACCGGCAAATTCTCCAAAAGTACAGGTTGGAGCTCGGCAGCTCCGTCGGCTTCATCGACCGGAAGGTAGATTCGAAAAACGCTTCCCACACCGGGCTCGCTATCCACGGAAATTAATCCATTGTGCTGCTTCACGATGCCGTACACCGTTGCCAGCCCGAGGCCGGTGCCCTTACCCGTTCCCTTGGTGGTAAAAAACGGTTCGAAGATTCGTTCGCGTGTGGCGGCATCCATTCCGGTACCGGTGTCGGTAACACGCAATTCGGAAAACCGGCCCGGCTGGAGCCCAGCGTCGCGGCGGCAGTCCACCGGGGAAAATGAGACGTTGCGCGTCTCGATGGTAATTGTTCCACCCTTGGGCATGGCGTCGCGCGCGTTGATGCACAGGTTCATCAGCACTTGCTCGACCTGCGTGGGATCGGCGCGGACCGTGGCCAGATCGGCGGCTAATGCCGTTTTGATTTCGATGTCCTTGCCGATGACCTTATCGAGAAGATTCAAAACGTCCTGAACGGTTTGATTCAGGCTCAGGCTGCGCGGCTCCAGAATCTGCCGGCGCGCGAAGGCCAGCAATTGGCGGATCAATGCGGTCACACGGTCGCATTGCACGTGAATTTTCTTGAAATAGCCCTCGAGAGTGGCGTCATCCCGGGACACCGCTTGCTCTTCGCCAAGCTCCGCCCAGCCGAGAATCGCGCCGACCACGTTGTTAAAATCGTGGGCGATACCCCCAGCCAGCTGGCCGAAGGCCTCGAATTTCTGGGCGTGCTGCAGTTGCTGTTCGAGCGCCCGGCGGTCGGTCATGTCACGCGAGACGGTGGCCACAAATCGCGGCTCGCCGCTTTTCGGATCCTTCACCTGAAAACCGACAAAATCCATGGGCAGAATCTTTCCGCTTTGCCGGTGCCGGAATCGCAATTCGCCTTCCCAATGTCCGATGGTGTACAGCGCCGGCAAAATTTTCTCGTACACCAACGGCAAGTCCGCCGGGACGACGTAGTCCAGCGAATGAGTACCTCGCACGGATTCCGCATCGGTGATGCCCAGCAGCGCGCGGCCCGCCGGGTTCACGTACTGGACGTTGTCCTCCAGATCCGCGACGGCGATGAAATCGTGGCTGTTTTCCACGAGCGTAAAAAATTTCTGCTTTTCTTCTTCGGCCTGCTTGCGCGCAGTGATATCGCGGGCCACGCCCAGAACCGTGGCGCGTCCGGCATACTCCATCCGGCCCATGAATACTTCAACGTCGATCACCGAGCCGTCCTTTTTTCGGTGATGCCATTCGCCGGTATGCCGGCCCGGGGAGTTTGCGTCATGAATGGCTTCGAGCAACCTTTGCTCTTCCTCCGGGGGATGCAGGGCCGTGGCGGTCATTCGCAGGAACTCCATGCGGTGATAGCCGTAGTGGCTTAGCGCCGCGTCGTTCACCTGAAGAAATTGCAGCGTCTCATTTTCAAAAACCCACATGGGCAAAGGATTGTGGCTAAAAAGAAAGAGAGAGCTGGCTTCGCTTTGGCGCAGGGCCTGAACCATCAGGTTGTGCGCGTCGCGCTGCGCCCTTTCCTCCAGCGCGCGCGCCACCACCAGGGGCAGCCGCGACAACTGATTTTTCAAAACATAATCGGTTACACCCTGCTTGATGCATTCCACGGCGATTGCTTCGCCAAGGATTCCCGTGACCAGAATAAAGGGAACGTCGCGCCCGGCGTCGCGCATCGCGGCGAATGCGTCCATCCCGGTCCATCCCGGAAGGCGGTAATCGGCCAGAACGATATCGAATCGAAACCGCGCCAGGTGCAGCTGAAACTCCTCGCGGTTGGCGATCACCAGCGGCTGGCAGTTAAATCCCGCTTGCCCCAGTTCACGCAGGGCCAGTTCGGCGTCCGCCGGTGAATTGTCGATGACCAGGACGTGCAGCGGCCCCGACATATTCCACAACGTGGTCAGCGAGGCGTGCGCCAGCGCCTGGCTCATGAATGGCTGCCAAGAAGATGATTCATGTTTTCCCCGTCCCGCGAAGTCCGGCGGTGGAGTGAAGAGCCATGCGTGACGTCCGCGCATGGCACCGCGAACACTCCCTGACAACTCTATCGGCAGGATTGGGGATTGGCTTCAGCGAACGTTCGCAGCCCGCGGCAGACCGGCACCCGCGGATTCAAGACACGGCCGTGCCCTGCTTCAGGGCCGGCTCCGCGCGGCGCAACTGCTTGCTCCGTTTTTCTTCATACATCTGGGAATCGGCCATCCGCAGCAATTGATCGAGGGACAACTGCGGAACGGGCGGCACATCCACGATTCCCACACTCAGGGACAGGCGGAATCGCCACGAGGAGAGTGCATTGATGAATTCGGTGCGCTGTTGCAGGCGCAGGCGGACTTGGTGCGTCGAGTCTTCACCCGCGTCAGTCATCAATACACAGAATTCGTCGCCGCCAAGGCGCGCCACAATGTCCGACTGCCGGAAGCAGGCCCGCAAGACGTTCGCGGTCACGATCAACGCCCGGTTGCCTTCCAGATGCCCGTAGGAATCGTTGATGAGTTTCAAATCGTCCAGATCGAGATAGAGGAGCAGCGCCGCTCCCTTGCGCTGGATCATTCGCAGGTGCTGCTCGGCGAGCGCCAGAAAGCCGCGCCGGTTATGCAGTCCGGTAAGGTCATCGGTGAGCGAAAGATTTTGCAGGTTCTTTTGCAGGCGGTGGCGCTCGATCGCGTAGCGCAGAGCGCGCAACAGCGTGGCGCCGGTCAGATGTTCCCGGACTAAAAAATCCTGCACGCCCAGGCGCAGCGCCTCCACCGCCAGTGGTTCATCCTCATACTGCGCCAGAACCACCATCGGCTTGTCCGGCATCGCCGTGCGCGCCGCATGGACAACGGTGCGGCCTTGCCGCTGATCGGGACCCAAATCGAGAAGCAGGATATCCGCAACGTCGCCGGACAGATGCTCCCCGGCCAGATCGAGTTCGGCGGCGTGCGTGATGTGCAGTGCGCCGCAGTGCTCGGCGTCCAACAACTGGCGAAGCCGGCACGCACCCTTCGCCTCGCCAATCATCAAAATACGAATGGGCATGGAGTCCAACGGTTTCATGGGGCCTCGCGATTCCCAAGTTCCACTCGCCCCCAGTTCCGCGGACCCGAAGCCGGGCTCAAGACACATGTGCGCAGCGTGCGCTTAAGAGCGAGTAAGGGAATTCAGTTTTCTGGAAGGGATCTTCAGTCTCGACCTGCGCTGGAAGGTTGTCAAGCGGGTAGCCCATTGGAAACTTCTAATGCCAGCCGCCTGGTAAGCGGATCATTCACCGGTGTTTGCATCGGTGCTTGCATCGAGGCACCCGCAAACCGGCAGAGGCCTGGGCGATTACTTCGCTTTGTTGCGTGACTGGCTCAGCAGATTGATGAACAGGCGGAAGGCGCCGCCGTTGCCTTCCGGCAACTGCCGCGAAAACGAAAGCCCGGTGTAGATGTACATGCCCTTGCCGGTGTGCGCCCAGACCAGGCTGCCCAGC
Source organism: Candidatus Acidiferrales bacterium (assembly GCA_035295105.1). Lineage (GTDB taxonomy): Bacteria > Acidobacteriota > Terriglobia > Acidiferrales > UBA7541 > Palsa-360. Next base: position 10,895 of record DATGJQ010000042.1, on the reverse strand, counting down.
AGATCTTTCTCACCGGGATCGCGCATCGAGAGAACGGTGTGATATTGCGCATCCCATTTTTCCAGGAAATAGAGTCCACGTTCCTGTATCCAGTTGTCAAAATCGTGAGACTCGATTTTGTTCGGAAAATTGAGCAGCGGGCTCGCGGGATCGGTGAAATTCACGGCGGCGTTCTCATCGGTGACTCGCGGGCCGGGTCCCATGGTGGCCGGGAACGGAGCGGGCTTCAGCGGATCCCACACTGCGGGCCGCTGGTCGAGCACCACCAGCGTTCCTCCGCCCGCGGCGTAATCGAGCAGGCGCGAGTTCGAGGCCACCACATCGGAGCGCAACTCGTACGCGCGCATGCCGATCACAATCGCGTCGAACCGGCTGAGGTCGCCGAAAGCCAGCGCATTGGCATCGACCATCTCGACGTCGACGCCCAGGCGGCGCAGCGAATCCGGAATGGCCGCGTCATTGTCCGCGGAAATGTATCCGACGCGCAGGTGCTCAGGCACGACGATCGAGAAAACGTGAACCGGAACTTCGGCCGGAGCGCTCCACAAATAGCTGGGCAGCGACGGCAGCGGCTCGATGGACATTTCGTATCTGGCGTCGCCGCGCTTCGCGTAGGTTTTCAGTTCGTAATTGCCCACGGGAATATTCGCCGGCGGCATCACCGCCAGATGCACCAGGCGATCGCCGGCGCCGGAAAATTCAATCTCGATCGGCTGCGGCGCCTTCCAGCCGGAAGGCACTTCCACTCCCACGCTGACTTTGGACGGCGTCTGGGCGAAAGAATGTACGCGTGCAAAGACATCGAACTGTTGCGGCTGGCGCGACGCGACCACGTCATACTGTTCAGGCTCCGGCGTAAGCTCCACCGGCGGAACAATGCGCAGCGGATACTCCAGCACCGTGACCGAAGTCGAGTGCAGGTTCTGCACCGGCACGCTGAAATCGAACGCGTAGCCGTCCACACTGACGTGGGAAGCCGCCAGCACGAACGCCGGCGGAAACGGATAAATAAAGTCACCGGCGGAATGCGGGTTCTTAGCGTCCGCGGGGACCGCCACCGTGAAATTCGTCGAGCCATCCTTTTCTTCCTGCTTGGAAATGTTCCAACCGGCCGGCATCTGCAGAACAGGCTTGGAGAACGTGGCAGGCAAGTCCGGACGATGGGCGACTTCGGCGCGCACGGTGAAATTCTCGCCGGTCACCAGCTCGCTACGATCCGAGTTGCAAACGATTTTCACGGCAGCGGCATCCGCCAGCGCATGATTGATTCGCTGCCGGACTTCGGACAGTTCCCACAGAGCATCGGCCGCGCGCGGATCCTTCGAGGATCGTACCTGCTCCTCGAGAGAAGCGATTTGTTTGCCGGCGGCGGCGATGGAGCGCACCGCGCCGGGCCAGTCGAGTTTTTCGGCCGCCATCCGCGCGGCATCGAGCGAACGATCGGTAACAGTAAGCGCTTCGTCGGCAGGAACGGGAATCAGTCGCGCCAGCGTGGAGATGGGCTGCGCGAAATCGGATGGCGACGGCGCGCCGCCGGTGGCGCGCTTCAAGCCATAGGGACGCCGCAGGAACGGAGAGTTGAGAAACGGCGTGACCCCCTGCGAGCGGTGGTGCAGGTAGCCTTCGAGAGCGATGTCGCGATAGCTCATTCCCCAGATCGGGGAAATTTCGTCCGCCGGCACGATCCACGAGCCGGTGTAATCCACTTTCTCATCCTGCGCGGTGGCGCGCACCGGATTCAGAATCATCGAAGCGCGCCACGGCTTTAGCCCCTCGGCAATTTGTTCCGGATACTTGGCGGGATCGGCGGCGGCCTCCACGGCGACCGGCGTCTGGTAGCCTGAATCCTGGTGATTGCCGTGTCCGGTCTTCTGCCCACCCCAACCGTTGACCACGATTTGCGGGCGCAGCATGCGGATCACCCGCACCATGTCCTCAAGTTCCAAGCCATTCCACTTTTCGCGCGTCTCTTCGAGCGTCTTCGAAAATCCGAAGTCCACCACGCGCGTGAAATACAGGTGCGCTCCCTCGACATTCATGGCCGCGGAAAGTTCCGAACTACGCAGGATGCCAAGTTGCGCGCCCTGCTCCGGGCCGATGGCGTTCTGCCCGCCCTCGCCGCGATTGAGGGTGAGCAGCGTGGTGTCCGTACCCAAGGCGTGCGGCAAGTACGTCAACAACGTTGAGGCTTCATCATCCGGATGCGCAACGGTGAAGAGGACACGGGTGACCACGCGCGCTTTCTGGATCGATTCGAGCGTGTCCGCGACGCTCTGCCCGCGGCCCGGCGCGGGCTGCTCCTGCTGCGCGGATACCGGAGTGCGCACCAGGCCCAGCGCGCCGAGCGCGGCCACCAGCGCGAGCAGCGGAAACATTTTTCCGCGAATCGTTTTGCGGCGAATCATTTTTCGACGAATCATTTTCCGGCGAGTCATTGCCTCGCCTCCGCCACCGCGGCAAACGGCCAGATGCGGCGATAGCGCGCCTGAATCATATACGTAACGATGCCCAGAGCAATCACTCCCAGCCCGCCGAGAGCGAATTTCAATCCGGTGGAATAAAACAGCGCCACCCAGCCCACAATTGCCAGCACCGCGGGCCACGGATAGAGCCACATCTTAAAGGGAAGCCGCTCGGGAGGCCAGCGCCGCCGCAGGATGATCACCCCGACGCCCTGGCTGATGAACTGCACGATCAGGCGCACCGCGATGATGGCCTTGATCACGCTGGAGAGCCGGAATAGAACGCTGAACGCCAGCGAGGCCGCTCCCAGGAAAAGCAGCGAGACGTTCGGAAAATGTTTTGTGGGATGGACGCGCGCGAAGACCTTGAAAAAATTGCCGTCCTCGGCCGCCGCAAAGGGCACTCGCGAATAGCTGAGCAGCGTGGTAAACAGCGACGCGAATGCGATCCACAAAATCATGATGGTGGCGAACGCCGCGGCCCGCGCGCCGTACAGCCGCTCCACAAACGTGCTGACGATGTATTGCGAATTCTGCGCCTCGCGCCACGGCACTACGCCAAGAATGCTGGTCTGCATGGCCAGATACAGCACGGCGATCCCCAAAATGGACAGCAGGATGGCGCGGGGAATATTTTTTTCCGGATCGCGAATCTCCGCGCCCAGATTGCAGATGTGGTAGTAGCCGAGATAGGTGTAAATCGTGTTCACCGTCGCCGAACCAAGCCCCGCGAAAAACAGCCACGACCAGTTCCAAGCTCCTGGGGGAAAATCGAACGCCATGCGCGCCGAAAAATGGGTCACGCCGCCCCAGATCATCCACAGCATCGTTCCCACAACGCCGATCCACAAAAATTTGGAGATCAAGCCGACCGCGGAAATGCGGCGGTAAAGCAGCACAACCAAAACCGCAACCAGCGCCGCCGATATGGCCTTCTGCTCATACACACCGAGCGGAACCAGATACGTCAGGTACTGCGAAAAACCGATCGCGCCAGAGGCCACCACCAGCGGCGCCTGAATCAATGTCTGCCAGATGTAGAGGAACGACATCAGTCGCCCGCCGCGGCCCGGTCCGTAGATTTCCCGCAGAAATGCATACGTGCCGCCGGCCCGCGGCATCGCCGCGCCCAGTTCGGCCCAAACCATTCCGTCCAGCAGCGAAAGCACCGCTCCCGCCACCCAGGCCAGCAGGCATTGCGGCCCGCCCATGGCCTGAATCACCAACGGAATCACGATGAACGGGCCGATCCCGACCATCGCGTTCATGTTCAGAGCGACGGCCTCGCTCAGGCCGAGCCCGCGTTCCAGCTGTTCCTCTGGCAAAGGTGTGGACATAGACGGAGCGAAGCGGGCAAAGCATATCAGATGCGTCGGGAGGGCTAAAGCTTCGTGGGATTTACGGGGGATTTCAGTTCAGGGAGGAAAAGTATTAGAGTCCGCGCCGCATCTTTCCGTCCGCGATCTCGCGACATTGCTCGGTCAGACATCCATCGCGCAAACGATCTTGTTCGACAGGCGACAGTGTCCAGTTCGCCGCGTGCGAGAGCGCCGAGACCAAAATCTGTTCGAGAAGCGCGCTTTGCGATGCGATGCCTCGCGGGAAGGGGCTGGGCACGGTGGCCAGTTCCCCAGCCCGGTCATGCCATGTGAGCCACAGGGCGTTGAGCCGCCTCCATAACGCTTCTTCCACCGAGGCCGGGCCGTGTTCCGCAAGGAACATCGCCGCCGTCGAAGCCGCGCTCAGGTTGCGCGAATTGAGCGCTTCGACTGCCACGGGAATCTGCGCGTCCGAATAGTGGTAGAGGCTCAGGATTCGAAACAATTGGTCGCCGCAAGTTTCGTCCGACAGCCGTTCCCCGAAACGGCGCTGCGCGTCCTCCACGGCGACGCGGAACAGATAGCCGAGCAAATAAGCTTGCACCTGGCAATTGTGGCCCTGTCCGGACGCGGAGAGGCTCAGAGCTTCGTCCACAGCAGGCAGCAGCTCGCGGCTCCCGGTTCTCAATACCAGCGCCGCCGTTCGAATGCTTGCCGCGGAATCCTGGCGAATTTTCGGATTCGCCAGTTCCTTGCGAAGCGAGGCGTCCAACTCCGGGTGTTCCGCCTCGGGCATCAGCAAAACTTCAATCGACGTCGTCTGCGTGTTCGGTTGGAGAACGTCCGCGAGAATTCCCGCCGAACACTCACCGGGCCAGTCCTCGCACCAGAGCCGTTCGGCGTCGAACCGGTGTGCGGCGGACAAGCTGCGGGCCAGCGGCCGGAGTTCTTCGTGCGGCAGAATTTTCCACTCGGTAGTCAGGAACTGCGTCTGCTGGTCAGGCGCAAGTCCGCTCACCGCGTCGAGAACCGCCAGCCGCAACTTTGGCAGAGTTGGCGAGTTCTCGACGCTCGTGGCGGCGCGGTTCTCCATTTCGTTCCAGGCTTCGTAAAGCGCCGCGCTTTGCGATCGGCCGGAATTGCGAGCCACTCGCGCGAGAAGCGTGTCGTTGGCCTGGGCCAGCCGCTCATCATGCAATTTGCGCCGCTCCTGACATTCCGCTTGCTTTTCTTGCTGGCTGGCCGGATCGTCCGAACCCGGAACGAACGCGCCGAACTTCTGGCGAACCTCGAGCTCGGCTAATAGTTCCGGCACGCTCGACGGGCTGACGTTCGGATCGGCCAGCGCTTTTTCCAGCAGCGGGATCATCACTTCAACCTGGCTGGATTGCATCACCGCCGAAGCGTAGGAATATTTTTCGGGAAAGGAACTGGTCAGCAGTAGCCCGACAAGCTCGCGGGCCGCATCCGGCGTGTCCAGCAAAACCAGGCGGTTCGCCGCCAGGCTGGGGTTGAAGGTGTTCTCCGCGGATCTCGTTCCATTCGATGACAGGATGTCACGGATTCGGTCGGCTTCCCAGGCCGGGTCATGCGGCAGAATTTCAAACTCCACCGTGTTTGATTCCAGGATTGGAATATCCGTGCCGCCACCTTCACGGATGTCCCTGGGACGTGTAACTTCCCGGCTGCTGACTGAAATGGCGTAGTGGCCGGGCTTCTGAAACCGGTACCAGGCGGTCAGTTCGGACGATTCCTTAACGGGCTGGGAGGTGAGAAATTGCGGCCCGCTACTTAGATGCGAACCGCCCATTCCTCCCCAGCAGGACCGGAACGTTCGCGGATCGACTGCGCCTTGCTCCGGCAAAAGATGCACTGTGATCCCGCCAAAATCCGGGGATGGGCTGCTGGCGGAGATTAGATATTTCTGGCCGCTGCTGCTGGTATACGAAAGTTCAAACCCGATAGGCTCGCCCATGTGAAACGAGCGGGTGTCGCCGGTAAGCTCCAGCCGGAAATCAATATCGCCAGGATTCGCAGCCTTCGCGGAGGACCCGCAGGCGGCCAACACGAGGAACCCGAGTGTGAAAAGACGTTTCATCCGTTCGATCCATATATCTGGATGCAGAAACTGACACCGCTGCACCAATATTTGTTCCCGCATCAACAGCGGTATATCCGGATCGCATACCTAGCAATCCTGGCAATCCAGGGGTGGCCTCGCATTGGGGGGCGTGTGCTATTCTAGGCTCACGGCGCGTGCGTTTTTGACACGCATACCATGTCCTCGAGTCAAAAAGCGAACCTCGCCCTGGCCCTGGCGCTGATCCTGCTCTGCCTCAGCGGGATTGCCGCAGGACTGGTAATCTTCCGCCTCTATGAAGCGCAACTGCTGGTGCGGCACACCTACGAAGTGGAAGTGGCGATTGGCGATGTGGAATCCACGTTGACGGCGGTTGGCCGTTCGCGGGTCGCTTACGTCAATTCCCCAAGCCCCCAACTGCTGCAAGATTTTACGGATGCCATCGACAAGGTCGCACCCGCGCTGGCCAAGGTCCGCCGCCTGACGGCGGACAACCCCGAGCAACTGAAACTTTGCGATCGTTTGGAGTCCAACGCAGACGAGCGGCTCGACCCTTCCCGGAAACTGGTGGGCCTCAAGCAGCAAAACCAGTACACCTCCGCAATGGAGCTGCAGCTGAACACGTCCGTCGCCAGATCCGCTTTCGACACCGCGCAGATTACCGGGGAGATGAAGCGGATCGAAGACAACCTGCTACAACAGCGCACCAGGCGTTCCAGCCTGTTGTTCGCCGCGATCCTTTCCGTTCTCACGGTTTCGTTTGTGCTCGCGGCGTGCATGTTCGGGCTGCACTATTTTCTGCTGAACCGCGAGTTTCATGAACGCCGGGAGGCGGAAAATCAATTGCGCCAGCTGAGCCTGCAACTGCTGCGGGTGCAGGACGAAGAGCATCGAAGGTTCGCGCGCGAACTGCACGACGGCGTGGGGCAGATTCTGGCGGCCGCCAAAATGATCGTGTCCATTTCTCCGGACGGAAGTCTCGGGCCCGCGCGCGCCGCGGAACTTTCGGCGCTGCTGGACGAAGCCATTTCCCACACACGGACCATCTCTTATTTGTTTCATCCGCCCCTGCTGGATGAAATCGGATTCGCTTCCGCGGCCAAGTGGCTGATTGAGGGTTTTTCGCAGCGGACCGGACTGCAGATCTCGGCCAACATCCCGCAACCGGACGTCCGCCTCTCCCGCCATCTGGAGCTCACTTTGTATCGAGTGCTTCAGGAGGCGTTGAACAATATTCACCGCCACGCCAAGAGTTCCCGCGCCGAAATTGCGCTGGAGATCGATCCGAAATATGTGGTTCTGAGAATCAAGGACTTCGGCAGGGGAATCCCGGATGAAAAGCTTGCGGCTTTCAATGCCAACGCGACACGCGCCGGGGTGGGCCTGCTGAGCATGAAAGAACGAGTGCGCGAGCAGTCCGGCGAACTGAAGATCGGATCGCACGCCTCGGGAACGGAAATCATTGCCCGGATTCCGAATGCCCCGCGCGTCGATTCCGAAGACGCCATATCCGCGTACTGAATTTCGCTCTGCGTTGACAAGACCGCAGGCAAAGTGACACGCTCTCGGAACTGGCTTTTGCGTCCGGATCGTCACATAATGCAATTCTTCTCGAGGAGGCTGCCATGAATTCGCATTTGCTGATCGCCGCAAGTTTGCTTTCCAGTGCCTGGCTGATGGCGCTGCCCGCGCGCGCCCAGGAAGTCACTAAGGAAAACGTGGACGGAATCACCAATTTCCACCGCCTGGAAACGACCGTGGCCTGCGCCGGTGCGATCAAGGCCGACGCCGTCCCTGAAATCAAGAAGTATGGGTTCGCCTCCATCATCAATCTTCGGCAGCCCAGCGAGGACGGCGCAAACCTCGAGCAGGAGCAGGCCGCAGCGAAAGCCGCCGACATTCGCTACTACTCCATCCCCTTCAGTTCCACCGCGCCGGACACCGCGGCCGTCGATAAATTCGTGAATGCCATCACCGAAAAGGGCAGCGACCCGGCGTTCATTCACTGCGCAGGCGGCGGGCGCGCGGCCACCATGTGGTTCATCAAGCGCATGGTCGTCGATCACTGGGATGTGGACCGCGCCGCCAAGGAAGCCACCGCGCTGGGCATGACCAGCCCGACGCTCAAGCAGTTCGCCATCGACTACGCGCAGTCCCACAAGCGTTAGCTGCGCGGTTCCGTTCCTCTCCAAATCGCAAAATAGTGCACAATCATGGCGGAGCGACTTCGCCCGATGGTGAAACTCGATGGTGAAGCTCGGAATCATTCTGACCGCCGCAACCGTCACCGTCCTGGTCGTGGAATTTTTTCGCGCGAAATGCAGGCCGTTTCCGGCACATGGCTGGCTGGGACTGTTCGCGCTGGTATGCGCCGAGTTCCTGATGTTTCACGGCATCGAACCGGCGGCGACCTACTTCAGCCCGGTAGCCTGGACCGCGTACATTTTGATCGCCGACGCCGCGATCTTCGCGATCACCGGGCACTCGCGGCTGCGCGAGGAGCCGCGCGGGCTGCTGAAAATGGCGGCGCTCTCCATCCCACTGTGGCTGATCTTCGAGGCTTACAATCTGCGCCTGGCAAACTGGGCATATGTGGGCTTGCCTGACGGGCGTATCGAGCGGTGGTTCGGTTATGGCTGGTCATTTGCGACCATCACGCCGGCAATTTTCATGACCGCTGCGCTGATCGAATCCTTCGGCTGGTTCCGTACGGAATCGCGCCCGCTGAAAATCAGTCGAGCAACGGAGACGTCGTTCATGATTCTCGGCGCGGCCATGCTGATCGCGCCGCTGGTCGTCCCGAAGCCCATCGCCGCATATCTGTTCGGCCTGGTGTGGCTGGGCTTTCTGTTTCTTCTTGAGCCGATCAATTACCGGATGGACTTGCCGTCATTCGAGGGCGATCTCGCACAAGGTTCGCGCGGGCGGATCTACTCATTTCTGGCGGCCGGGTGGGTGTGCGGCTGGCTGTGGGAATTCTGGAATTACTGGGCGCGCACCGGATGGGTCTACACTTTTCCGATCGGCCAGCAGTGGAAAATCTTTCAGATGCCGGCGCCGGGCTACCTGGCTTTTCCGGTCTACGCGCTGGAATGTTTCGCGCTGTACGTCTACGGCGCGTGGCTGTGCAGTCCAAAATATGTGGCCGAAAAAAAATATTCGGAGTAGCGCCGCCTCGCGAACGGGGCTCGGCCTCCTCCTTGCGGTGTTCTCATCATTTATGCCCTGCGGCGCGCGCGCCTCCGAACTGGACATTCCTCCGGACGCCAAGCAGGCCATCGAATTGATGTACGACGGCCGGACGCAGGAAGCCGTGGCCCTCGCCCGCAAAGTGGAAGCCGCGCGCCCCGACCATCCCCTCGGCTACCTGATCGAAGCGGACATCCTGTGGTGGAATATTTATTGCAAATGGTCCGAACGAAAATACAACACCATTGACGCGTGGAGCCACACGCGACCCGCGGACGCCGATGACGACGCGGAACTCGCGCTGGCGGACAAGGTATCGAAACTCGCCGAGGCCGGCATCGCCAGGTCCGATACCGCCGAGATGGAATTGTACGCCGGACTCGGTTACGCCTCGCGCGCCCGCCTGCTGGGCCTGCGCTACGAAAAAATGCCCGTGGCGCGCGCCGGCGTCGAGGCCCGCAAGCACCTGCTGCGCTGCCTGGAGCTCGATCCCGATATGGCTGACGCCAATCTGGGACTTGGACTGTACAACTATTACGTGGATACGCTTTCGGCCATGGCCAAGGTCCTGCGCTTTTTCATGGGCATTCCAGGCGGAGACAAGCGCGTGGGCTTGCGGCAGTTGGAAGTTGCATCCACCAGGGGCGTGCTCACGCCGATGGAGGCGCGCTTCAACATGGCCAAGAGTTTGCGCAACTATGATTTTGACTACGCCCGCGCCGAACAAGCGGCCGCGCCGCTGCTCACAGCGCATCCCGGGAATTGCGTTTTCCTCCTGCTAGGCGGCGACATCGAACAAAAACTTGGGCATAACGAAGAAGCTGCCGCGAAATTTCGCGCCGTTGCGAGTGCTTCGTGGGAAGACGCCGCGTGCTCTGAGCGCGCCCGAAAGCTGGCGGCCGAGGCGCTTGCTTCTCTAGGCTCCATGCACTAGATTTTGCCGCCTGCTAAGGCGATGCGAATCCGGAGACTCGATTCTGTGTAGCGCCCGCCTTCAGGCGGGCACCTTATGGCCAAGCAAGATGCCCGCCTGAAGGCGGGCGCTACATGAGGCGAACTCGCGTCCTCATCCAGGCGCCACGGGCAACGGGGCGGCGCTGGCTATGCATCTCACCACCGCTAAGGTAAGCTGTGTGCGGCCGGTCCGGGTTGACTTGGGTGTCCGGCAAGTGGTATCAGAAACAGGCCGGTTTGGTGGGGTTTTTGCAATCTCGAGCTCGGATTCTAGCGGCTGGCTGGCGGTTTCGCCCGGGGGTGAAGCTTGAGCGCGAAGCCCGCTGCAAACTGGATCGCCGCTGACTTCCTCCGCACCCGGCCTCAGCACATGGTTCAGCAGAACGATTGATCTGACAGCCTTTCGGCGGGCGTCTCGCTTCTCTGGAAGCGTTCAACGCAGCAGTTAAGCCCGCGCATCTGATTTTTCCCTGCCTGAACCGGCAGGATGGCTCGTGAGGAGCGTGTTCGGATGTGTTCGCGCAAGTGGCTCATGGTGGCGCTGGTGGTGTGCGGTCTCGCGTCGGCCTGTTCGGATTACAACACCAACCTCTCGATCCAGACTTCGTCTTCGGTCCTGACGTTCGTCAGCCCCAGTTCCGCGACCGTGGGCTCGCAGGGCGTTACGATCACGGCCAACGGTTCGGGCTTCATCACCGGCGCTGTGATTCTGTGGAATGGAACGGCTCTAACCACCACGCTGGTCAGCTCTACTCAACTGACTGCGCCAGTTCCCGCTTCCGATCTCGCGACCGCTGGAACCGCTCAGGTATCGGTGCAGATTCCCGGCTCGGCGCAATCCGCCACGCAAAATGTGAACAACACCACGACCACCGAGATATCGAACATCGT
>DATGJQ010000041.1:0-9326 GCA_035295105.1 Candidatus Acidiferrales bacterium | reverse complement strand
CAGTGGGACAGGCTTCAGCCTGTCGGGTTTGACGAAGTGACGAACAAAAGCCAGACAGGCTGAAGCCTGTCCTACCGCCTATACCGGCAGATACGCGCCTGGATCGTTGAATTGATTGACACCCGCGCGTGGGTCATCCATGTACAGCCTGCTTGTATCCACAATCAGTTTTCCGGTCGGATCCATGGCAATGTGTGCACGATCCATGGGCCGCGGCGCCGGTCCCTCAAAGTTGACGCCCTCGCTGTCATACCCGCTTCCGTGGCAAGGGCACTTGAATTTGTTCTCGGCGGGCTTCCATTCCGGAGTGCAGCCGAGGTGCGTGCAGCGCGCGAAAATCACGAAGATGCGGTCCGGTTCGCGCACGACCCACGCGCGGTTGGTCATCAGGAATCTTTGATCGATTCCAATATCAAAGTCCGCCGGATAACCGATATTGAAAATGGTGTTGGGTTCATACAGCGCGCGAGGAAAGAAAAACCGCAGAAACATCAGCAGATTGATGCCGAGATAGCCGTAAATCATCCCCCAAATCACACGCCGGCGCATCGGATCCGGGGGATCTGCGCTCTCTTTTGGTTTTGCCGCCGGCTTGGCTGCCGCGGGCGGTTTCGCTGCTGGCGGTGGCCCGGCCTTTACAACTGGGGGAGCCGGGGTACTTCCTTCTACAGGGTCGGCCATATTTCCGCTATTAGACCTCTCGATATCGATTATAAATCGAGACGATAAGCAAACCGAATTTCCCGGAACGATTTGTAGATACGCTTTCTTATATTTCCGCGAACCCCTTCCTGTCAAGGCGAATTCCGATTTTGGGACACATTTATTACCGCGGTTCTTTTTTTGGACCGCGGCATGCACGAATCGTTTCCTCGCGATTACGATTCGGCGACTGCGCCGGAGATCACTCCTGGCAGAGGAGAACGATTTTCCCGATGAATTTGGCGTGTTCCAACAGCTCATTGGCTTGCGGCGCTTCGCGCAGGGGAAGCCGTGATGCGACAACCGGCTGAATTTTCCGTTTCGCGAGCAGATCGAAGAGTATTTTCAGATCCTCGCGAAACCAATCGGGATGCTGGTCTCGCAGGGTCCCGACATTACACCAGACGCATCTCCGCCCGTCGGGAATCAGCTTTAGCGCTCCGAGGAGAGCAAAACTTTCCGCTCCGGCGATCTTGCCGCGCGTCGACATGGAGGACACTCCGTAGCAAACCAGAATGCCTCCGCGCCGGAGTGAGCGGTAGGAGCGCCACCAATTCATTCCGCCGACGGGATCGAAGACTGCGTCCACTCCATCCGGAGAAAGTTCGCGCACGCGTTTTGAGAAATCCTCTGAGCGGTAGTCGATGGCAACAGCGCCGGCCGCAGAGATCGTAGCCTGCTTGGATTTTGACGCGGTGCCGAACATCTTGATCTCCTGCAAGGCGCCGAGCTGCAGAAGAGCCGTGCCGACGCCGCCCGCGGCGCCGTGTATCAGGAGGCTCTGGCCAGCCGACAGCTTCGCGACGCGGTGCAGCATCTGGTACGCAGTCAGGTAGTTCATAACCAGGCAGACCGCTTCCGCAGCATCGAGGGATTCCGGCACGGGAACCACAAATCGCGCCGGGACGATGGCAAACCGGCTGTAGGAAACGCACATGATCAGGGCGCCCACTCTCTGCCCCACCGCAAATTGCGTTACGTCCTTGCCGCGCGCGTCAATCTCTCCCACCAGATCGTATCCTGGAGTAAACGGCGGCTTCGGGCCGTTGGGATAAAGGCCCCGGCGCATCAACACATCGGCGTAGGCGACGCCGGCCGCCAGAATCCGGACGCGAACTTCGGTTGGCCCCGGTTCCGGGACTTCATCCTCGACGTATTTCATAACTTCTGGACCACCCAGGGCGGTAACGACGACGCGGGCGTTCTTGACGGCTGGCATGAAAATCCTATCTGCACGCTCACTGGAGAGCGTTGAGGACGACGTCCTTAAGCGCGGCGATGAAGGTGGGCGAATCTCCCACCGCGGGCATCATCTCAAATTGCTGGATGCCCCGCTGGTGGGCCTGCTCGCGCGCTTCGATATTGATTTCGTGCAGGGTCTCGATGTGTTCGGTGACGAACGCGATGGGCACGACCAGAAGATTTTTTTCTCCCGCGGCGGCCAGCCGGTCGATGGTGTCGGTCAGCGAGGGTGACAGCCACTTGCGGCGGCCCACTTTGCTCTGAAAGCACAACGTGTGCGCGTTTTTCCATCCGCCACGCTGCATGACCAGCTTCACGGTTTCCGCGACCTGCTTCGCGTACGGATCGCCGCGCTCGATCAGGCTGAGCGGCAGCCCGTGCGCGCTGAAAACAATGTGCGCGCCGTCCGGCTCGTCGAAATGAGTGAGCGAGAGCGCGATTTTCTCAGCGACCGCCTGCACGTACAGCGGGTGATCGTAGAAATTCTCAACCGTATGCGCGCGCGGTGAATTGCCGTTGGCGTGGTACACGCGCTGCCACTCCTTCAGGCTGCTGGAGGTGGTGGCGAACGAATATTGCGGGTACATGGGCAGCAGGACGAGATCCGGCGCGCACCACGCGTTCACCTGCGCGGCTGCTTCCGCCGTCAGCGGATTCCAGTAGCGCATGGCGATGAAACACTTTGCATCGAATTGCGGAGCGAGCGCTGCTTCCAGGGCGCGGGCCTGGCGCTCGGTGAGCGCGCGGATCGGCGAGTGCCCGCCGATGTCGTTGTAGTGCTCACGCACCACGCCGGCGCGATTGCGCGCGATGTAGCGCGCCAGCGGGCGGCGCGCAAACCAGGCACCGAAAAAGTCGATAATGTCCGGGTCGCAAAAAAGATTGTAGAGAAACGGCTCCACGGCGTCCGGCGAATCCGGCCCGCCCAGCTGAAACAGCACGACGCCGATTTTTTTTCTGTCCGTCATTTGGGATTCAATTCGCTGCGCCGCCGTTCGCCGAAAACCCCGGCCATGAATTGCGCCGCGCTGGGTTTATTTGCCGTCCTGCTTCAGGCGCCGGATATCGTCCTTCAGGCTGGCCATGCGCCGCGCGACGGACAGGACATAGCCGCAAAAGATCAGCCAGATGGCGATGTACGCGGCGGTTAGAAAATTCAGATTCTTCATCGATCCTCTCCCCCCAAAGTCTTCCCCAAAGTTTCTTGGTCTATCCCGCCGCGGAGATGCCCGCCTGAAGGCGGGCGCTACACGCTAGCGGCCGCTTCGGGCGGCTTCCATGCGAATCGCATCCACTTCCGAGCGCAGAGCCTCCAGGCGGTAGCGCAAACGGATCAGCACCGTCATCACGCCGAGCGTCGCCGCCCAGCACAGCAGCAACGCCCAGCCCATGCGCGGATCGAGTTTGCCGCCGTCGCCGATCACCGGCTGCGGATGCTGCGTGCGGAACCACCAGATCGAGAAGTACACCAGCGGAATATCCAGGCACGCAAAGATTCCGAAGACGGCGGAAACCAGGGCGCGGCGCTCCGGCTCATCGACCAGCGTGCGCAGCACCAGATAGCTGACGAACAGAACCCACAGCAGGAAGGAAGATGTGAGCCGCGCGTCCCAGGTCCACCAGATGCCCCACACCGGCTTGGCCCAGATCGGGCCGGTGACCAAGACCACGGTGAAAAATGCCACGCCCACTTCGGCAGAGGCCACGCTGAGCCAATCCCATTTCAGCGCGCGGGTGCGCAGGTAGGCCACGCTGCCGATAAACACCAGAATGAACGAAACGAAGCCTGACCACGCGCTCGAAACGTGAAAATAAAAAATCCGCTGCACCAGGCCCATGGTGTTTTCCGTGGGCGCCCAGATCAGCGCGCCGTAGCTGGCCGCCGCCAGCAGCAGGAACACCAGCGCGACCGACGGCACGGAAAGGACCGAGCGGCTGGCGGTTGCGGATTGCGCCCCGGTTGCCATGTCATTCCTCCAACAGATATTCGCCGACCATCCAGGCCGCCGTCAAAAATACCACGTCAAAGCATGCCAGAAACGTCAACCAAACAAGCGACAATTCCGGGGGATCGCCCAGCACTCCGATGGTGGCTTCGGTGCTGGCGATCAGGACCGGCGCCAGCACGGGCAGCAGCAAGAGCGGCAGCAGCAATTCGCGCAGCCGTGCCTGCGCCGCGACCGCCGAGAATACCGTGCCGGTGGCGGCGAGGCCGATCGTGCCGAGCGCCAGAACCAGCAGCAACTGCCCCAGCACCGGCAGCACCGCGACGTTATAGAGCACCGCGAACACGGGAAGCAAAATCACCTCTACCAGCAGGAGGAAGAGAAAGTTGGCCACCATTTTACCGGCCAGAATGCTGAACGGGTCGATGGGCGCGAGGCGCAGCGCGGCCAGCGTGTCATTGGTTTGCTCGCGCAAAAACGAGGATTGCAGCATCAGCGACCCCGCGAATAAAAACGCCAGCCACAAGAGGCCCGGGCCGAAGCGGCGCGATTCGCTCGAAGTGGGGTTAAACGTAAAGCTGAACAGCACGATCACGATCAGAACGAAAACGATGGTCGTGCCCAGCAACTCGCGCGAGCGGAATTCCGTGCGGAGTTCCTTGGCCAGGATCACGCTGGTGGCGCGCGCGAGAGTCATGACGCCTCCTCGCCGGTGTCGCGCACCGCGGCTAGGACCAGCACTTCGTTGGGATTGCCCCCGGCGCCGGAATCGTGGGTAATTTTTCCGCCCTCCAGGCGAATCGCCCGCGTCACCGCGCCCTGCGTTTCGTTTCTGCCGTGCGTGCTCATCAAAACGGTGCAGCCGGTATCGCGCAGCGATTTGATGGCCGCTCCGAGCCACTGCTGCCCTTCCGGGTCGAGGCCCGTGCCGGCTTCATCGAGCAGTAGGAGACCGGGACCGGCGAGCAACGCGCGCGCGATCGACAGCCGCTGGCGCATGCCGCGCGAAAACGTGCGCACTACGTCCGTCGCGCGGCCGCTGAGGCCAACCGGTTCGAGCGCCAGGCGGGCCTTGCCGGCAGGATCGCTCAAGCCGAAAAGTTTCGCGAAGAAAATCAGGTTTTCCTCGGCCGTCAATTCTTCGTACAGCAGCGTGTGATGCCCGACCATTCCGATCCGGCTCTTCACGTCTTCCAGCGGGATGGAAGTTTCTCCGGCGAAGAAATCGATTTTGCCGCGCGTCGGGCGGGTCAACTGCGCGGCGATCTTAAGCAGTGTGGTTTTTCCCGAGCCGTTGTGGCCCACCAGCGCGACACATTCTCCGGGAGCGATGGTCAGCGAAACTCCGCGCAGAGCGAGCCGCATGCCATAGCGCTTTTCGACTTCGCTGAATTGGAGTTTCAAGCCGCCGCTAGCCGGCATGTCTCACCATCATCTGAAACAGTGGAAGGCAAGGCATGAAGCCGCCGCGGTTCGGGGATTCTCGGAGGCACCGTAGTCTGTCCGGCGCCGGCGCGCAATCTGCAAGCGGCGTGCACACGCGCGGCGGCTCAGCCCTGGACCAAATCGCGCAGCAACTGTTCCGCGCGGCCGCGCTCCACGGCGTACTCGGCGTCGGTAATTGTGCCGGCCTGGCGGCGCAGTTCCAGGCGCAAGAGCGTGTCCTTCAGCGAGTCCAGGTTGGAGTTCACTTCCTGCGTGACCCGTTCGACGGGCTGCGTTACGGGCACAGGAGGCGCGGGTTTCGCCTGATTTGCCGATTGCTGTGCGGCGCGCTGCGCTTCACGCTGGGCCTTGCGGCCTTTTGCGGGTGGCGGGGGCGCGGGAGCGGTTTCCGCTTCCACAACGGGCTTGCGCAGCAGCAACCCGACGCCAACGGCGAAGATGGCCGCCAGGCCTCCCAGCAGAATCCATTTTTCATCGCCCAGCCGCGCGGGCGCTGTTTCCAGCGTCGATTCCGGACCCGAATCATGACCGTTGGCCTGATCGCCGGGTTGCCCTGCGGAAGCGTCCGCCGGGGGAGGCGCCGTGCCGGAGACCGAAACGTCGAAAGAATTCCCCGCTTTCATCGACTCTTTGGAAAAAACATTAAAACCCTGCTCGGTGCCCGCGGCGGTGAACCCCGCGCTCGAGACCTGCATGGTGGGCGGAATCACCAGCAGCACGCGCTGCGCGTCATAGGTTGTCGATTCCTTGAACTGCGCCTGGTTTCCGCTATAGGGCAGGATGTAGGAGATGCGCACGCCGTTTTGCCCGGGCTGAAAGGCGTAGGAGATGGCGTAGCGGCCCTTGCCCTTGTCGATGGTGCCCTGCCGCACCGGCATGCCCGAGGGGCCGAAGGTGGAAACCTGATCGATCTCCGCGCCCTGGGGGATGGTGAACTCAAAATTTCCGTCCTGCTTGAAGTACGCCGCGGGAGGATTGGAATTGTTCTGAACGGAGAATTCCTCGCCGACCATCAGCTTGTCGCCGTTGGGCTGAAATACCAGGAGCCGCAGAGGAATCTGGATCGCGCCGGGATTGGTGGTGGGCTCGTAGACAGTGACGTCCACGGTCGAGGTCCCCGGCGTCAACGGCTGGTGAAAGAAGACGCCGCGATAGACCGCGCGGATCAGCATGGGCCCCTGGCCGATGCCGGGATTGTCGATGTGATAGCGGCCGTCGGCATCCGTCTTGGTGCTGGCCACCACGGACATTCCGCCCTGCAGCTGAATCAGCAGAACGTCCACGCCGGCGGCGGCTTTGTTGCCATTGGTGCCGTTGTGCACGACGCCGCTGACGGTGCCGGCATGAGCCGCCGTCGCCGCCAGCAATAGAAGAGTGATTAGTCCCAAGCGCGGGAGGCGTGCCCAACTGTCCCAAGATTTCTTTCTCAAAATCAATCCTCGTCGAATTCGAAAAAAATCACATTCAGTGCATTGTGCGTCTGCATTTTTCGCGGAACACCGGCCTCGGTTTCAGATCGCACAGACTTTCGCCTGTGGGTTTGAATCCTTGCAAGGCCTGATGGAACCCCACAGGCTGAAGCCTGTGCCACTTGAAACCGTTACTTGCTGCCCGCCGTGGACGGATCGCGCCGCGGAATCGGCGCCTGATTTCCGGTTACTTTTTCAATCTCCAGGAGAACCTGGGCTGCCTCGTTTTCCAGCGAATCCCTCATCTGCTCGTAATCCTGCTCGGCGTACTTCCCGGCGCGATTTTCAAATTTCAGGTCGCGCAAATTATCGTAAATGGAGTCGCGGCGCTCGAGCAGCTGGTCCAGCTGCGAACGGTGCGGCGCGGAATCTCCGGGATCGGGCTCAATCCAAAAAACAAAAATGACCGCGGCCAGCGTGAGCACGACGCACGCGGAGAGCATCACCGTATCCGGAAACGCAAACGCCGCGAGCGCCATCGCCATCATCACAGTTCCTCGGTTTCGCGATCCGCCTGCTTGCGGGCGCGCTCCAACTGCACGTCATGCAGCTCGGAAGCTCCGGTTCGCGGCGCGGGCGGAGCGCTGGACGCCGTGGCGAGCCGCGCAACGTCACGCTGCCGCCACAAACGAATCAGGGTGATCACGATGCCCAGGCCGATGGCAAATGCGACTCCGGGAATGTACCACGCGATGCTGTTGAAACCCTTGGACGGCGGCTCGCTCAGCACTTTCTCGCCGTACTTCTGCACAAAATCCTGAACGATCAGGTCGTCGGATTCGCCGGTGGCCACATGCGCGTCCAGTTCCTTCAGCATCGGCCCGGACGACGGGCAATTGATGTGATTGCACTGCGTGAGAATCTGGCCGCAACCGCACATGCACATCAGCTTGGTGCCCAGGGATTTGGCGCGATCGGTTTTCTGCGCGTCCACGTGCAGCGGGACCAGTGCCGATGCGATTCCTATACACGCGGCGCAAACCACCGCGAGTCTGGCGCGCTTAGTCATGGCCATCCGGCAGTTGCGAGCGAGCGGAATATGGAATCTGGGCCGCCTGCGTGCCGCCCGGCACCGGCGCGGACGAACCAGCCGGAGAAGTGGAGAGCACCATCACGGCCTGGCGATTGGGCATCAGCGCGAGAATCGTACCGAGAACCACCACCGCGCCGCCCAGCCAGATCCATTTCACCAGCGGATTCAAATAAGCATGAATGACCGGCTGGTTGGTATCCGGATTCGTTCCGGCGTAGACCACATAGAGGTCTTCGCGCAGTGTCGAAGCGATTGCCACCATGGTTCCGGATTCCTGGTTCGAGGGATAAAAACGCCGGGTGGGATAGAGCATCATCACCGAGCGGCCGTTCTTCTCCACGTCAATCGTGGCGCGTTCGGCGCTGTAATTGGGCTCCTGCGTCGAATCGTAATTCTGGAGATGCAGATTATACGGACCGAGGGTCATGGTCGAGCCCGCGGACATATCCATCTGCTTGTCCTGGTTGAACGCCTGGCCGGAAATGCCGATGAACACCAGCACCATTCCGAAGTGCACGACGTACCCGCCGTAGCGCCGCGTGTTGCGCATGGTGAGCTGCGAAGCGGCGGACAGCAGATTCGATCCGGTGCGGGCGGAAATCACGCGCGCGCCGCGATAGAACTCCGCAAGAATCGTCAGCGTCACAAAGACGGAAAGCAACAGGCACAGGGTTACGTAAAATTCGCGCAGGCCCAGCGCCACGGCGATGGCCGCCACGATCACTCCGCCTATCAGCGGCAATCCAAAATTCTTGCGCAAACTTTCCACCGAAGTTTTCCGCCACGCGAGGAGCGGCCCGACTCCCGTCAGAAACAGCAGGAACATGGCGATGGGAATATTCACGCGATTGAAAAATGGAGGGCCGACGCTGATTTTCGATCCGCGCACCGCTTCCGACAACACCGGGAACAAGGTGCCGGCCAGAACCGCGACGCAGGCGACCAGCAGGATCAGGTTGTTGAACAGGAAGCTCGATTCGCGCGACAGCATGGAATCCAGCTGGTTATCGCTGCGCAGGTAGTCGCGGTTCTTGAAGTAGGCCGCGAGGCACACGATGATGATGCACAGCAGAAATCCCCAGAACCAGTGGCCGATATTCGATTCCGCGAACGCGTGAACGGAATTCACCGCGCCGCTGCGCGTGAGCGAAGTCCCCAGGATGCACAGCATGAACGTCAGGAACACCAGCCAGACATTCCACACGCGCATCATCCCGCGCTTTTCCTGCATGATCACGGAGTGCAGAAACGCGGTGCCCGTAAGCCACGGCATCAGCGAGGCGTTCTCCACCGGATCCCAGCCCCAGTAGCCGCCCCATCCGAGCACGGCATAGGCCCAGTGCGCGCCCAGTAGAATTCCCGCCGATTGAAACGCCCAGGCGATCATCGTCCAGCGGCGCGTCAGGTGAATCCATTTCTCTCCGGGATAGCGGCCCAGCAGCGCCGCCAGCGCGAACGCAAACGGGATGGTAAAGCCCGTGTATCCGG
>DATGJQ010000040.1:0-2440 GCA_035295105.1 Candidatus Acidiferrales bacterium | reverse complement strand
CGAAACCACTTGCTCCATGCTCTCCACATGTGTGAGCGGCTCGCCGGGATCCACGTCGTGCAACGCGCTGCGAATCTCCGGAAGAGAGAGAGCCGCGGCGGCGCGCGTGCGCAGCAGAAACGAAGCCGAGTCATTCCACTTTGTTTGGGTGTAAGGGATGAACATTCCCTGACCGGGCAGGTCGCCCAGGGTGGACTCTCGAACGTCGCCGACGATTCCGATAACCCTCCTCGGCGCGGGCTCGCTCTGCGCCGGACCCATCGGTTTGCCAATCCAGATCTGCTGCCCGATGGGATCTTTGCCCGGCCAAAACATTCTGGCCATGGTCTGATTGATCACCACTACCGGCGCGCCGCTCGCGTTGTCGGCCGCAGTAAATTCGCGCCCGCTGATCAGCGGAATCCGCAACGCGCGGAAATAATCCGGGCTGACAATTCGAATTTCAGCGTCCAGCGGCTGGCCGGCTGACGCCACACCAGGTCCGCCCTCAATGCTGAAGAGAATGTCGCTGCCTTCGCGCAGCGGTAGCGTGTCAATAATCGCGGCCTGCTCTACGCCCGGAATCGCGGAGACGCGGGAGATGGTCTGATCGAAGAACTCGGTTCGTTTCGCGGCAGTGTCGTATTTTTGGCTCGGCAGTGACACCGCGAACGTCAGCACGTTCTGCGTATCGAAGCCGGGCTTCACCATCGTAAGGCGCGCAAGGCTTTCCAGCGCCAGCGCCGCGCCAATCAGTAGCACCAAGGAGATCGCGATCTCGCTCGCCGCCAGAAAGCGGCGAAGGCCGCCGGTGGCTCTCGCGCCCGCCTGTGCACCGGATTCCTTCAGCGATCCGCTCAAGTCAACGCGCGAAGCGCCCAGCGCCGGCACGAGGCCAAATGCGATTCCGGTGACTATACTCAGCGCGAAAGCGAAGAGAAGCACGCGTGCGTCAATCCCAAACGCCCCAACGTGCGGCAAGCTTGCCGGAACCAGAGTGACAATGAACTGAAAGCTCGCGTAGCACGCCGCGATCCCGAGGACTCCGCCCAGCACCGCCAGGAAAATGCTCTCGGTCAGAAGTTGCCGGACAATCCGGCCGCGGCTCGCGCCGATCACGGTGCGCACAGCCATTTCGCGCTGGCGCGTCGCCGAGCGGGCCAGCGTCAAATTCGCGACGTTGACGCACGCAATCAGCAGCACGAGGCCGACTGCGCCAAAGAGCAGCAGCACCGCCGCGCCCGCCCATTGGTTCAACATTTCGCGCAGCGGAATCAGATGCGCGCGCTCGTGCAGCACGAACATTTTCGGAAACTCGCGTCGAAGGTCCGAAAGCGCCGGCGTAAGCGCGGCTTCAGCCTCTGCAACGCTGACTCCGGGTTTCAATGCGCCGAAACAGATACGGCCTCCGTTTCCGGGATCATTGCTCGTAGCGGGAACCTGCACCGGAAACCAGAGCTGCGCGTCAGGCGGACTGAAAGTCGGATCTGTGAATCCGGCGGGAAGGACGCCGACAATCGTATAAGGCTTACCATTCAATGTGACGCTTCGCCCCACGGCATTCGGATCTGCTCCGAATTCGCTGTGCCACAGGCTGTTGCCAAGCATCACAACATTTGGGCCACCCACCACGCCTTCTTCGGGACGGAAGTCGCGCCCTAGGAGCGGATGGATGCCGACCATGGTGAGAAAATCGGTCGAGATTGCAATCGAAGGGACACTTGAGGGCTCTCCCGAGACCATAAGCGTCGAGTCGCCCATCCCTTGCACCAGCGTCAAGTGCTTGAAGATCTTTTCCTGTTGTTGGCGCCAGGCCGCAAAAATCGCCGGAGAAATGGACTCTCCACCGTATGCATTTCCAGTTCTTGCCACGAGGTAAATCTGTTGCGCGTTGGGATAAGGCAGCGGGCGGAGGAAAATCGCGTCGATGATGGAGAAGATTGCGGTGTTGGCACCGATGCCGAGGGCGAGGGTGAGAATGGCGACGGCGGTGAAGCCGGGAGATTTGCGCAACATGCGGAACGCGAAGCGCAAATCCTGGGCGAGATGCTCGAGCCAGGACCAGCCCCAGGAATCGTGACTTGCCTCCCGCAGCGCGAGAGAGTTTCCAAAATGTTTGCGCGCCTCCGTGTAGGCCTGCTCAGGGGGCGCACCGTTTTCGCGCAATTCGTTTTCACGTAATTCAATGTGCAGGCGCATCTCTTCATCCACGTTACGGTCAAACTGCATGCGGCGGAGAAGCATGGCCAGACGGCGGCCAAGTTCACTGAGCCATTTCATATCGTCCTCTTATCAACGGACAATTCCCACACGGTGGTGTGCCTCGCCTTCGCGCTGTCAACAAAAACATGATCGCCGCCCACGCGTCGCCGGTCGACAACACCGATCGGCTCGTACAAATTGTCCTAAGCCGTTTGAATCACGCGGGTGATGGCGCCGACGACGCGCCGGAATTGCGACA
>DATGJQ010000039.1:0-10634 GCA_035295105.1 Candidatus Acidiferrales bacterium | reverse complement strand
CACGAAGAAACGGTCCCACCACGGATACTCGCCACAGGCGTAGGCGGTGGTCCTGTAGTTAAAGCGGAAATTTCCAATGATTTTTGTGCGCGCGGGATCGGCGGCGCGGATGGCGGCCTGGCCGTGCACCCAACCGTCGGGTTGGTAGAAGTTGGCGGCCTCCTCCACGTTTGGCGGGATGACCGCATCGTTCTGGTAGATTTTAGCGACGCTGTCTACCTGGACGGTGAGCAGCACGGGAATTCCGTCTCTCCCCAATTCGCGGGCGACGGTGATGGCTTCCGAGGCGCCCCAGCTATGTCCGTACAGAATGATGCGGGCTTGCTGTTTTTCGCCCGGCGTCAAATTTCCGTCGTGATTCGTGTCCAGCACGCTGAGAATTCTTTTTCTGGCGTTTTCGCCGTGGTAGCTTTCATACGTTTCCACATCCACGCCGGAGGGATATTCCTGGCGCAGCCGCTCGGCGAGCTGCGCTTCGCTGTGGACCAGATTGTCGTGCCGGACGAATCCGCCGAGGAAACCTATGATCATCGCCGGGGGTGGGGCGCCAGTCACGCCGGTGGAGCCGGAACTCGCGGCAGAGCCGGCCGGCGGGCGCGATCCGCGTGCCGGGCGAGACTGGATCGGAAAAAGAGAAGCTGCCAGAGCGAGCGCGGAGGCACAGATTAGAATGCGAAGTCGATGAGAATAATTAGCTTTCCACATGCGTGCTCAAGATCCTGAAGCAAACTCCGGAAAACCGCTCACGCCAGTATCTCACCAGCGAGGCGGAATGGGGCTGAGAATCTGGACGGAGACAAACCGCGTTATTTCACACGATCCCGGTTCGCGCAAATGCAGTTCGCGGTCAATGCGATCGTCCACTCCTCCTGTGGCCTCCGGTAGCGTATACCGCGATCTCCTGATGACTCTCACTGTAATTTCCCGGCATTTCTAAGGCTTTTCCCCGGGCGATCGCGTACTCAGAAGGAGGGAACTAAGCTAAGATCGCAGGGAGGATGCGAGCGGCGAACATGGGTCACCGTCACGGAGTTCACTGGAAAGTGCTCGCCGCCCTTCTGGCGCTGGCCATCTGTCTCAGCTGGCCCGGCGAGGCTCTCGCCTACGCCGTCCTGGCGCACGAAGCGATCATCGATGTCGCCTGGGACGCTAATATCCGCCCGCTGCTCTTAAAACGTTTTCCCTCATCCACGCCGGAACAGCTCAAGGAAGCGCACGGCTATGCGTACGGCGGAGCCATCATTCAGGACATGGGCTACTATCCGCACGGCAGCTTCTTCTTCAGCGACTTGACGCACTATGTGCGCAGCGGCGACTTCGTCCTGGCGCTGATCCGCGATTCCACCGACGTAAATGGATACGCTTTCGCTCTCGGTGCGCTGGCCCACTATGCCGCGGACAACGAGGGCCACCCGCTGGGCACCAATCGCGCGGTGCCGCTCTTATATCCCAAGCTGCAAGTGAAATACGGCGACTCGGTGACATACGAGCAGGACAAACTGGCGCACGTCAAAACGGAATTCGGCTTCGATGTGCTGGAAGTCGCGCAGGGCCGCTACGCTCCGGACAACTATCACGACTTTATCGGGTTTGCGGTGGCCGTGCCGTTGCTGGAGCAGGCGTTTCAGGAAACTTACGGCCTGAACCTCAAAGAGGTGCTCAGCAACGAGGATAAGGTGCTCGGTTCCTACCGGCGCGACGTCAGCCGGCTGCTGCCCAAGGCTACGCGCATTGCCTGGAGCCTGAAGAAAGACGAAATCAAAAAGGACGAGCCGGGCATCACGCGCAAGAAGTTTCTCTACAATTTGTCCAAAGCCAGTTACCAGAAAAACTGGGGCAAGGATTATCAGCCCCCAACATTCTGGGAAAGGTTCCTCGCATTTCTGGTGCGCATCCTGCCCAAGTTCGGCCCGCTTAAGGTGCTGCAACTTCGCACGCCCACGCCGGCGACCGAAAAACTGTTTGAGGCCAGCTTCAACGCGTCCGTCGACCGTTACCGACAACTGCTGGGCGAAGTCTCCTCGGGCCAGCCGAAATTGCTGGATGACAATTTTGATACCGGGGGTGTGACCGGGCCGGGGAAATACGGACTGAACGACGAGGCTCAGGCCAAATTGCTCAACGAACTGGCCAAGCAGAATTTCAGCGGAGCGTCGCCGGAACTTCGCGCAGAACTGCTGGAATTCTTCGGGCATCCGGACGCGCCCTATGCGGTAAAGCGCAAGCCGAAAGATTGGGCCAAGGTGCAGGCGCAGCTGGAACAGTTGAGGAATGCGCCCCCGGCGGCAGCGGCCAGTACGTTCGAGGGCGATGCGGATCTGGTCGTCGTAATTTCTCCCGAGGAATAAACTAGTAGCGCTCGCCTTCAGGCGAGCATCCGGGCATTCTAGACGTGGGCAAGCTCACACAAATGTAAGCGCAACGCCGCCCATCTAAAAATTTTCAAACGCGCGCGAAACTGCGGCTGGCATTTTGACCAGAAAGACGAACGCATGACGCGTTTTCTCTCTCGCATCTGGGACCATCCCGAATGTGGAAGCCTTAACCGCGATACACAACGCCTGTTCGCATATCATCAGGCCACCAAGCACACTTATTATTCCGTTCGCACAAACGCGCGATATCTTGATTGGCACAATCAGCCCAATCCATTTCGCGTGTATGACGGCGCATCCATCATTCCTCTTCCGCCTGCACCGGACTCGCTGGAAACGGGAACCTTCGCCGCGATGGCGAAACTAGCCGAGGATAGCGTTACATGCGCCGAACATGCATCCGAACGTCGCGAGCCAGTTCAACTCGATCTGAATTGGCTCAGCAGTTTTTTGTGGAACTCCATGGCGGTGAGTTCCTGGAAAACGGTAGCTGGATCAGGCGCTCGCTACAGCCTGCGGGTGAATCCCTCCTCCGGCAATCTTCATCCGACGGAAACTTATCTGGCACTTTGTGGAGTCGCGGGCATTGGCGACGGCCTGTATCACTATCGGGCGGACCGGCACGCGCTCGAACTTCGCAGCGCTGGCGGCTGGATCGGGCAACTTACCGGCGCGCTCGAGATTCCATGGGCGGCACGGCCGCGTCTGATTGTTGGACTGACTTCTATTTTTTGGCGGGAGGCGTGGAAGTACGGGGACCGCGCCTACCGGTATTGCTGCCACGATTTGGGACATGCGTCGATGAGCTTGCTGCTGGCTGCGAGTGCATTAGGATTGCGGGGATACGCGGTCGGCCATTTCGGTGACGCCCGAATGGCTCACGCCATGGGGCTTGGCCGCGTCGATGAAGCGCCGATGCTGTTTCTCGCTTTTCCGGGGAGCTTTGCAGACGCGAAAGACGATCTTTCCGTGGCGACCGTGGGACCGTTCATTGGAACTCCGAACGAACTATCGGCGGAGGAAGTTCGCTACGATTTGCTTTTGAGCATGCACGCATCGACGATTCTCCCTGCGCTCCCGGGGCCGCTGCCGCACATTTCCGTTGCGGACTCGCAACTTTCAGTCGGAAGCCCGACGTTGCCGAACGCGCCGCGCGACGCGCCGCTCGGTGCGGTGGCGCGACGCCGGCGCTCAGCGCTTGATTTTGACGTTCACGCGAGCTCCATGGAGCGCAAAGATCTGGAGCAACTCCTCGATTTTGCCACTCGCGACTGGCCCGCGGACTGGCGGCAAAATTTGAACGGCGATTCGGGCGTCGCCAGGAGAGGCGCCGAACTTGTGACGCTTTATCTGTACGTACATCGCGTAAACGATTGCGAGCCGGGCGTGTATCGCTGGGACCGCATAAACGCGCGGCTGGAACTCCTGCACTCCGGCAACGTGCAGCGCGTGGCGGCATTTCTCAGCCTGGAACAAGCGCTGGCGGGAAATTCGTGCTTTACCATATCCATGATCGCCGATCTGAACACCGCGGCACTGGTGTACGGCAATCGCGGCTACCGGTATGTTTACTTTGAAGCCGGGGCAATCGGCCAGCGTCTGTATCTCGGCGCGGAAGCGCTCGGCTGGAACGCCACCGGCATCGGCGCGTTCTATGATGACGACGTTCACCGCTACCTCGGATTCCTCGACGAGGGGCTTGAATCCGTTGCCGCGTCGGCGCGCGAAGCGGAAAAAGCGGCGCTGGTGATGCTCGGCTCGCCGGCGTCTCGCGCAGCGGCCCAGACACGCGATGCGCGCGAAAATTCACCGGTGATTTCCGAATCCCGCGAAGAGCGCGCTTCCCCCGCGGGCCAGTTCCCTGAGAAGCATGACGGCACGCAACCCCGAAAGGATCCGAGCGAGCTTCCACGCCAGGTCATCTACCATTTCGCCGTGGGCCGCGCCGTTCCTGATCCGCGGCTCGAGGCCTGAGGTCGCATGATCGGCATCCTTGTTTGCGGGAACAATCACTTCATCGTGGAAGGACCGCCGCCCGATTACGCGACAGCCGTTGCACTGGCCCGGCATTGGTCGCTGATCCAGATCAATCAGATCACGCCACCCGCATTGCAAATCTGGAGCATCGTGACCAAGGCGTTTCGGGAAAATCTGGAGTGGGCCGTGGTAGTGTCCGGCGATGGCGAGACGACGCCCGCCGTGGTGCAACTGCTGAAAGAAATTTCAGCAAGAGGAGTTGCAATTCGCGACGATAGACAGTAGGACAGGCTTCAGCCTGTCTGGTTTAGACGACACCAAGCAAGCACGAATTGCGACAGGACTGAAGCCCGTCCTACTTAAGCACGTACTTCCGCAAACGGTGCGGCCCCACATCCGCCGCGTAAATTGTCCCATGGTCATCGGCCACAATGCCGGACGCCCCGGAAATGCGATTCACATCCGCCTGCGCCAGATCGGGATCGGGAATAAACGCCCGCAGCGAACCGTCTTTGGCGCTGCCAACGGTAATGCCGCGCAAGTAGCCGGGGTCGACGGTCGAATTCGATTGCGAGTCGCTCACGTACAGCGTGTCATCCTTTGAAACATAGACGGCGCTCGGGCGGCCGAACTGCTTCCACGCGGCGATGAAATTTCCGTCCTGATCGAAAATCTGCACCCGGCTGTTGCTGCGGTCGGCAACATACACGCGATTCTGCGAGCCGCCGATGGAAATGTCATGCGGCTGGTCAAATTCTCCCGGACCGGAACCGTGATGCCCCCAGGCCTTGATGAATTTTCCGTCGCTGGAAAATTTCACCACGCGATCGTTCTTGCCGTGGCCGTCGGTGACAAAAATATCGCCATGATCGCCGATCGCAATTCCCGTCGGCATGTCAAAGGTGTCCGGCCCGTTTCCCTTCACTCCCTCCTTGCCCAGTGTCAGCAGAACCTTGCCGGTCTGGCTCATCTTGAAAACCTGGTGTCCGCGCACCACGCCATTGGCGTCTTTCGCCGATTTGCCGAGCACCGTCTCATCGGCGTTGGCGTCGCTGGCCCAGATATTTCCCTCGCGATCGATCTTGAATCCGTGCGGAAAGGCGAACATGCCGCTGCCAAAGCTGGAGAGAAGTTTCCCGGACGGATCGAATTCCAGAATCGGTGGCTCGGTGCGCCCGACGCAGGTGGCATAGCCCGCGGGTTCGGTGTTGAAGCAGCGATGGAATACCCAGATGTGCCCTTTGGGATCGATGTCCGCGCGGATCAACTCGCCCCAGTGCCCGCCGTTCATGCTGGCGGGAAGCGTGGGCCAGTTGTCCACCAGGCGGTAGGGATCGGGGAGATCGGATTGCTTGGGGTATTTCTTCTCCTGGGCTTGTGCGGCGAAAAA
Organism: Candidatus Acidiferrales bacterium; assembly: GCA_035295105.1. GTDB lineage: Bacteria > Acidobacteriota > Terriglobia > Acidiferrales > UBA7541 > Palsa-360. The sequence goes on along the minus strand of DATGJQ010000039.1, from coordinate 4,892 downwards.
AAACGCCATGGCCGCGACGAGCATTGCAAATATCGTAAATCGTTGTCGAAGGGTGAGGATCATTGCATTATCCTTTTTCTTTGCAGAATTGCACAGTAGCACAAACTTCGCAGGATGAGAAAAAACTCAAACCGTTGTCATTCTGAGCGCTCGCACCGAGGACTCGCGCCGCGACGCGAAGAATCCCGGGCGGTTTAGATTCGCGCGTGACGCTCGTCTAAACCAGACAGGCTGAAGCCTGTCCTACTTAAGTCGACTACCACTTCTCGTTGTTGCTTGTGTTGAAATCGAAGAGAGATTCTTCGCTTCGCGGCGCGAGTCCTCGGTGCGAGCGCTCAGAATGACAAAACATGCGCGGCAGTTGGCGATGAACCGTGAAAGTGCACCACCTGAAGCCTTCTTCGTGGGCGCTACTTCGGCATCAGTTGCTGGATCAGGTCCGGATCGTCGATTTTCCAGTCGTCGGCCAGCACGTAGGCCTGGCGCAAAATCATTTCGGTGCGGTAGTCCAGATCGACGGAAATGGCGCCGTAGTCGAGGGAAACCGCATCGAGTACCTTGCGCGGAATTCGCAGGCGGCGTAATCCGGTTTCGGTCACCAGCGCGGCGCTGCCCCAGGCAAACTCGATGCGATAGATTCCCAGCTGTCCTTGCACTTTCAGTGCGGTCTTGTGAACGGTGCAGCGGTCATGGATCGCGGTGTTTGGCAGCACCAGCGCCAGTGTTTCGCGCCGCAGGCCGATGATTCCCAGCAATGCCTGCATATTGAAATCATCGCTGAAAATTCCGATGCCGCGGTCGCCCTGGTCGGTCCAGGTTTCGTCGCCGCCGATGCCGGCCACCGCGGTAAACAAGTCGACGTCGCGCATCACTTCGGAATAGACCACCGCGGGAACCTGGTCGATGGCTACCTGGCGGGAGTCTCGATAGAAACGCACCTGGTCCGATCCGACGAACAGGTTGATTCCGGCGCCGGATTGCTCGCCGAGCGCCGAGTCCAGGAGTGAGCCGTTGCGGTCCGAGGGAATATCGACGCTGAATTGCGCGCGCATGTTCCAGGCATCCAGTTTTTTGGTGGGCACATTGCCGCCGTCGAATATCGCGCTCATCAATCGATACTCCCAGCCGCGCGCGCGGCACAGGCCGGCGAACTGGTGCTGGCGCATCAGAATTTTCGCGAATCGGTTGGAGTAACCTTTGGTCTGGCGCTCGTCGTCGGTCACCTCATAAAACTCGCGGAACGCCTGGCGGAACGGTTGGCGAATTTTTTGCTTGAAGATGCGCTCGCGCCACCTCTGGATCTCCGCGGAATCGGAGGCCAGCGGATGCCAAAGGCGAACGCTGCGCGCTCCGCCCAGGTCGACGGGAATTCCAAAGGAATCGATGACGCCGTCGGCGGACCAGATTCCCGACTGGTCTTCTCCCCGCTCGCTGCGGAAAACCCAGATCAACCGGCGGCCCAAAAAGCCCAGCAGCGGATGTTCCACGAAATATTGCCGCCAGTGCGCGAGGGGCATGTCCCCGGGCAGCAGGAAGGAAGATTCGAGGCGCGTCCGCTGAGCGGTGTAAGACTGCTCCAGTTCCTTGGACTGCGTTGCGACCCCGCGCACTTCCCTGGGGAACGCTTTTTTGATGTGCGAAGGAGCGGCCTTCACCAATTTTCTATCCGCATCGAACCAGGCGACTCCGACGGTTCCGTCTTCGCCGAGGCGAATGACGGCCTGCGAGTCGCCGATGTCAACTTTCGCTTCTCCCTGCGCGTCGAGCCCGTAGTTGCCGACGGACATATCCTCCAGCGCCTGCACCGTCAATCCGCTGCGCTCCGCCGCTTGATGGAGTGATTTTTCAATCAGGCGTCGAGCGACGGTGTACTTCACTTTGGCGCGCAGGCGCGTTAACTGCGCGACCGCCTCGCCACACTGCATCGCGCCGAGAGCCTGCACGCATGTGAAGCCGACCTTTTGCGACACCGCGCCGAGCAGCGGAATCTTGCGCAGGCAGGCTAGGCCGAAATCCGCGATGGCCACCGCCGCCTCGCGATCGTTGCGCTCCGCCAGGCACCAGACCGCCCCCTTCTGGTAGGGCGAATCCTCAATCGGAGAACGCGCCTCGGGAGGCTGCTCCGGCGTCGGGCCGAGGGCCAGCCATCGCAGGATTGCCGAATAAACTTCCGACTCTCCGAGGATGGCGATCAGCTCCCGGGATCGCTTTTTCCATTTCGCTCCGGGCACGGCCTGCTCCAGCGCGCGGCAATGCTCCAGAAAACCTTCCCAGCCGGAGCGGGTGATGTCATCTTTCTCTTTGATTTCATCGAACACGATCTGCGACCACGGGCCGCGGCCCGAGTCCAATTGTTTCTCGCCCTCGACGCGAATCAATTCGGCGATTTCGTCGCGGAATTTTTGTGTGGCGGGCTCGATTTTTCCGGTCGGGCTAGGGGCCAGGTGAAGGTGAAGTTTGCGCAGGTGGGTGCGGATCTTGTCGGTCACCTGCTCCCGCGTCAGGCACAGGATGAGCTGCCGTACCGGGAAAAACATGTGCGCCATTTCGCCCACCGCGCCGTAGTACTCGCCGAAAAGATGCTCGACGAGTTCACCGGGCAGCGGCTTGGGCACCCGCGCCAGCGCCACCTGGATGCCCTCCGCCACGGTGTTGCAGGCCGTATAGTCCTTGGCCAAGTGAGCCTCGGCCTTCAGCCAGCCGAAGCATTGGGCAAGGTAGGAGCGCAGGACATCGGGTTCTGCGCGCTCGAGCGCCAGAAAACCCGGGTTGGTGGCTTTCCACGCGGCGGTCTCCCGCTGTAATTGCTCCATGGTCTGGAAGCGCATGGGGCGGGTCTTGCTTGAGGCCACCAGCGTCTCATAGATGGCTTGAGCCTGTTTTTCAGGTTCGGTCATTGCCCGGGCTCCGACTGCATTGGATCGTTTGCCATAGTGTACACAAGGTTGAGGTTTGTGAGGAGGGAACGTCGTTGACGTTCGATCGATACGTCCCTATAATGGGGGTTTGCGATTTGTGTCTGGAGGGGCGATGTACGCCGTGATTCGAAGTGGTGGAAAGCAGTACCGGGTAGCTCCCGGGGATACGGTCAAGGTTGAAACCTTGCCCGGCAAAGTGGGCGATTCCGTGACGTTTGGTGACGTGGTAGGCATGGCCACCGACGAGAAGAAGTTTCTGACCGGCGCGAATGCCGCCAAGGCCAAGGTCGTCGGCAAGATTGTCGAACAGGGACGCCACCCGCGCATTACCGTATTCAAGTACCGCTGCATCAAGCAGTACAAAATCGTTCGCGGCCACCGGCAGAATTACACCGCCGTCCAGGTCAGCGGCATCGAGCTTTAAGAGCTCCGAAGGAATTCAGCGATGGCACATAAGAAAGGTGGCGGCTCCTCTGTAAATGGCCGCAACTCGCAGGGACAAAGGCTCGGCGTCAAGCGCTTCGGCGGCCAGTTGGTCCACGCGGGTACAATTTTGATCCGCCAGCGCGGCACCCGGCACAAGCCCGGAGTGAACGTGGGGCGCGGCAAGGATGACACCCTGTTCGCGCTGATCGATGGCGTGGTGCTGTTCCAGGACAAGGGCCAGGATGGGCGGTTTATCAGCGTCCTGCCGCCGGATCAGGCCAAGCCCGCCGCTGCGCCGGCAAACTAACGGGATCGGGAGTTCGAGGAAGCGGCTCCGCGGACGCGGAGCCGCTTTTTTTTATTGAAGTGTGCCAGGCCTCACCGTCCGCGGGAAGATGTTGTTTTGTCATTCTGAGCGAAGCGAAGAATCTCTCTTCGATTTCAGTGCAAGCAATAAACCAAGAGGGATTCTTCGCTTCGCTCAGAATGACAACGTTTAACATTTTCCGGCTGACTGTTCAGTCTGTGGATTTTCATCTGATCTTGGCGAACTTGCGCAGCCTGAGGTTCCGAATGGAACCCCACAGGCTGAAGCCTGTGCCACTGGGAAGCCTGCACCACTGGTGCAAGTCATCCTGCGCTGTCGTATTCTTTGAAGGGCGATAGACGACCATGGTGTTTGTCGACGAAGCGAAAATCTACGTGAAGGCCGGCAACGGCGGCAACGGGTGCGTTGCTTTCCGCCGGGAGAAATTTGTGCCGCGCGGCGGACCTTCCGGCGGCGACGGCGGCCATGGCGGCAGCATCTACCTCGAAGCGAATTCGCATGACAATACGCTGTTGCGCTACCGCTACAACCGCGAATTCAAGGCGGACCGCGGCCGCCACGGCGAAGGTTCCAACTGTTCAGGACATTCCGGCGCGGACATGGTTCTGGCGGTTCCCGTCGGCACCGTCGTTTCGGACCAGGATTCGGGAGAAATGATTGCCGATCTGGCCAAGCCCGGCGAGCGTATTCTGGTCGCGCAGGGCGGGCGTGGCGGCCGGGGCAATCAGCATTTTGCCAAGCCTTGGCACCAGGCGCCGCGCGAATCGGAAGAGGGCCAGACCGGGGCGGAGCGCAACCTCCACTTGGAGTTGAAGCTGCTCGCGGACGTCGGCCTGGTGGGATTTCCGAATGCGGGAAAGTCGACGCTGATTTCGCGCATCTCCGCAGCGCGTCCAAAAATCGCGGATTATCCGTTCACCACGCTGCAGCCGGGACTGGGAGTAGTTTCCGCAGACGGCGCTCCGGGAAAGCCATCGGAAAAGGGCGGCGGCCGCACGTTTGTAGTCGCCGATTTGCCCGGCCTGATCGAAGGGGCGCATACCGGCGTGGGCCTGGGGATCAGATTTCTGAAACACATCGAACGCACCCGGCTCATCGCACACTTAATCGACACCAGCGACGCTTCCGACCGCGATCCCGTCCACGACTACGAAATTATCGAGAATGAGCTGGCGGCGTTCAGCGAGAAGCTGGCCGAGAAGCCCACGATCGTGGTGGCC
>DATGJQ010000038.1:0-9124 GCA_035295105.1 Candidatus Acidiferrales bacterium | reverse complement strand
GCGCGAGCAGGCCGCGGTCACCCAGGAGCAGTCCAGGGTGTGGGACGCGGTGCGGAGCGGCACGCCCAGCGCCTCATTTTCGGGCCGAGCCGTCGATGGGCCGCCTCCGGTGCGAGCCGGGCAAGCCTCGGAATCCGTTGCAGTCCCGGCAGCGACGATCGCCGGGGTCATTGCGGCGGACGCGCCGACACAATCTTACGCCAAGGTGTACAACTCGCCGCAGGTCGGCGTTCCCGCGGACGCGTTTGCTGAAGAGGTGCAACGCCGTTTCGAACGCGCCACCGGAAAATTGAAGGGTGAGTCGGTGGTGGGAGTGGTCGTTGCTTACGGCGGCGAAGTGGCCTGGAGCGATGTGTTTGCTTCGCCATCTCTCTTCGAGCGCTACTGGCCCAAGCTGCTGCGCAGCTATGTGGTGGAGGCGCTGGTGCGGCCAAAGAGCAGCGAGCAACCTTCGGCCGACGACGCGCGCGAATTTCTCAAGCCGCTCGTGGGACACGAAAGTGTCGAATCTGAACCCGCCACCTACAGCCTGAGGCAAGTGACCCAAGGAAAGTATGTTGAGATGGAGCTGAAGTCGCTGCGACCTCAGGAAATCACGCTACACTTCCTGAAGGTGCATCGCACCAGCTAGAGAATTTGTGGGAAAACTCCCGAAAACTTTTGTAGCGCCCGCCTTCAGGCGGGCATCCGTGGTACGCCACAATGCCCGCCTGAAGGCGGGCGCTACATGTCAAACCCGCTACGGAGCCTTCGGCGCTCCCGGCAAACCGTCTGCAGCGCGGCCCATGGCCCGCGCGAGGCTAAGCTTGGCAACGTTGAACGCGAATACGCCATTGATGTAATCGAATTCGGCGTTGGTCACTTCTTCCTGCGCTTGTACGTAGGCCACGTTGTCGATCACGCCGACTTCGACTTTCTGGCGCATCAGCTCCAGCGCTTCTTTGTTCACGGCAACATTTTTCTCCGCGACTTCCACCTGGCTGGAGGCCGCCTGCAGATCGAGGTAGGCGCTGCGCACGTCGCTTTCGATCTGTCCCTTCAAATCGTCGTACTCGGCGCGGCGCTGGTCGAGCGCAGCGTCTGCCTGCTGAATGTCGCCGTCGGCCCGGCCGCCCTGCCAGATGGGAATTTTCAGACTGGCCCCGGCCGTGTAGGTGATTTGCAGTTGGCTGGCATTCACGCCGATGCCGCCGTAGTCGGCGGTGGCGCCGAGCGATGGGTAGCGCTCGGCACGCGCAGCGGAGTGCGCTCGTTCCGCGGCGCGCACCTGCGCGTCGGCAGCTTTCAGATCGGCGCGCTGCTGGTAGGCTTGCGACAGCGCGGCGTCCACGGTGAACGGCGCGGCCGGCGCGAACGGAATTTCGTCGGTGAGGTCATACTGATCGTTGGCGGGAAGGCCGATCATTCGCGCCAGATTTATTTTCTGCTTGGAAAGATCGTTCTTGAGAGAGAGCAAGCGCTGCTGGTGCGTCAGCGCCTGCACCTGGTTGCGATCGGCGTCGACCTTGGCGATGAGCCCCTGGGCAAATTGCTGCTGGCTCTGGTCGTACACGGCGTTGGCGCTCTGCAATTGCGCTTCTTCGGACGCCACGCGAGCCTTCGCGGCGATGGCCTGCAGATAAGCTCCGCCGACGGCCAGCACGATCAGTTCGCGTGCATCCTGCGCGGTATAGCGATTCGCTTTGGCGATCTCGCTCGCGGCGCGGTAATTGTTGATCGCCGTCAGATCGAAGAGACTCTGGGAAAGATGCGCCCGAAAATCTATGTAGTTGAACGGTCCGATCACGTTGGGAATCGAAAATCCCGGGAAGCTGAATCGAAAACCTTGCGCGCGCAAATCGGTGGTCTGCACGTTTTCATTGATCGTGCCATTCACATTCGGCAGCAGGCTGCTGCGCGCCACCTTGCTTTGCCCCTGCGCCTGCCGCAAGGCCTGGGTCGCCCCTGTTTCGCCGAGGTTGTAGGAAAGCCCGCGCTGCACCGCATCGCGCAAGCCAAGTTTTCCGTCGAAAGGCATTTTGGAAATGCCGGGAGTGCTCCCGGCATACGTTCCCTGAACCTGCACATTGGGACTCAGCGTGTTTACCGTGGACGTGGTGCTGGGCGCGGGGGCTTCCGAAGTTTTTACCGTGCCGCCGGATTGCGCCGTCCGGCCGGAGAGCGGAAGCTGCGCGGCCGCGGTGCCCTGCGACGATCCACTCGGGGCGCCGAACTGCGCGAAGAGCGGCGTGGAAGAAAGCAGCGCGGCAGCGGCCAGCGCCGCCACTCCGGCGGCGTATTTGCGGCAGCCCCGATTCGCGGGCGCGTTTGAGAAAACTCGACCTTCTATTTTTTTGAGCATGGAAACTCCCTTGATGCGGGCTAGCTTAGTTGTTTTCTGAATCGCCAGATGCTCAGCGCCACGAGCACGACGGTGAACGCCAACAGCGCGAGGAAATTTGGCCACAGCGTGTCGATCCCGCTGCCCTTTAACATTGCTCCGCGGGAAATCTGGCCGAAATGCTGGATGGGATTGAATTGCGCCACCGGCTGCAGCCAACTGGGCATCGCTTCCACCGGCGTGAACGCGCCGGAAAGCGAAGTCAGCGGCGGATTCACAAAAAATAGTGTGAGCTGCGCCTGGCGCGCGGACCTCGTAAACGTGGCGATGAACGTGCCGATGCTGATCCCGCACAACAGGCAAAGGGCGGCGGCGGAAATCACCAGAAAAACATTTCCGCGGAATGGAATTCCAAACACGATGCGCATGATCACAATGGCCATGGTGCCCATCAAGCACAGCAGAACAAACAGCGGCAGCAGCTTGGCCACAATGATCTGCGTGGTCGTCGCCGGAGACATCAGCAACTGCTCAAGCGTGCCGGCCTCGCGCTCCTTCACGATCGCCGCGGCGGAGATCAGCGACCCGTTCAAGATCAGCAGCACTCCCAGCACTCCGGTCACGATAAACCACGTCGGCTCGAGGCCCGGATTATAGAGGTACGCGGGAAGCAGGTTGACCAGGCCGCGCCGGCTGACGTCCGGCGCTGCCACCTGCTGGAACTGCGCGTGAATGCCCTCGCCGCGCAGCGTCTGGTTGTAGGTTGCAATGACGCCTTGCGCGTACCCCTGCCCGATCGTGGCCGTGTTGGAGTTCATGGCGTTCAGCAGCACCTGCACGTTCGCCGGACGCCCGCGCTCCAAATCGCGCGCGTAGTCGTAGGGAATCACGAGGCCGGCATCCAGATCTCCGTCCGCGATCTTCCGGCCCATTTCATTCACGTTGAAGTACGTTCCGGCGCTTCGAAAGCTTTGGCTCTCGGTCATGTTGGCGATCAGTTCGCGGCTTTCTGGGGTTCGGCTGTCGTCCACCACTCCGAGCCGCAGGTTGCTGACCGTTGCATTCAAAGCGAATCCGAAGAGCAGCAATTGCAGCGTGGGCGGCAGGATCAGCGAGATGGCCAGCCGGCGATCGCGCAGGATCTGGCGAAATTCCTTGCGGATCAGCGCCAGCATCCGGTATCCGATCCATTCTTGAATTCGATTCATGGCTGCTTAATCCTTCAACTGCATGCGCCGCATGTTGCGCCACGCGATGGTGTAAAAAATGGCGCCGATCAGAGCGATGGCCAGCACTTTCAGCCACACCGAGGGCCAGCCTCCACCCGCCAGCAGCGCGTCGCGCACGATTTCGATGTAGTAGCGGCCCCACACAATGTTGGAAATCCATCGAATGGCCGCGGGAATATTTTCAATCGGGAACAGCAATCCGGAGAGCATGTACACCAGAAGAAATCCGGCGGTCGCCACCGCCTGCATAGCCGCAACCTGGCTGGGAATCGCCGCGCCGATCATGTTTCCGAACGCCGTCACGCAGAACATGTAAAGGACCGTGGCCACCAGGAACGGCGTCGGGTCGCCCGCGAAGCGCAGTCCGAATCCCAGAAATAAAATTCCCATCAAAATAATTCCCTCTGCCGTGGCCACAACCATGAACGCGGCGATCTTCCCCAGCAGAAATTCGTGCGCCGAAATATTCGACACGTAAACCTGCAGGATCGTTTTCTGCTCGCCTTCCTTGGACATCGCCAGCGTCGCCAAGAGCGGCGGGAAAAGCGACATCGCCAGCACGTAAATTCCCGGCCCGTAGAATTTCTGCGATGAGCGGCTGGGGTTGTACCACAGCCGGATCGAGGCGTTCACCGGCTCGGGTTTGGAAGCGCCCGCGTTTTCCGCGTTATACGCGCGCACGATTTGCGCCGCGTCGCCGGAAATGATTTGCGCGGTATTGCCGTCCGACGCGTCGACGAGGATCTGCACGGTGGTGTCTTCGCCGCGCGCGATGCGCCGGCCGTAGTCTTCCGGAATGATCAGCGCGCCGCGGGCCTTGTTCGATGCGAAAGCCACTTCCGGCTGCTTGTCCGTGGGCCAGGCCACCACGTGAAAACTCAGCGACTGGCGAAACGCGTCGGCCAGTTGCTGCGAGGCTTGCGACTGGTCGAAGTCCTGGATGATGATCGGGAGATCCTTGACCGTCAGCGAAATCGCCGTGGTCTGCAGCAGCACCAGAACCACGGGGAGAAACAGCGCCAGCATTACCGCGAGGCGGTCCCGCAGCAGTTGCGTCAATTCTTTCCGGGCCTGCGCGAGAATTCTCCTCATGATTTTGCTCCGCTGGTCTTCCGCTACTCTTCCGCGCCGATCTTGCCGCGCTCGCGCGCCTGTTCCACGACGGTGATGAACACATCTTCGAGAGAAAAGCGGCCCTCGCGAGCTTCCAGCACGCGGATTCCTTGCGCCGCGAGTTTCTCGGTGTTTTCGCGGATTCCGGTTTCGGCGTCGCTGTCCGTGATGATGTGCAGCCGCTTGCCAAACAGCGCCACCCGCCAATGCTGCGTTTGGGATTTCAGGAAGTCGGTGGCGCGCTGCGGCTGGTCCACCAGAAACTCCAGCAGGTGCCCGTGCTGCTGCGCCTTGATTTCGGTGGGCGACCCTTCGATCAGCAGTTCTCCGGCCACCATCAACCCCAGCCGGTTGCACTGCTCCGCCTCTTCCAGGTAGTGCGTGGTCACCAGCACCGCCGTGCCCGCATCGGCCAGATGATTGATCATGGTCCAGAACGCGCGCCGCGCCAGCGGATCGACGCCCGAAGTCGGCTCGTCCAGAAACACGATCCCCGGTTCATGCATGATGGCGCTTCCGAACGCCACGCGCTGTTTCCATCCGCCCGGCAGGCTGCGCGTGATCAGCTGTTCCTTTCCCTCGAGACCGGAAAAATCGAGCACCCAACGCTCCTTTTCCCGAAGCTCTTCGGCGGGCACGCCGTAGACGCCGCCAAAAAAATCCAGATTTTCCGCAATCGACAAATCGTCGTAGAGCGAAAACTTTTGCGACATGTATCCGATCTGCTGCCGGATTTCCGTAGAGCGGAACGCGCCGGTCTCGCCGGCGAGTTGCATTTTTCCCGTGGAGGCATCCAGCAATCCGCACAGCATCTTGATGGTGGTGGTTTTTCCCGCGCCGTTGGCGCCCAGCAGGCCGTAAATTTCGCCGTAGCGCACCTGCAGGCTGACGTCATGCACGGCGGTGAAGGAGCCGAATTGCTTGGTAATGTGCTCCGCGCCGATGGCGATCTGCCCGCGCTGGCCGCGGTGGTCGTGCCGCGCGGGAAATGGCGTGTCCTTCATTTCGTGGCTCAGCGAGCGCAGCGTCGCGACGAAAGTATTTTCGAGCGTGGGTTCGTCGATGCGCATGCTGTCAATCGCAATTCCCTCGTCGCGCATGACCTCTTCGATTTCCCGTTGCGCCGCTTCGGGCGCGTGCGAAAGCAGATCGAGGCGGTCGCCGAATCGCTGCACGTCGAACACATCCGCTTCCTGCCGCGACGCTTTCTGCACCGCCCGCAGCGCCTTCCGCAGGTCCGGCGCGCGCAGTTCGATCCGTTTCGCGTGCAGGCTCTCCCGAATTTCATCGGGCGTGCCGACCTGCTGAATTTCGCCGAGGTGAATCAGCGCGATGCGATGGCAGCGCTCCGCTTCGTCCAGATACGGCGTGGCCACCAGCACCGTAAGTCCCTGACCGGCCAGATGGGCCAGCGTGTCCCAAAACTCGCGCCGCGAAACGGGATCGACTCCGGTGGTCGGCTCATCCAGGAGCAAAACGTCAGGCTCGGAAACCAGCGCGCACACCAGCGCCAGTTTTTGTTTCATGCCGCCGCTCAGCTGCGCCGCCAGCCGTTGCGCGAAGCGGTCCATATCGAACATCTTCAGGTAGCGCCCGCCGCGTTCATCGATTTCCTCCGGAGGCACATGCCGCAATTCGCCGATGTAGCGGATGTTTTCGCTCACGCTCAGGTCGGGATAGAGGCTGAAGGTCTGCGTGAGATATCCGGTCCGCGAACGCGCGTCGCGCGCCGGCCGTCCGAAAATCTCGGCCGTTCCGCCGGTCGCTTCCATTACTCCCGCAAGAATCTGAAACGTGGTGGTTTTTCCCGCGCCGTCGGCGCCGATCAGGCCGAATATTTCTCCGCGCTGCACGTCAAACGAAATTCCGCGCACCGCTTCGAGCGTGCCGTACTTTTTATGGAGGCCGCGCACGTCGATGGCAGTTCCGGAAGGCGCTGCATCGCGCGCGCGGCGATCCGCCGGTTTGGTCGCGGCCGTGCTCACTGCGCCGCTCGTTTGTGCGGGGGCCAGGTGTTGCCGCTGGTAAGAATTTCGCCGTCCGCGGGCATGCCGGGCTTGGCGTAGCCGATGCCCTGCGTCAGCTGCACTTTCACGCCGACCACCTGCTTCACGCGATCGTCGCGAAAATAAGTATTCTCGGGAGTGAACGTCGCTTGCGGATCGATGCGCAACACGTAGCCGTCCAGCGACTGGCTGGAATTGGAATCGAGGAAAACGTGCGCGGGCTGGCCGACTTTCACTTTGCCAATTTCGCCCTCGGGGATAAATCCGCGCAGATAAACTTTGGACAAATCGAGCAGCGTCACGATCGCGGTGCCCGCCTGCACTACTTCGCCGGGTTCTGCGGCGCGCGTCAGCACCGTGCCGGAAAAGGGCGCGAGCACCGTCAAGTCCGCGCGATCCGCTTCCGCCTCGGTAAGCTGAGCCTGCGCCTGCGCGGTTTCCGCTTTCGCTCCGGCAATAGCCGATTGCTGCTGCGCGATCTGCGCTTCGGTTCCGGACGTCTGCGCGCTGCGGACTTTCGGCGTGTCCAGATTCGCCTGCGCCGTGGTCAGCGCGCCACGCGCGGATTCCACTTTGCGCTGCGATGCCGCGACCACCGCCGCCTGCTGATCCGCCTGCACCTCGGCCTGCAGCCCCTGCTGCTGCGAAGCGGCTCCGGTTTTGGCCAGCCGCATGTACGCGTCGCGATTGAATTCCGCCAGCCGCAGCGCCGCCTGCTGCTGCACCAGGTCTGCCTGCGCCGCCGTCAAGTCCGCCTCGGCCTGCCGCACGCGGCCCTCGGCGTCCATCGTCGATTGCCCGGTTTGCAATTGATTCTCGCGCAACTGCTCCTGCAGAACGGCGATTTGATCGTGAGCGCTCTGCATCTTGGCCTGCGCGCTGGCCAGCGCCGCCCGCGCCGAGTCCTCGCGCGCCCGCACTTGCGCGTCGTCCAGGCGCGCGATCACCTGTCCCGCATTGACCGTGTCGCCTTCGCGCACCGTAACTTCCAGCACTTTTCCGCTGGTTTTCGGGGCCACCGCGGAGTCGTCGCCCTCAATGCGTCCGCTCAGCGCGATGATGCTGGCCGGCAAGCTCGGCGAAGCAAAAAATATTTTCCAGATCACCAGCGCGGCAACGATCACGCCCGCGATGACGAAAATCCGCACGACGCGCGAGCGCGCAGCAGGCTTGTTTTCCTCAGGCGCCGGCGGGTTTTGCGCGGCGGGCTCCGGATTGCGCTGCCCGGCGGCCGGAGGCGCTTGTGTCAGAGTGCTGCTCTTCATTTCATCCATGGTGTCTCTCGTTACCCACTTTCCTCAAATACGCTAGCGAAAAATCCGCGATGTGGTCCGCGATGCGGTCTAGTTGCTGCGGCGTGAGCTTCAGTTCCGGCTGCAGGTGCGCCAGCACCGGCCGGGAGAACGAATAAAAAAGAATTTGTCCGATGATGCTGTTGATGGAAAGCCGCGTGACCTCATGCTCCGGAGGGTAGCCGGTAATTTCGCTGACGGCCTTGCGCACGCGGTCATAAATCCGCCGCATCCCTTCATCCACCACCCGCCCCATTGCCGGAGTGGGATGCGAGCACTCGTGCATCACCAGGCGAATGTGCCAGTCCGGCCGCTTTTCCTGGCACAAACTCATCAGCCGCGCGCGAATCACGCCGCGAATGACGTCCTCCCCGGAAAGGTTTGCATCGAGCGCAGCATTCATCGAAGCCGTCTGCGCCGCGCGCACCGAATGCCGCAGGACCTCGGTGTACAAACCCATCTTGTCCCCAAAGGTGTAATTGACGGCGGCAACGTTGGCCCCCGCGCGCCGGCAAATCTCGCGAATAGTAGCGGCCCGATAACCGCGCTCGGCGAACACGTGCCCCGCGGCCTCAATCAGTTTGTCGCGGGTCAACTCCACGGCCTTGGGTTTGCGCGTACGGCGGGGAGGGGAAGAAGTGCGGGATCGAGCGGTGTGCAACATATCAAACATATGTTTAAAACACTTGTTTGATTTTGTCAAGCCCAAAGATCGGCCGCAAGAATGGGCCGGCGGCCGCGCAGCTTGTCGGACAGAGAGTCTGCTCGAGCCGCCGACAGCCTCTAGAATTTAGGATGGCAGCGCTCTAGTCGTAGTTGCCGGCAAATGCTAAACTGGCGGGCGTAAAGAAGTCCCTGTAGGCCCGTAGCTCAGTTGGTTAGAGCGCTACCTTGACACGGTAGAGGTCTCCGGTTCGAGTCCGGACGGGCCTACCATTCTTTTCAATATGTTAGAGAGTTGTCTTCTAAATTCCGCAAAAACTTCACCTGTAGTTCTTCACCTGTAAAATGTTGTTTTTGGGGGGTGGTCGGCGTCAAACAGAGGCCAAAAGGGGCAGGCGTCTGTAACAACTGCAAGTGATAAAGTGCAGGTGGCGCAGTCCGTAGCGGCGGTGTAATCCTTTAGGCATGGCGAGCCGTGCGAAAACCCCCGCCCTACAAACT
>DATGJQ010000037.1:0-21780 GCA_035295105.1 Candidatus Acidiferrales bacterium | reverse complement strand
GGCGGAAAGATTGGGATCGCGGCGGCGGATTTCGCGCAGCAAGTCGAGTCCGTTGCGGTCGGGAAGGCTGACGTCGAGCAGGACGAGATCGAACGGTTTTTCCTCGAGCATCGCGAGGCCGGCTTCGCCCGATTCGGCGCTCGATGTCGAGTAGCCTTCGGTATTGAGCAGAAGTTCCAGGCCCTCTCGAATTTCGGATTCGTCGTCGACAACCAGGATGGCGCCTTTAGACATGAACCGCTTTCCGCGCCACCGGGAATTCCAGCCGGAACGATGTGCCCTTTCCGGGCGTGGAGCGTACATCCACTTTTCCGGCGTGTTCCTTGACGATGCCGTAGCTCACGGAGAGTCCCAGGCCGGTGCCGCGCCCGGAAGATTTCGTGGTGAAAAAGGGATCGAAGATGCGGTTCAGATTCTCGCGCGGGATGCCCGCGCCGCTGTCGATGATCTCGACTTCGACGGAGCCGTTGAAAGCCTTGGTGCGGACCTCGACCACTCCACCGGAGGGCATGGCGTCGCGCGCGTTCAGAAAGAGATTCAGGAAAACCTGCTGCAGCTTGTTGTTGGAGCCCAGCACCGCCGGCAACTCTCCCTGCAGGTTCCGCGTGACCTGCACTTGCGCGGTGCGGAACGGATGCGCCACCAACGTCAGCACCTCTTCCACCACGGTGTTCAAATTGACTTCCGTAAATTCCGCCGCTCCGGTACGCGAAAAATTCAGCAGGTTGTTGACGATCTCGCTGGCGCGGAAGGTCTGCTTCACCACTTTCTCGATCAACTGCTGGCGCGGATCGCCGCTCGGAAGCTGCTTGGCCAGCATCTGAATGTAGTTGGAGATCACCGCCAGCGGCGTGTTCACTTCATGCGCGACTCCCGCGGCCAGCAATCCCAGCGACGTGAGTTTCTCATTCTGGAAAACCTGCTCTTCGAGGCGCATGCGCTGCGTCACGTCGTCGAACAGAATCAAGCGCCCAATGGGGTCGCCCGATTTCCCGACCAGCGGCGCGATCGACACGTTGAGCACCAGGCTTCGCCCGTCGCGGCTGTGCATGGGAAATTTGTACAGGCTGGAGACACGTTCATCGCCGGAGCGCGCGGTGATCTCCGCCATCAGTTCGGCGGGGAGCACCTCTTCCAGCTTGCGGCCAACGGCTTCCTCGCGCGGCACGCCGATCAGGCCCTCCAGCTGCGTGTTCCAGGACTCCACCGCTCCGCCGAAATCGACGGCCAGCACGCCAACATTCAAGGACTCGACAATATTTTCGGAGAAATCCTTGAGCCGCTCGATCTGCGCGGCCTTTTGTTCCAGCGAATTGTAAAGTTGTGCGTTGTCCAGCGCGATGGCCAGATAGCCGGCAATGGTGTGCAGCAACTCCACGTCCTCGCTGGACAGGAAGTCTCCGTCGACCGTTTTTCCCAGGCCCAGCACGGCAATTGCGTGATCGCGAATCTGGCAGGGAATGAAGTAGTTCAGATCCAACTGCTCCAGGGTCTGCCGCACCGAAGGGGAAGATTCACGCGGCGCGCGCGCCGATTCGTAGAAAAGAATGCCCTGCGCGAATGGACGCATGGCCACGTTGAGAAAGCCCAGATCCAGCGGGCCGGAGTAGCGCACACCGACCGACCGCGCCAGGCGGTAGCTGCCGGGATGGCTTTCGTCCTCCACGAAAATCGCCAGGCGATCCACCAGCAGCGCCTGCGAAATTCGATCCATTACCGACGCCAGCATCGGATCGAGGCGCACCTCAGAGGTCAGCGTGCGGCCAAATTCAATCAGCGTGCGGCGATAGTCCAACCGGTCGCGGTAAAAAAAGCGGTCCAGGCGCGCCTGAATCCAGTCGCGAAACGGCTGGAACAAAAATGCAGCCACCACGATGGCGATCACGCCGCCCATCGTTCCCGACGGCCACGCCGTGTGGAACAGCGCTCCGATCACCGCCACCAGCGCGATATACACCGCCACAACTCCGCCGCTCGCCGCCGTGTAGGCCAGGCCGCGCTTGAAGATGATGTCCACGTCCATCAACCGGTAGCGAATGATGGCGTAGCCAAAGCTCAGCGGGATCAGCACCAGCGAAATCGTGGACAAATTCATCCACGGTCGCGGCACCACGCCCAGGAAAAACGGAACGATGTACAGAAGCAGGAACGGAACGATGCCCGCCAGCGCTCCTCCGGTAACCCACTTCAGCTGCTGCCGCAAAATTCCGGACGACGCGCGCCGGTAGCTGGTCACAAACACCAGCGCCGCCAGCAGGAAGTAAATTCCCAGGCATGCCAGGTCCAGCCGGTCCAGCGTATTGCGCGCCTCGATCGACGGCATGAAACCCAGTTCGCGCAGCGAGACCAGGATCCGCACGATCAGCAGAATTCCGGGCACTCCATAAATCGCGCCCAAAATCGCGCCGTGTCCCTTGGAGAGCGGACGCCGGTCCGGGAACACCATCGCAAAATGCAGCAGCAGAGCCGGCTGCAAAAGCCGCGCCACGATCGCCGCCCAGTAAATTTCCCAGTCGAACGCGGTGAGCTTTCCGGTGTACTGGAAAGAGTACAGGACGAACGACACCAGGCAAAAAATGTAGAAATGAACGGCGCGCGTGGCGTTCCAGCGGCGCCAAAAAATGAACAGGCCGATGAAAAGATACAGCACGCCGACGACGCTCAAATAATTTTCAATTGAAGAGGGTCGCGCCGCCGGCTGGATCACCAGTTGCGCTTCAAACTGCTTGCCGCCGCGCTCGATGGTGTAATGGGCGATGGACCACAGGCCGATGCGCCACAGGCGCTTGGTCACATCGATCGGACTGTGAATTGGGGAATCGTTAATCGCCAGGACCCGGTCGTCGGCACGCAGCCCGGCGTTAGCAGCCGGGGAATTCGGAGAGACATTCCAGGCCACCACGGCAGACTGCTTCTCCATCCACGACACACCATCGTCGGGAGGTGTGAACATCGCTCGCTGTTGAAAATTAATAATGCCGAAGACAATTGCGGCGAGAGTAGCCAGTGCGAGGACGGCGGCGCCGAGCCGGACGCGAAGATTGTCGTTGATTGGCGCGCTCACCGTTCAATTCCTGCTAAGACTTGCCGTCTTAGATTGCGTGCAACCGTGCTTCCAAATTATATAAGTTATGGCAAACCAATAACCATAGGAATTTCATCTAATTACATGCGGGTCGGACGCGGGCAAGAGGGTGGCATAACTCACCCTCCAGTTTCTGGAAGGTGCTTTCCCGTTTTCAATAGGGCCCCAAAACCTCTAAAACTGAAAGCTGACTCCACCCCGGAACGACCGCAAGATCGGAGCAAGGATCATCCGTGAATCCGGTCCGCTCACATTCACGTAACCCTGCGCTAGAAGATTGCTGAAGTCGGCCAACGCTTCCCACCGGCCATTCAGTCCGGGAAGCTGCTGGCGAATCGAGAGATGCAGGTTGGGATCCATCTGGTAGGCCGCCTCGCCGAATTGGTCGGTGCGCGACAGGGTGGTCCCGGAAACCCACTTGTAGCTGGCGGAAAACTGCGTCCCCGACTTCTGGATTTTGCCGGAAACCCGCGCCGCCAGGCTGTGGTGGTTGCTGGTCGTGAAACTGTCACGCAGGTCCGAGGATACGGTGTTCAGAAGCTCGCCGGAGGGCGAAAGGGCTCCCGACCAGGCATAAATGGCGGCAAATTCCAGGTCATCCGTGAGCTTTTGGCGATACGCCACGCGCGTGCCCCAGAAGCTGGAATTCCCGCCATCGTAGAGGAAAGCGCTCGAGAAGGCATCCTGCACAAACTCAGGGCTGGCCGTGGCGCCGGTCCCGAAAATCGCCTGATTGCGGGTCGAATCATGGAATGCGGCGACTTCCAACGAGGATTTGCTGGCGATCTTCCGCTTCACAGAAATTTCCTGGTGCCAGCCGCCTTCCAATACCGGCCGGCCATTGTGAAACAGTACCGGCGGCAGGCTATCCAGCTCGTCCATTGCCGATTCCAGTGCGCCCGCGCGTCCCCACTGCTCGGAAGGAGGATTCGAAGCCAGAATGAGCGCCGCCATCCACCCAGGCGCCAGGCTGGCGTTCAATTGCAGGTGAGGCCGCAGAGAAGAAACCGACGAAATGATTCCGGCGCGCAGGAATTCGGCACCGGCCTTCAGGGCTAAATGGTCGCTGAGCGTCAACTGCTCGGTATGATCGAGCCGCATGCCCTGAAATTCCATACCCTCGGCGCCAAACTTGGCCTGCCGCCAGACGAATATGGTTTCGGGGCCGCTGCCCGCAGTTCCTGACGGTAGCCAAACGCTGCCAAGCGAGCCGGAAGCCGACGCTCCGCGGTCATAACTCATCTGGCCGGCCACCAGCATGTGCCCCAGGCCGCCCAGCTTCTGATCGTAGGAAACGGAGGTCGAAGGGCCGACCGGATTCGAGATCAGGCCGGGCCGCAGGGCGCCGTTGGTCACCTGAACCCTGGCGCGAGGCTTCTGCGCATCGGGAAGGTCCGCGCCGAGCGTGTTGGAAGCGATCTGGTCGCTGCTGTCATCCCACTGCAGGATGGTACGAGTTGCCGTGGAGGAGCGCAGCACCCACTTCCAGTCGTCCTGTTCAGAGGGTGCCGCAGGCTTGCGTCGCAACGTATCCAGCGACGAGAACACGGTCTCAACTTGAACGCGCAGCAGCGTCGTCAAATTTGACATGACCGCTACGTGGCGTTCCATCGCCGGCAAAAATCCCGAGACAGCAACGCGCACTGCGTATTCGCCTGGCTTGAGATGATCGGTAAAAAACGCGCCTTGCTGGTTGGAGCTGAGCTGCGCGACGGTGCGGCCGGCGTCCTCTGAGATCAGCCAGACGCTCGCGCCCATCTGCGGAGTTCCGGAGGGATCCAGAACCACGCCCGAAATCGTGCCGAAACCCTGCTTCGCCGCTGCGGGTGACGCACACACCACCACAGCAATCAAAACCCAGCCCAGGGCTCGACAAATCAACTTCATGGGAACGGGTTACCTTCCCGTGGCTCCGTTGTCTGCCACTTTCACGGCGGGCGGGGTGACCGTGAAATCTGCGGTGCGCGTGATGGTCTGGTTCGCTACCTGGTCGGTGGCCTGGATTTCCAGCTTGTACTTGCCGGGGGAAAGCGACTTGGGCTCGATGACTTGCTGCAGCGTGACCTGTTCGCCGTTCTGCTGGATCTGGTCGCCGGTTTCCACCACATGCTTGATGGTCTGATCCCCTTGCATCACCTTGATATCCAGCGACACGTTGTTCTTGTGCGTTTTCTCATCGACCTTCAGATTGTAGAATTGCAGGTATACGTCCATCGCCTGGTCGGTATGGAATTCGGCGTCCAGCTTGGGACGAACCTTGGTCGAACCCAGCACAAATTGGCCGACGCCGACGTCTTTGGACGAAACCGGCTCCATCTGGTCGGCCAGAATCAGCGAGCTGGCTTCCAGCTTGTCATCCGGAATGGGAGAAACCGCGAGGCGCGTATTCACCACGCCCACGTTTCCGCTGTTAACGTCCTTCAACACCAGGTCCAGCTTGTACAATCCCGGGCGCAGCGGTATGGCCTTCTGATAAATCGAAAATCCCTTCAGCGAAGGCTCCAGCAGCGTGTCGGGAAAATCGCGCTGAATCACATCCTCGAAGGTCTGGATCACCCGCCCGGTCATGGAGCTGATTCTCCCGAACAGATTGAGTGATGCCGATTCCACGCCGTCCTTTGACCGGAAGGTCATCTGCTTGTTCTGGATTTGCACCGTCACCGGGACCAGGATGGTGTCACCGGTGATCCGCATGAAATCAAAGCGATAGTCGAACGAAATCTGGTTGCGCAGGATGCGCGAGCTGACCACCTCTTCGAGGTCCTTGAATTTGACTGGGGGCGGCGCCTGAACTTTGGCGAATTGGTCGAGGCGTGTGAATTCGTCCTGGCTCTCCTGCCCTCCTGCGCCGTTGATCTGGCCCATTCCGAGCGGCGCCGTCGAGCCGTCCGACCGCCTGAAGCGCGCGGCCTGCGTCGAGAGACCCATCTGCTCCAGCATGCTGGGCCCGCCGCCGGGAACGTGCGCCATAGCGTCCTTTTCGCCGGGGTCCAGGCTGATATGATATTCGCCCGTGCCGGTGGGGTCTACGAACTCGATGGTGATGTTCTGGCCGATTCCTTCCATGTAGTGGTAGGTCCAATCATCGAACCCGTACACGGTGGTCTGCCCGCCGCCTTCCGACATCGGACGATCATAGAGGCTGCCCTGGGAGTGCGACTCGATCTGATCCGGCGGGCCCCACATGATGTAAATGCGGCCGCGGTCCGTTCTCCATCCCGGGATTCCGGAGGAGAACCGCTCGTTGGCATAAGCAATCCGGCGGTAATGTTCTTCCTTGAATTCGTTTTCGACCGTATCCGGGGTGGGATCGCGCCTCTGCCAGAATCCTTCGATGAACTGCTCGCGCTCCTCGTTGGTCTGCAATTGTAGAAAGGCGGAGCGCTCTTCATCCGTAATGATGTACGGGACTTCCTCCTCCAGCCATTTCTTGTAGGGGGTGGCAAGCTCCTTTTCCAGCTTTCTCAGGTTTTTCTTGCCCTTGCCGTTGTCGTCGGACTTCTTCTTGCCGGAATCTTTCTTGTCGGCCTTGTCGGAGGAGTCCTGCTGATCTTTGTCCTGGTCCTGAGCGTGGGTGAGCGCGCAGAGCGGCAGCAGCAACACCCCGCTCAGAAGCAAGAAGAAGGAAATGCGTCCCACGCGGTTCATATGCGTACCTCGCCCCTGATTCGGAAGTTCGATTCTATCCCCGTGTTTTGCCAGCGTCAATCAAGGAATCTCACAGTCCCAGCACCAGGACGCGCTATCCCACTTGGATTCAATGCCTGGCTCGGACCGATAGGTACTAAGAACTTCCTGCTCGCGCCGGGGTTGCCCGCCAGCGCCTCGATTTGCCGATTTCCCGCCTTTAGCACGCGCCAAGAGCGCCTCCGCTCGACGAATTCCCTTGCCCGACATTTCGGAGTTGCCTGAAGCGATGTAAGTGAAGAGGCAAATGGCTTTCTTCCACACCGAATTGACGGTAAAATTGAAAATGGAGCAGGGTCCCATCGGATGCCCTGCCCGTGCAAGAAGGAGCCTTTCTCGCAGCAAACACTTCTCAGTCTCATTTTCACGCACGGCCGACGTCAGATGGTACCGCGTGGTGTGCGCGGAAATTTTGAAGGATGCTCTGCGTAAGAGCTAGAGGGGGGTCGGAGCCGGAGGCATTCGCTCGAAACGCAGGATCTGAGCTTCAAACCAAATGAAGACCTGGCAAAAAATCGGGATTGGTGTCGGCACCGCCGCTCTACTCGGTGGAGGAACGTGGCTGGCCATCTGGCAGATCAACAAGAACGTCGTCACCGTGCAGACCGCCCCAGCGGTGCGCCAGGATGTGACTTCCCTGGTCACCGCATCCGGCGAGGTGAAGCCGCTCACCTACACCAATGTCCTCGGCGAAGGCATCGGTAAAATTACCGAGATCGATGTGAAGGAAGGCGACCACGTCAAGAAAGGCGATGTCCTGCTGCGCCTGGAAAGCGTACAGCCCGCCGCGGACGTCAACGCGCAGCGCGCTGGAATCGCCTCTGCCGAGGCCGGAATAAATTCGGCTCAAGCCAACGATGTCTCCGCGCAGGCGGATATCAAGTCGCGCGCCGCCGATCTGGAACATGCCAAGCTGGACTGGGATCGTGGGCAGATGCTGTTCCAGGACGGACTGATTCCCAAGCAGGATTACGACACTCGAAAGGCCACGTACGATGGCGCCGTCGCGGCGCTGGCCTCAGCACAGGCTCGCGCCGAGCAAGCCCGCGCGCAGTTGGCGCAAGCACGTTCCGGCCTGACGCAGAATCAAGCCATGCTCGGCCGCCTGAGTGACGTGCTGAATAAGACCACCTACACTGCGCCGATCAACGGCGTGGTCACCTACATTGCCGTGCGCGTGGGCGAGAACGTCGTGCCCGGCATCCAGAACGCCACGGGCAGCTACCTCATGACCATTTCCGACATGTCCGTGGTGACCTCCGAAGTCATGGTGGACGAAACCGACATCGTCAGCGTGAAACTCGGTGAGGATGCCGAAGTCACGATCGACGCCATTCCCGGAAAATTCTTTCACGGCAAGGTGACCGAAGTCGGAACGCAGGCGGTGCTGCGCAGCTCGGGCCTCGCTTCGACGCAGTCCACCACAGGCAATCAGGAAGCCAAGGATTTCAAAGTGGTGGTCACGTTGCAGAATCCGCCCGACGGTCTTCGTCCCGGACTTTCCTCGACCGCCAAGATCACCACGGCACAGAAGAAAAACGTAATGACTGTGCCGATTCAGGCGCTCGCCGAACGCACCAAAAAAGACCTGGAAGAAGCGGCCAAGGAGAACGGGCAGGATTCCGTGACCCTGGCCGCCGGACGCCCGGCCGCAGGAGAAGCCGCTGCTTCTTCGTCCACGCTCGATAAGAATCCAGAAATTCAGGGCGTCTTCGTGGTGCGCAATAAACGCGCGATCTTCGTACCGGTCGCCACCGGAATTACCGGCGTCACCGACATCGAAGTTCTCAACGGCTTGCAGGAAGGCGACCAGATTATCACCGGCAGCTACAAAACGCTGCGCACGCTGAAGCCCGATGCGCGCGTGAAGGTGGATAACTCCACGCCAAAAACCACGGACGAAAATTAAATGAATTTGCGCGCAGGATCGAGGAACTGAGGAATGCCCGAGAAAGCGCTCGCCACCGAATCATTCCGCCAGGACCTCGTCGATCAGGGCATCGCCATCCTCACCGAGGACCTCTGGAAGACGTACGAAATGGGCGGCGAAAAACTGCACGCGCTCCGCGGAATCGATCTGACCATTCGCCGAGGCGAGTACGTGGCCATCATGGGCCCCTCAGGATCGGGAAAATCGACCCTGATGAATCTGATCGGCTGCCTGGACACGCCGACCTCCGGAAAATACTGGCTCGCCGGCCGGCTGGTCAGCGATTTGGATGATGATGAGCTTGCCGCCATCCGCAACAAGGAAATCGGATTTGTCTTTCAGACCTTCAATCTGCTGCCGCGTGCCACGGCGTTGCACAACGTCGAACTGCCTATGATCTATAATGGCACACCGTCAGAAGAGCGCCTCGCCCGCGCCAAACGCGCCCTCGAGGCCGTCGATCTTGGCGAAAGAATGATGCACAAGCCCAACGAACTCTCCGGCGGGCAGCGGCAGCGCGTGGCAGTGGCGCGCGCGCTGGTGAACTCGCCGTCCATCGTGCTGGCCGACGAGCCCACCGGAAATCTGGACACCAAAACCGGCGATGAAATCATGGCCCTGTTCGCGCGGCTGCATCGCGACGGAAATACCATCATCGTGGTCACCCACGAAAACGACATCGCCCAGCGCGCCAACCGCATCATCCATGTGCGCGACGGCAAAGTAGAAACCGACGAGCCGGTAACGCACTGAACGCCCGCGCAAAGTTGTAGCGCCCGCCTTCAGGCGGGCATTTTCGCGTGGAGACGTTGTTGCCCGAGGACGCCGCCAGAACGAGCAAATCGAACTCAAGATTGCCGAATTCCGGTTGTATCCGCGCGCCGGGAAACGCATCTAATTAGCAGATGGACTCCACAACCCCGGAACTAGCCGCCACCTCCCAGTCTCCCTCGCGCTCCGCTTCTCCTGAGCGCGGGCGAATCCCGATTTTCGTTTCGGTGGTCCAGGCGTTGCTGTTTCTGGTGCACTTGGCGATCTACGGCACCCTGGCGTTTTTCTGGGAACTCGGGAATTCTCCGCACGCAACGGCGTGGCGCATCACGCTGGCCATCCTGTCCGTGAGCTTCGTGGCCGCCACGTTGCTGGCGCACCGGTTCTTTAATCCGCTGGTTCGTGTCCTCTATGCACTCGCGTCCGTTTGGCTGGGGTTCGTGAGTTTCTTTTTCCTGGCCGCGTGCGCCAGTTGGGCGGTCTACGGCCTCCCGTTTCTGTTCGGCGTGAACCTCGACAAGCAACTGGTCGCGACGGTTTGCTTTGGTCTTGGCCTTCTCGCAGGAATCGCGGCGATCGTAAATGCGGCATTGCCGCGCGTCGTGCGGGTCAACGTCAAGCTTCCCAATCTTCCTGCTGCCTGGCGCGGGCGTACTGCCGCGGTGGTCAGCGACCTGCACCTCGGCCATGTGCGCAACACCGGTTTTCTGCGCCGGGTGGTACGAAAGCTTTCGCAATTGCGGCCGGATGTGCTGTTCATTCCCGGCGATATGTTCGACGGCACTCCGGTGGACTTCGAGCGCCTGGCGAAACCCTGGACCGAATTTTCCGCGCCCCTCGGCTCGTATTTCATCACCGGCAACCACGAACAATTCACCAGCGCCACACGCTTCCTTGAGGGCGTCAAAAAGTCCGGCATCCGCGCGCTGGTCAACGAAAAAATCGTTCTCGACGGCTTGCAGATTGTGGGCATCGATTACATACACTCCACGCACGCGGAACACTTTCGATCGATCCTCCGCCGAATGCCTTTGGATCCTGACGCGGCCAGCATCTTGCTGGTGCACAACCCGAACCATTTGCCCGTCGCCGCCGAGGCCGGCTTTTCGTTGCAGATTTCAGGCCACACCCATCGTGGGCAGTATTTTCCCTTCACCGCCGTCGTTTCCCGGATGTATGGAAAATTCGCGTATGGCCTGCATCACTTCGGCGATCTGGCGGTTTACACTTCGTGCGGGGTAGGGACGTGGGGACCGCCGATGCGCCTGGGATCGAGCCCCGAGATCGTCTTGCTGCAATTCGAATGATTTTGCCGGATTCGCCTGGCGCCGCAACAATCTTCATCGTGAGCGTTCGAAAACACTCCACCGGTGTGCAAACCGCTGTGTCAGTTCGAAACAGATTTCCCTTCGTCTTCCCGTCAAAAAAATAAAGTCCTGTATCCGGCCGCCGATGATGTTCTACGTAGCACCTCGATTTAAGCGGCTGCGGACCCATCCCGGTTTTGCGGCCGTGGAGGTTGGACCATGGCAGTAGAAGGAATTGGAAGCATTGTTCAGAACCTGCCGGATCAAGTCAGCGGGCAGGCGCAGAACGCGCCAGCAGGAGCTTCTGCGGCAGCTCCAACTGCAGGAAAAGCCCCGGTGGCGGAGGACACGTTTACTCCGTCCGCGCAAAATAATTCCGCGCTGTTGGCGGCCCAGGAAGCAGGGATTTTTCAGGTAACCCAGGGCGCGCTGGCGGCCGTTTCCACAAACCTCGTGATCGGGCAGGCAAATCCCAACGCCGATCCAAGTGGAGCGCCCGCGCCAAACGTGCCGGCGGACGAAACGACTGGCGGCGCACCGCAAGCTGCCACGGGGACGAATACTGGTGCGCAAGCGAGCACGGCTCAGACAGCGGCAACTCCTACAGGTGCTCCCCGGGCAGCGGTTTCGGCAGCGGCCAGCCCCAGCGAGCAGGTAAAAATCCAGGCGCTGAACGCCGCGCTGCCCGCTCTTGGCCTGACCAACCAGCAGATCCAGCAGATCGATCGCATCGCCACGCTGGTTCAGGATTTCAATCCCGGCGCGTACATCAATCTTGTAAACCAGTACGAAGCCCAGGCGCAGTCCGCTTCCCAGCAGGCGCCGGCCATTGTCGCCGTTCCGCCAAATTCCGCCGCGTTGGTTAACATCGCCGCGGACGAGGCACCTGGCGGCTCGCAGGCTCAGGGAATTGCGACAGGAGCTTCGGGCCCACAAGCGAATGCCAATCCCGGCGCTGGAAATGGCGCCGGACAGAGCGCCGGAACTAACAACGATCAAAACACCTCAGCCGGCAGTCAAGCCGCGCAGGCCCCGGCTCCGCAACAACCCGTTCCCGGAAACGGCAAACCGCAAGCTTCCTGATTTCCCGCCAGCGACGTAACGACATGTGAGCGAGAACGCAACGGCAAGCGCGCCGGCTACGCTGCGCTCGTGCAGGTCAAGGAAAGAGACCGCAAACGAAGCGTGCCGCCAAACACTTCAATCCGTTGTCATTCTGAGCGAAGCGAAGAATCTCTCTTCGATCTAGGCACAAGCGCAGAAACCAAGAGGGATTCTTCGCTTCGCTCAGAATGGCAAAACGCGACAGCGTTCCGGACCGCTGAAGCCTGCGCCAGCAAAAACTGTCTCCCATCTCAAGCGCCCATGGCAACTCCGCCGGCGTGATATAAATTCAATGTTCGTCGTTCGCTGATCTTTTCACTGGCTGATCATTCGCGCCCATGTTTGCGTCGCGCACCAACTGGCAGCTGGATACCAATCGCTTGACGCGGGCTCTCGAAGAGCTTCGCCGAAGCGGGCGGGAAATTCTCGATCTGACGGCATCCAATCCCACCACCTGCGGAATCGCGTATCCCGAGCGGGAAATTCTCGCGGCGCTGGCTGATTCGCGCGCGCTGGTCTACCGCCCGGAAAGCAAAGGGCTGCTCGAAGCGCGGCAGGCGGTCGCGGAATATTACGCGGGGCGCGCCGGATTTTCCGGTCCGCTCGCGCCGGTCGATCCCGAACACATCCTGCTGGCATCCGGCACGAGTGAAGCCTACAGCCACATTTTTCGCCTGCTGTGCGAAGCCGGGGATGAAATCCTCGCGCCCGCGCCGAGCTATCCGCTGTTTGAATTTCTGGCCGACCTCGCCGACATTCGCCTGGCACCCTACCCGCTGCTGTACGATCACGGCTGGCAGATCGACTTCGCTTCGTTGCGCGCCGCACTCACGCCGCGTACGCGCGCCGTGCTGGTTGTACATCCGAATAATCCTACGGGCTCGCTCGTAAAGGCACACGAGGCCGCCGAGCTGACGGAAATTTGCGCCGCGCGGGAAATGGCCATTGTGGCCGACGAAGTGTTCCTCGACTATACGAACGGCGAAGCGCCCACCTTCGCGTCCTGCGACACGGCGCTTACATTCACGCTGAGCGGCATTTCAAAAATTTCTTTGCTCCCGCAGATGAAACTGGCATGGACCGCGGTGAGCGGGCCCCGCGGCGTGAGGCAAACAGCAGTCGACCGGCTGGAAATTATCGCCGACACCTATCTTTCGCCCAGCACGCCCGTGCAGCTCGCGCTGCCCACATTTCTCTCGCTGCGCCATGATCTCCAGTCGCAATTGGAGCGGAGAATTTCCACGAATCTCTCCGTCCTGGATGGCCTGTTGCGCCAATCCAAATCCCTCGCGCGCCTCGAACGCGAAAGCGGCTGGTACGCCATCCTGAAAGTCCCGGTGACCGCCACGGACGATGAACTCGCCGTCGCGCTCCTGGAGCGCTGCGCCGTCCTCGTCCATCCCGGACACTTTTTCAATTTTTCGCGGGAAGGTTTTCTGGTGCTCAGCCTGATCACGCCGGAAGAAATGTTCAATGAGGGTGCGTCCCGTCTACTGGAGTTTCTTGATCAATGACGCGTTTCGACGCCGCCTGCAATTAGCGATAAATTTCCCTGCGGTGGCCTACTCGAAGCAGTAAGACAACGATGCGGTCGTCATCAATGTCGCAGATAAGTCGGTAGTCCCCTACCCGGTAACCCCAGAACTCTCCGAGACGAGGGCCTTGCATCGCTTTTCCGATGCTGCGTGGATCGTCCAGCTTCGCGACGCGGTCGTAGAGGAATTTGAGAATGCGCCGAGAGCTTTGCGAGTCCAGTTTGGCCAGTTCGCGGTCCGCGGAGGGAGAAACTTCAATCTTCCAAGCCATGGCGCTTCATGACTTCCTCTAGCGGTATGGGCTTGTCTTCGCCGCTGCGAATGCGTTCGAGCGCACGCTCGGCCAGATATAGATCTTCCAACTCCTCCAGATGCTGGAGGATTGCCTGGCGAACATAAAAGCTTTTTGTTCGCCCCGTGCGGTGGGCAAGTCTCTCAAGCCGTTTTTCGATTGCCTGGGGGAGCCGGATCGCCAGCATGTCGACCTCGCTATACAAGTATAGCACACGATGCCGCGAGCGGGGCGTAAATCGAATGAACTAAGAGGAAGGTGCGACGAGTAGGGACAGGTGGTAGACTGCAGAAATGGCGACCAAAAAGAAAAAGCGCAAAACCAAACTAAAGAAAGTTTTGAAGAAGAAACCGACCCCCAAGAAAAAAGCGCCGGCCAAAAAGGCCGCGCCAAAATCTAAAAAGAAGCCGGCGCCGAAGAAACGCGGCGTCCGCGGCAGAAGCCAGAACACTTCGCCCATAGCCTTTGACCGCGCCGGGTTTGGAGCAGGCGCCGCGGGACAGTCCGGCTCGCTACAGGGATTGTCGAATCGCGCGGGAGCGGATTCCGAGAGCGTGGACGAATTGCTCGAGGAAGGCAACGCCTTCGAGGCCGAAGTCGTCGAGGGAGTGGAAGATGCTCCCGATGCCGACCAGGGCGAAGTCCGGACGCGCGAAATTCCGGAAGACGACGTCCCGGAAGAGTATCAGGATCCGGACAAGTAGCGCCGCAGCCGCGAGGGCCCAAGCTTCCGTGGGTGCCGCACCCTTGCGATTTTCAAGGGTGCGGGTGTTGATTCCGAGGATCGGGAAAATTCAGAAACGCGTTCGCGGGAAGTTCGGATAGGTTTCGAATCTAAACCCGCACCCTTAAAAAACGTAAGGGTGCGGCCCCCATCGCTGGTGCGACGGTTCCCCGTATACTCAACGGTTTGTGCCCGTGTTACTCAACGCCCACGTCGAGGGTCAGCTTCAGGCTTCCGCCTCCAGCACCACCACGGGCTGGTAGGTGCGCGGCACCACCGCTTCGGCGATGGCAATCAGCCGTTCCTGCTGGCTGAAGACGCGCAGGCGCGCGGGCTTCCATTCGCCGGAATCGAGCTGGCTGGTCGCGCCTTGCGCGGCGCTCGGACGGCCCGGCTGAATCTGGGCGATCTGCACGTTGAATTTCGAGCCGTGCCGCACGCGCTTTTCCAGCAGCGGCAGAATCGTGACGCTCGGTAGTTCCGGCAGCAGGCGTTCCAGCGGAATCACATAGCGCGCCAGATCGCCTTCCTTCGCGGCGCGCTCCAGATCCTCCAGTTTCACCGCCTGATCGAGAGTGAATTCGCCCACCGCCGTGCGAATGATTTCGGCGAGGTGCGCGCCGCAGCCGATGGCCGCGCCCATGTCATGCGCCAGCGAACGGATATATGTGCCGGCGGCGCACTCGATCGAAACTCTTGCCAGCGACCCCGAAACTTCGTTGACGTGAAAATCGTAGACTTCGATCTCCACCGGCTTCAACTCCACCGGCTTTTTTTTGCGCGCCAGTTCGTGCGCGGGGCGCCCGTGGATTTTTTTCGCGGAATACGGCGGAGGCATCTGCGGGAAGCGGCCGATGCGCGCGGCGGCCAGCCGTTCGATTTCGGCGCGATCGATTTGCGGCGCGGAGTCCGGCCCGAGCGCTTCGCCGTCGGCGTCATACGTGTCCGTGGCAAAGCCGAAACGGAAAGTGGAATCGTAGCGCTTGCGGCGGCCCACATAAAATTGCGCGAGGCGCGTGGCGCGGCCGAGCAGCAACACCAGAACGCCGGTCGCCAGCGGATCGAGCGTGCCAAGATGGCCGATTTGCCGGAAGCCCACGATGCGGCGAACGGCTTCTACCACGTCGTGCGACGTCCGCCCGCGCGGCTTGTCAATGACCAGGGCGCCGTCCAGCGGCGCGGGTTGCGGTTTTCTTTGCATGGATTGCGTAGGACAGGCTTCAGCCTGTCTGGGTTTCTGCGCGAATCGTGGACTCTAAACCAGACAGGCTGAAGCCTGTCCTACTCTCGGGGCGGATTTTTTGCTTGCCGCAGCAGGGTTTCAATCCGCTGGCCGTATTCCTCGGAGTGATCGAGAATGAAGTGAATCTCCGGCGCGCGGCGCAGCTGCAAACGCTCCGTCAACTCGTGGCGAATGTAGCCGACCGCCGCGAACAGCCCGCTGATGGTGCTCTTCTGCTCGGCCTCGTTGCCCATCACGCTGACGTAAACGCGCGCGTGCTTCAGATCCGGCGTTACGCGAACTTCGGTTACCGTGACCAGTCCCTCGATGCGCGGGTCTTTCAGTTCCCCGGCCACCATGATTCCCAATTCGTGTCGAATTTCCTCGGCCACGCGTTCGTGCCGATGCCCTGCTACCGTCATTTTTGTTTCACCGGATGATTGAATTATTGAAGCCAGCGCCTGCCTCGTCGGCATCCCTTTGACTAGAGATAGCTACAAAACTTCCAGATCGTGGCTCACCAGATCGCGGCCCAGGTGCCGCTCGGAATCGCGCAGCACGGTGCGCAGCGTCTCTTCCACAAATCCGGCATTGTTTGCCAGGCTCACTACGCCGACCACCGAGCGCTGCCAGGAATCCTGCCCTTCCAGTTCGGCGACAGCCACATTGAATTTCCCGCGCAGCCGGTCCTTCAGGCTGCGCAGCACCTGCCGCTTGTCTTTGAGCGAGTGCGCCTCGGGAATATAAATTTCCAGGGTGAGCAGACCGATCGGCATCTTCATCCCGGCGAGTGTCCAGTGACACAGACTAGTGGCACAGACTTCAGTCTGTGGGGGTTGGTCCTTGCTAGGCCTAAAATCCACAGACTAAAGTCTGTGCCACTTGAGATCACTCAAGATCAGGCCGTGGCTTCGGCCAGGACCAGTTTCTGCATGTGGAAGCACTCGAGAACGTCGCCCACTTTGATGTCGGCGAAGTTGGAGACGGTTGCACCGCACTCGAAGCCGGAGCGCACTTCGTTCACATCGTCCTTGAAACGCCGCAGCGAAGTGAGTTTCCCGGTATAAACCACCACACCATCGCGCAGCACGCGCACGTCGGCGTCGCGCTTCAGGATGCCGTCCACCACGTAGCAGCCGGCGATCATGCCCACGCCCTTCACACGGAAGGTATCGCGCACTTCGGCGCGGCCCAGATGCGTTTCCTTGAATACCGGCTCGAGCAACCCGGTCATGGCCTTTTTGATTTCGTCGGACACTTCGTAAATGATGGTGTGCGGCCGGATTTCCACGCCTTCGCGCTGCGCAAGGTCGGTGGCCTTGCGGTCGGGGCGCACGTTGAACGCCACGATAATGGCGCCCGATGCGGACGCCAGCAGCACGTCGTTTTCCGTCACCGCGCCGATGCTGGCGTGAATGATCTTCAGTTTCACGCGGTCGTCGGACAATTTCGGCAGCATTTCGCTCAACACTTCCACCGAGCCCTGCACGTCCGCCTTGATCACCAGCGGCAGTTCCTTCACCTCGCCGAGGCGCAACTGCTCGTGCAACTGGTCGAGAGTGATGCGCGCGCCGGCGGACTTGGCCAGGCTCGCTTCGCGCAGTTTGCCCTGGCGGAATTCGACGATGTGGCGCGCGCGCGCCTCATCCGTTACCTGAAACTGGTCTCCGGCTTCCGGCGCGCCCTGCAAACCCAGCACTTCAACCGGCGTCGACGGTCCCGCGCTTTTTACCGGGCGCCCGCGATCGTCAAACATGGCGCGAACTTTTCCGTACACCGCGCCGCAAATGAAAACATCTCCGGCGTTGAGCGTTCCCGTCTGCACCAAAACGGTGGCCACCGGCCCGCGGCCGCGATCGACGCGCGACTCCAGCACCGTGCCCGCGCCGGGCGCTTTCGGATTCGCCTTCAACTCGCGCAAATCCGCCACCAGCAAAAGCATTTCCAGCAGCTTATTCAGATTCGTTTTCTGTTTCGCGGAGACTTCCACCATCACGGTGTCTCCGCCCCATTCCTCGGGCATCAGCCCGCGCTCGGAGAGTTGGCGCTTCACACGCTCAGGCTCCGCGCCGGGCTTGTCGATTTTGTTGATGGCCACAACGATGGGCACGCCCGCTGCCTTAGCGTGATCGATGGCTTCCTGCGTCTGCGGCATCACGCCATCGTCGGCGGCAACGACAAGCACGACGATGTCCGTGACTTTCGCGCCGCGCGCGCGCATGCGCGTAAAGGCCTCGTGGCCCGGCGTATCGATGAACACCACCTTGCGGCCGTCGATGTGAACTTCCGAAGCGCCGATATGCTGCGTGATTCCGCCGGCTTCTCCCGCGGCGATATCTGTTTCGCGGATGGCATCCAGCAGGCTGGTCTTTCCGTGATCGACGTGGCCCATCACGGTAACCACCGGCGGGCGCGGCACCAGGTTCTCGGGCTTCTCTTCGAGAGCCACTTCCCGGACCACGTCTTCCTCAAAGGTGATGACGTTGACGATACCGTTGAAGGCTTCCGCGAGACTGGTCGCGGTGGGGGTATCGAGCGCCTGGTTGATGCTGGCAAAAATTCCGCGATCCAGCAAAATTTTCAGGACGTCTTTCGCGCGCACATCCAGCTTTTCCGCCAGGTCACGAACCGTGACTCCTTCGGTAATGGTGATCTGGCGCGGTTCGCGCGGAGCCGGCGCGGGAGCGCGCTCGATCTGCGGAGCGCCGCGGCGCTGCTCGCCGACGCCCATGCGGGCGCGTACCGGATGCAGCTTGCGCTCGCCCTCTTCGAAGCGCTTCTCCATCGTGGGACGCGCGCGAGCGGCGGGCTTGCGTTCGTAAATCGGCTTGCCGGGCTCGGCCTTTGGCGGCGCCTTGTCCGGAGGCAGCATCGTTCCGGTCCGGCCGCCCGGGCGCGGACCGCCAGGACGCTCGAAGGGCTGGCCGGGACGCCCCGGGACAGGTTGGCCCGGACGACCTTGCCCCGGGCGCGCCGGAAATCGGGACGGCTGTCCGGGACGGGTGCTCGCACTGGGCCTGGGCGCGGCAGGCGGATTTACGCGCGCGCCGGGAGGCAATGGATTCCAATTTGGCTTGGGAGCCGCTGGCTTGGCGGGCACCGACGGGCGCGCAGGTGCAGGCGCCGCGGGCCGGGCTGTTGCCCCAGCAGGCGGTGCGGCGGCCGCCGGGCGCGGTGCTCCGGGAACTGCCGGGCGTGCTGTCGCGGGAACTGGAGAAGTCGGATGACGCGCGGGCGGCGCAGGAGCCGTCGCCGGTGGTTTTGTTGCCGCAGGCGTTTGCACAGGGGCCGCAGGACCTGCCGGGCGCACAGCAGGCTTGGCTGCAATCGGAGCAGCCGCAGGTGCAACTCTGGGCGCTTCCGCGGGAGGAACTATGACCGGTTTCGGGGTTGCCGGAGCTGCAGGAGCTGTCGGCGCTGCCTTGGTTTCAACAGGAGCGGCCGCAGGCGCAGCTGGGCGCGGTGGTTCGGCTACTGGAGCAACGGGCGTGGCTGGCGCCGCAACTGGAGCAACCGGTGGCGCGACTGCCGCCGGCTTCATGCGCGCCGCACGGGCCGCAGCCTCTTTGGCCGCCTTGTCCGCTACGGCCTTCTGTTCCTCGGCAGCCTCAGCTTCGGCCAGGGCGCGAAAGTGCTCGCGCACTTTTACCGCTGCCTCTACCTCAATGGAACTGGAATGCGTTTTTTTCTCGGTGACTCCGGCCTCCGGCAAATAGTCGATAATCGCCTTGGCCTTGACCTCGAGTTCGCGAGCCAGTTCGTTGATTCGGATTTGATTCGAATCGGTCATTGCCCTCCGGGGCTACTTCTTTCCGTGCTCGTCCGAAATATCGGTGGCAGCGTCGGGCTCCGCGCCCGCGGCATGCCCGTGAGCCGCAGCAGCGTCCGCAATTTCCTCGGCTTCCGTCGGGGCTTCGGCGTCTTCGGCCGCAACGTCCGCAGCTTCCGCTGTTTCTTCGGCGGCTTGCGCCTGTTCCGCGGAATCCTGGGCGTTTTCCTCTTCCGCCAGCGCCTCGGTCGATTCCGTTTCCGGCTGCGGGTTTTCCAGCGACTGGAAATAGGCCGCCACGGACATCTGAATCTTCTCCACCATTTTTTCGCCGATGCCCGGAATTTCAGTGAGCTGTTCCGGCGTCATGTCGGCGAGCTTTTCGATCGAGCTGATTCCGTGCATCTCGATGCGCTCGATGGTCTTCGGGCCAACACCTTGCAATTCGGAGAGCGGCGTGCCGGGAGCGGTCAGCGCGGTCATCTGCGCTTCGATTTCCTGGCGCTTTTCTTCCTCGCTCTTGATATCGACGTTCCAGCCGATCAGCTTGCTGGCGAGGCGCACGTTCTGGCCCTTTTTGCCGATGGCTAGGGACAGCTGCGTGTCCTCGACAATCACTTCGAGGTGCCGCGTTTCGGGGTCGATGATCTGAACGCGCGTAACCTTCGCGGGAGACAACGCCTTTTGCGCGAACTGCACGGTGTCTTCCGAGTAGGGAATGATGTCAATTTTTTCGCCGCGCAATTCGCGGATGATGGATTGCACGCGCATGCCCTTCATGCCCACGCACGCGCCCACCGGATCGACGTCCTTGTCGCGGCTCTGCACGGCGATCTTGGTGCGCTCGCCGGCTTCGCGCGCCGCGGCGCGAATCTGCACCGTGCCGTCGTAAATTTCCGGAACTTCCATCTCAAAAAGACGCTGCACTAAAATGGGATCGGCGCGGGAGACGATTACCTGAGGACCCTTCGCCGAGCGGTCCACCGCGCGAATGACAACGCGCAGGCGGTCGCCGATATTGTAGGTTTCCAGGCGGGACTGCTCGCGCTTGGGCATGCGCGCTTCGGCGCGTCCCAGATCGACGATCACGTCCGGCCCTTCGGTGCGCTTGACGACGCAATTCACCAGCTCGCCGACGCGGCCGTTGTATTCGTTGTAGATGGTGTCGCGCTCGGCTTCGCGCACCTTCTGCATGATCACTTGTTTTGCGGTTTGCGCGGCGATGCGGCCCAGCACTTCGGTGGGTTTGGGGATCAGGACTTCGCTGCCGATTTCGGCGTTGGGGTCCACGCGCCGGGCTTCGGCAAGGGTAAATTCCTTCTTCGGGTCGGTAACTTCCTCGACCACCGGGCGCACCGCAAACACATCGACCTGCCCGGAATCTGGATTGAACTTGGCGCGTAAATCTTCTTCGGTCTTGTAATACTTGCGCGCGGCGACGATCATCGCGTCTTCGATCGCCGCGACAATCACCTCCGGTTCAATGTGCTTTTCCCGGCTGATCTGCTCAATTGTTTGATACAGCAGATTGGCCATCTGTCCCTCATCTCAAAACTCGACAACCAGGTTCGCTTTGCGAATTCCTTCCATCGGCAAAGCAATCACCCGGCCCTTCACTTCAATCTGCACTTTTCCGTCGGCCACGCCCGCCAGCCGGCCTTCAAAAAATTTCTGATTCTCCACCGGATCCATCGTCGATATTCTCGCCAACCGCCCGGCGAACCGCTCGAATTCCGCCGGCTTGGTAAGTTTGCGGTCCAGGCCCGGAGAGCTGACCTCCAGAATGTAGTGCGGCCCGGGAACCAAATCCTCAACGTCCAGAATAACGCTCAGCTGGTTGCTGACGTTCTCGCAATCCTTGTGGCTGACGCCTTCAGGCTTGTCGATGTACACGCGCAGGAAGCGTTGCTTGCCAACCTTCCATTCCACGTCGACCACTTCGATGCCCAGCGACCGCGCCACGCGCTCAGCCGCCTCGCGGATGCGCTCCAGTTCCATCGACCGCTTCCCGTCGTCCCCCGAACCACCGCCGGAAGCCCCGGCAGAGCCGCCTATCGCCGTTCGGCAGAGAAACCTCCCAACAATAAAAAAGTGGGCTCTCGCCCACTGAGGCTTTCGACCGGCTTAGGCAAGTAACAGTATAGTCAGCCGTAGCGGCAAAAGCAAGCTGCGGGAAATGGCCTTCCGGGAATCATTCGGGCATCAGTGCAAAGGTCCACACCGAACCGCCCGCCGGCACCAACTTCGCGGCATAGCGCGTCGCCACGTCGCCGCCAAGTCCCGACACCACGGTCACGTACTGGCGGCCTTTGTGCGTATACGTGATGGCGGTCGCGTTGACGCTCGAACCCGTT
>DATGJQ010000036.1:0-35611 GCA_035295105.1 Candidatus Acidiferrales bacterium | reverse complement strand
CCGCAGCACATTCCGGGCCGCTGGTCTATAATGTCGCGTCCGAAACGCTCTGCACGGGAACCTGCGATGCTCTCGATTCGCGCCGCTACTATCGACGACGCCGCTCTGCTGACCGCGATGATCCGCGAACTCGCGGAGTTTGAGCATCTGGAGCACGAAATGGCCACGACCGAGCAGGATATCGCGCGCGACGGTTTTGGCCCGCAGCCGAAATTTCGCGCCGTGCTCGCGCAGTGGGATGGCGAGCCGGTCGGGTACGCCGTCTTCTTCGAGTTCTATTCCTCGTTTCAGGGCCGCGCCGGACTTTTTCTCGACGATCTTTTCGTGCGGCCGGCCTTCCGCAAGCGCGGTATCGGCACGGCGCTGCTGGCGCATGTGGCCCGGATCGCCTGGCAGGAAAAATATTTCTGCATGCGCTGGGAAGTTCTGGACTGGAACAAGCAAGCGATCGATTTCTACAACAATCTTGGCGCGGCGTTTCTCGAGGAGTGGAAGCCGGTGGTGCTGATCGGCGACGCCCTCGAAACCGTTGCCAAGGCCGCGCAGTAACGTCGCAACCCGTGCGCTGGCAAGTGCAGCAATTCCTTTGAAATCACTCCCGTAGAACGAGATTTGCCCTCCATATCTGCAACTCCGCGGCTGCCGTTGTCGCGCGCGTGCGATCTCCTGCAATATTTTGCCCAGTGAAACGTCTTCATCAGTAGCGGGCGCGGGGCTCGCTTCAAATCCGCCCTCTGCATGGCTGCATCTTTGAGCCGCAAAAATGGAAAAGGTCGCCGCCACAAATTGGATGATGGCTGAGCAAGATCAGCGGCTCACCGAAACGATCGGCCGCGAGCAGGGCCGGCTGCGGAATTTCATTCGCCGCCGTGTCGACGATGAGTCTGACGCGGAAGACATTTTGCAGGACGTCTTCTACGAACTGATCGAGGCCTACCGCCTGACCAAGCCCATCGAGCAGGTGGGCGCGTGGCTGTACCGCGTGGCGCGCAACCGGATCATCGACCGCTTCCGGAAGAAAAAACCGGAGCCGCTTGCCGCTGCCATGAATGGCAGCGGAGCGGACGAGAGCGATGGCGATTCGCTGTCGATCGAGGAACTGCTTCCCTCGCCGGATGCCGGGCCGGAGGCGGCCTACGCGCGCGGCATCCTGCTGGATGAACTTGCGGCTGCGATCGGCGAGCTTCCCGAAGAGCAGCGCGAAGTTTTTATCGCGCACGAATTTGACGGCGCCAGCTTCAAGGAGATTTCCGCGGAAACGGGAGTCAGCGTCAACACGCTGCTTTCCAGAAAGCATCACGCCGTCGTGTATTTGCGGCGGCGGTTGCAATCGATGTACGACGATTTTGCGGCTCGATAATTTTTAGCGCCAATGGTTTTTGCAGATCGTTTTTGCAGATCGTTTTTGGAGATCAATGAGGAGAATGAACATGAGAGGAAGAAGGATCGCTCGAGTATTGAAAGTTGTGGGCATCGTGATCGTGGCGTTCACGGTCCTGGGTTTCGTGGTTACCCATCTGTGGAATTATCTGATGCCCGGCCTGTTCGGGCTGCACATGATTACCTTCTGGCAGGCCGTGGGATTGATGCTGCTGGGGCGGCTGCTCTTCGGCGGATTTCGGCCGGGGCGCGGCGGCTTCGGCTGGCGGCGCGAGATGTCGCGCCGCTGGGAACAGATGACGCCCGAGGAACGTGAGAAGTTCCGCGAAGGCTGGCGAGGCGGCCGCTGCGGCGGGCCGCGCGCGCCTGAGCCTACGGCAAATGCCTAAAGACTTCGCGGATTGCCGGTAACCTGTGGCGCATGCTTTAGCTTGCGGGGGGTTGATCGTGTTACGAAACCTACCCTGCGCAAGCTAAAGCATGCGCCACATGGCTTTTTATTTTCTGTGCGGGGCGCGCTTCCAACTGGCATAGTGTTTCCGGATAATTTCAGACGCAAGCGTTGCGTTCCCGGAGCAGTCTCCGAATGAAACTGTCGAAATTTTTTGTCTTCGTGGGCGTGCTGTTCGCCATTGCGGTGGTGGTGTACCTGACCACCACACCGCGCGGAAAAGACATTCCGCTCACCGGAATCGTCAACGGCAACGACGTCATCGTGGCCTCGCAGATTGCCGGGCGCATGATTCGCCTCACCGTGGACGAAGGCTCGCAGGTTCATAAAGGCGACCTGATCGCCGAAATCGATCCCGCGGAGTGGCTGACGGCGCGCGATTCGGCCGAAGCCAACATTCACATGCTGGAGAATAAAGTGCTCTCCGCGGCCGGCACGCGCAGCATGACCGATGACCAGACCAGCGCGTCCATCCGGCAAGCGGAAGCGACGCTGACCTCTACGCGATCGCAACTCGCAGTGGCGCAGGCCAATCTGTGGCGCGACCAGACCACCTACAAACGCACGCAAAGCCTGTTTGACGCCGGCGTGGCCGCCGCGCAGGACCGCGACCTGGCGCTCGCCGCCATGCAATCGTCCGAAGCCGCCGTGAAGTCGCTCGAGGATCAGGTGCGCGCCTCGGAAGCGCAGGTTGCCGTGGCCAACGCCAACCGCAAGCAGCTGGACGTGCAGCAGAGCGACCTGGCCGCGACGCGCGCGCAATTGCAACAGGCGCGCGCCGACAAGGCTACGGCGGACGTGCATCTCAGCTACACCAAAGTGTACGCGCCGCTGGACGGCATCGTTTCCGTGCGCGCCGCGCGGCAGGGCGAAGTGCTGCAGGTGGGCGAACCGATCGTGACAATTCTGGACGTGGATCATTTGTGGGTGCAGGCCGATGTGGAGGAGTCGTACATCGACCGCATTGGACTGAACGATAAGATCCGAGTGCAGTTCCCTTCCGGCAACGTTCTCGACGGCACCGTCACCTTCAAAGGAGTGGAGAGCGATTTCGCGACCCAGCGCGACGTCAGCCGCACCAAGCGAGACATCAAGACGTTTGAGATCAAGGTTGCGGTTCCGAACAACGGGCGAACGCTGATGTCCGGAATGACGGCCACGGTTTTGCTGCCGCCGGCGGCTTCGGAGCAAAGCTGGTGGCGCAGGCTTTAGGTACCACAGACTTGAGTGGCAGAGACTTCAGTCTGTGGATTTTCAAATGGTCTTGGCGGGGGATTCAAGTACCTCAGACGTTCAGTTCTTTAATTCGAACCAGGCAGCCTGGGAACACTGATGGAAATCCACAGACTGAAGTCTGTGCGACTAAAACCAGACGCACGGGATTTTGGACTAAAGACTCCACTTTGAAAACGAAATGAACACCGCCGAAATCAACGCGATAGAAGTCACCAAACTGAAAAAGCAATTTGGCGACTTCGTAGCCGTGAAGGAAGTCAGCTTCGCGGTGCATACCGGCGAAATCTTCGGCCTCCTGGGGCCGAACGGCGCCGGGAAAACCACGCTGATCCGCATGATGACGACGTTGACGCCGCCCACTTCCGGCACCGCCGTGGTGGGCGGGCACAACGTAGTGACCGATGCCAACGGCGTTCGCCACGCCATCGGCGTGATCCCGCAGGCACTCACTTCCGATCCGGAGCTTACCGCGCGCGAGAACATGATGATCCACGCCAAGCTCTATGGTCTGACCAAGGAACAGCGGGCGAGGCTGGTTCCCGAATTGCTGGAATCGGTCGGGCTCACCGAATTCGCGGACAAGTTGGTTGGTAGTTTTTCTGGGGGAATGCGCCGGCGCCTGGAAATCGCGCGGGGGCTGGTGCACTCGCCGAAAATCATGTTTCTCGACGAGCCGACCACCGGGCTCGATCCCGTTTCGCGCACCGCGGTATGGGAAATGATCACCAAACTGAAAGAATCCGCGGGCCTGACGATTTTGCTGACCACGCATTACATGGACGAAGCCGACAAGCTGTGCGACCGCATCGCCATCGTCGATCACGGAACGCTGGTGGCCCTCGATACACCTGCGCAATTGAAGGACAGCGTGCCCACGGTGGACATTGTGCAGGCGGAGTTTGACAACGCGCCCGCCGACTGGGATGCGGCGTTGCAGAAGCTGGATGGCGTAGCGTCGGTGGCCGATCACGACGGCGTCCGGCATATTTCGACCACCAGCGGCCCGATTACCGTGCGGGAACTGATGGACCTGGCGCGCGACCGCGGCGTGAATGTTCGCCGCGTTTCGGTGCAGGGCACGACGCTTGACGATGTTTTTCTGTACTACACCGGGCGGCAACTGCGGGATGAGGCTTCCGATTCGGTGAAGCGCGACGTGAGCCACCTTTACAAATAGGGCTTTCAATCACTGTGACTTTCCGAGGCGGGGATCGGAACTTGCAAGGATCCCGCCCGGCAGCCTGAACAGGCTGGGGGGAACTTTTTTATTGTGTCATTCTGAGCGAAGCGAAGAATCTCTCTTCGATTCAGTACGCGACAAAAAAAGGAAAGATTCTTCGCTTTGCTCAGAATGACAGCGTTTTAATTTTTCGCAGACTGTAGTCTGCTCTACTAAACTATGAAATTTCAGCGCATCTCCGCCATCATCGAACGCGACATGCGGAAATTTCTCCGCAGTCCGGCGCTGATGATGAGCTCCATGATTTTTCCGATGATGCAGCTGATCGTACTGGGCTACGCCTTCGGCGGAAAAATCAAGGGCATCAAGATCGCCGTGGTCGACGAAGACCGCACCGTCTACTCGCGCGACCTGCGGGAACGATTCGATGCCATCGTGGCCGGCCCGCAGACAATGAAAGTGGAAAATTACAATTCCATCTCTGACGCCACCGTTGACCTGCGCGCGGGTTTCGTCCGCGCCATCGTTTACATTCCGGTGGACTACTCGCGGCGCGTCGACCAGGGCAACCGCCCGCGCATCGCGTTCATCGAGGACAACACCGATAACTTCGTAACCTCGGAAATTCTCACGCGCATGCAGGACCTGGTGAAGGACATCAACCAGGGACTGAATCCGTTTCAGCCCGGGCAGCGGCTTACGGTCCCGCTGCCGCGCCTCAATCCGCTGGTGGATCTGCAGGTCGTCGAGCTCTACCCCTATATCGAGTACATCAAGTATTTGCTGTCCGGCTCCATCGCCATGGCCATTTTTATCGTGGCCATGATCGGCGGCGGGATCACTTTCATCGATGACAAGTCGCGCGGGCTGCACGAAGGCTATCTTGTTACACCGATCACCAAAACCGAACTCATTCTCGGGCTGACCTTATCCGGGGCCATCAAGGGCCTGATGGCCGGAACAACCATCACTATTATCGGCGGCCTGATCGCGGGGATCGACCGGCTGTGGGATCCCGTGCGGCTGTTCTACCTCATGTTTGTTCTGGGCACGACGTCGGTGGCCATGATCAGCTTCATGTTTTTGCTGATGGTGCGCGTCAGCGATCCGCTGGTGCCGCGCGCGATTTTCGGCGTGCTGAACACGCTGCTGTACTTTCCCTCGGGAGCGATCTATCCGGTGGAGGGATTTCCGGTCTGGCTGCGGTGGATTTCCTACATCGATCCGTTCACCTACGCGGTGCATGCGCTCAAGGCGCTGCTTCTGAAAAATGCCGGATTCTCCGCCATCTATTCGGATATTCTTATCCTCTCGGGATTTTCCGTGGTGCTGGTCAGTCTATCTGTTGCCTTCTTCAAGAGGCAGATTTAGGATGCGAGAAGGAGAACCGTTCATGGGATTGCTCGATGCCGGCGCTGAGGAACCGCGATCCAAGGCGCTGCGCTATGTGATCAGCGGAGTGGCTCTGGCCATTTTTCTCGCGGGATCGGTGTGGTTCTTTTTCCGCTACACCCCGGAGAAACACACCGTGGAGCACTTCATGGACGCGGTAATCGCCGGCAATACCCAGCAGGCTTACCAGATTTGGCATCCGCACGCGAGTTTCTCCTACGAGGATTTCCTGCGGTTTTGGGGGCCGAACGGGTATTACAGTCCGATGAAGAGTTACCGCCTCGAAACCGCGGAAGTTCCGCCCAAGGGCGGCACCGGCGTGGTGGTAACGGTTGAGATCAGCGAGTACGACACGTTTCCGAAATCGGACGAGAAGATCAAATCGGCGCGCAATCGCGAAGTGCAGCTGTGGGTGGAGCGGTCGGACCAGTCGATGAGCTTTCCGCCGCCGTGACGTGGCTTGATGTGGCGCATGCTTTAGCTTGCGGTTTTTCGTTTGCAGATTTCAGTTTGCGAATTTCAGCTTGCAGATTTAATCCGCGCCACACTTGACCGTGCTCTAACCAACCCCCCGCAAGCTAAAGCATGCGCCACAGTCTTTACTTCAAGTCTCTTACTGCTCCGAATAGCTCCTCGAGGGTGACAGTCGACGTTCCCAGCTTGCCCACCACTACTCCCGCTCCGGCATTGGCCAGAATCGCGGCTTCCCGTATAGGAATCTTGGCGGCCACACCGAGGGCCAGCACCGAGAGCACAGTGTCACCCGCGCCAGTTACGTCAAACACTTGCCGTCCGTGCGCGGAGCGGTCCACGCCCGCTTGCCCTACGCGCGCGTAGCTGATTTCGCTGCTGGTGGCGGAAACGTGAAAACCCTTGGGCGAGGTGTCTTCA
Organism: Candidatus Acidiferrales bacterium; assembly: GCA_035295105.1. Lineage (GTDB taxonomy): Bacteria > Acidobacteriota > Terriglobia > Acidiferrales > UBA7541 > Palsa-360. Next base: position 29,081 of record DATGJQ010000036.1, on the reverse strand, counting down.
AAAACATTCAGGCCCTCGGAACCGCGGGTGATCACCACCGCCGCGCATCCGAAGTGCGCGAGCAGCGCGCGTCCTGCCTGCTCCACGGATTCATCATCTTCCAGCGATCGGGTTACAAAAAATCCGGCCTCTTTGGCGTTGCACGCGATCAGGCTCGCGCCGCGGTACGCAAAGAGTCGCGAGGTTTTCGGCTTCACCAGCGCCGGCACGCCGCGTCGGTGGCACTCGGTGAGCACGCGATCGGCGAGCGAGTCGCTGACTACTCCCTTGTCGTAATCGGATACCACCAGAGCATCGAGTTTCGGCAGCGCCGCTTTGATCGCGCGCACCAGGCGATCTTCCAGCGGTTTGCTTAACGGCTCGCGGCGCTCGCGATCCACGCGAACGATCTGCTGGTGGCGCGCGACGATGCGAGTTTTCACCGTCGTGATGCGCGACGCGTCGCCCAACATTCCTTTCGCGGTCATCCCGTCCGCCGCCAGGCACGCGCGGACTGCGCCGCCGTCTTCGTCCTCTCCGACCACGCCGAACGGAAAGACCTCGGCGCCCAGCGCGGCAAGATTGCGAGCCACGTTTCCGGCGCCGCCCAGCACCTGGCTTTCGTTGGCGAAGTCCACGACCGGTACCGGAGCTTCCGGCGATAGCCGCGTGGCCGAACCCCACACGTAGCGGTCCAGCATGAAATCGCCGGCCACGCCAACGCGCCGGCCGCCGAGGTCTTTCGCAAAACGTGTGAGTTTTCGGTTATCGATGGTCATGGACGAAGGAAAGACGCGCGCAGATTTCCGGAATTTTGATCAAACATTTGCCGAAAATTCGTTTGAAGCATAGGAACGCACTGTAGCAGACCCGAAATGCCGGGAGCAACGTTCAAGTAGGACGGGCTTCAGCCTGTCTGGTTTTGTTCAGCGTCATGCGCAAATCTAAACCAGACAGGCTGAAGCCTGTCCTACTTGATGTTCGTACATGAGTCACTAGAGCCCTTTCGCTTTGCGAAGCTCTCGCACCACGTCCGACGGGTCGCGATGCTGGCCATCGACCTGGAAATTCATGGAGCGCATTTCATCCGCGGAAATCTTCCCCGCCAGCGCGCCGATTGCGTCGCGAACCTCGGGATGCTTTTCAAGGAGATCTTCACGCACCAGCGGCACAGCTTCGTACGGCGGGAAATAGTGGCGGTCATCCTCGAGAACAACCATGTGGAGCGACTCAATGGTTCCGTCGGTGGAGTTCCCGGCAACGAGGTCGACCTGCTTGTCTGATAGAGCGCGGTACAACAGACCAAGATCCAGGATGCGCGGCTCCGAGGCGAAATGAAGCCCGTAGGCCTCCACCCATCCGTGATATCCGTCGGGGCGTTCCATGAATTCGTAGCCGAAGCCGGCGCGCCATTTGGCTGCGTAGGGGGCCATGTCAGAAATCGTGCGCAGGTGCAGATTCGCCGCATCGTCGCCGCGCACAATCATGGCGAAGGTGTTGTTAAAACCGAGGGGAGACATTTCCTCCACATTGAATCTGGCTCGATATTCCTGCTGCACGCGGCGAAAAACCTCCGCAGGATCTTTCTGCGGAGGCTCTTTCAAGACCGCAGTGAGAGCCGTCCCTGTGTATTCCGGGTAGAGATCGATCTTGCCGGCGACCAGCGCGTCGTGGCAGATGAACGTTCCGCCCAGATTCAGCCGCCGCTCCACGCGCAGGACGGAATGGGCTTCAATCTGCTGCGCAAATAGTTCGGCGAGGACGATCTGCTCGGTAAAATTTTTTGAACCGACGACAATTTTCTCGCCTCCGCCGTTTTTGCGGCATCCGCCGCCGAAGAGCAAGACAGCGGCGCACAAAAGTAGCAAGCGGTGCGATGAGTTGCGGCCGGTCATCTTCGCGCGCTGCTCCTCTGGAAATATCCCAGCCCGGCATCGGCCGCGATGGCCAGACATGCGGCTGGAATGGCTCCCGCCAGGATGACCTGATTATTCACCATCGCCAGCCCGCGAAAAATAAATACTCCGAGGCCTCCCGCGCCGATCGCCGCAGCAATCGTGGTAACGCCAATGCACATGGCGGTGGCCACGCGAACTCCCGCCAGCAAAACCGGCGCTGCGAGCGGCAACTGCACTTGCCATAGCACTTGCCGTGAAGTCATGCCCATGCTGCGCGCCGACTCCACGACCGCCGGATCGACTTCCGCGATGCCGATGCAGGTGTTTCGCAGAATCGGTAGCAAGGCATACAGCGAAAGCGCGACGATGGCGGTACTCGCCCCGATTCCGCCGATCCACGGCACCGGGATGAGAAACCCAAACAGCGCGAGGCTCGGAATCGTCTGCACTACGTTGGCGGCGCCGATGACCCAGCGCTGCAGCGCCGCGCGCGTGACCAGATAAATTCCCAGCGGCAATCCGATCGCCAGGGCAATCGACATCGACGCCGCCACCAGCAGGATGTGCTCGAGTGTCCGCTCTAAAATTTCGGTGTGGGTTCGGAGAAGGAACTCGTACCAGCTCATTGCGCCCCCTCGTGCGTCCCGTCCACATCCAGCGACGCGGCGAATGCGTGCACCTGCGGTTCACTGGCTTTCAAAAACTCTGATGGGGTGTAGATTCCCACCAGGCTGCCTTGGTCGAGCAACGCGATTCGCGTGCCGAGGAACAGCGCTTCCCGCACGTCGTGGGTTACAAAAACGATGGTCTTCTGAAGGCGCTTCGCCAAGGCGCGAAACTCGCGCTGCAGGTCCGTTCGTGTGATGGGATCGAGCGCGCCGAATGGCTCGTCCATCAGCAGGATGGGCGGGTCTGCCGCGAGGGCTCGAGCGACGCCCACGCGCTGTTTCTGGCCCCCGGAGAGGCCCGAGGGGCGTCGATTGGCGAACTCCTCGGGTGGCAAGCCTACGAGGGCCAGCATTTCGTTTACACGCGCCAGTATCCGCTCGCGCGGCCAACCCTCCAGCGTGGGCACTAGGCCGACGTTTCGTTCCACCGTCCAATGCGGGAAAAGGCCAGCATCTTGAATGACATAACCCATCCCCCGGCGCAGCTCAATGGGATTCCAAGTTCTGATTTCCCGCCCGGAAACCAAAATTTCGCCGGCGGACGCCTCCAGAAGCCGGTTGATCAGCTTGAGCGTGGTGGTTTTGCCGGAACCGCTTCGCCCCAGAAGGATGAGGGTCTCACCACGTGAGATCGCTAAATTCAATCCGGAAATCAGCGGCGCCCCGGACGGCAGCCGATAGGACGTACCGCGGAATTCGACAGCATATCCGCTTTGCAATCCGTCACTTAGCGAACTCACGCCTTGCGTGCCTCCGGTCCGGTGTTCCGGCTTGCCGGTTTCTAAGGAAAACCATGCATTGAATTTCAATCGCCAAGCATCTAAGGTGTACGCGGGTTAGAGCCCGCTCAGGCGACGCGCCGGACGTCCCAGGCCGCTGCAAAGCAAATTCATCCTCCGGGAGACTTCCATGAATCCGGCAGCCGTTGCCCCGACTTCGCATCTCGATCGGCTACTTGCGCGTCTCGAAGATGCCCGCTGTCGCAGCGAAGAGCTCTTCAAAATTGTTCTCCCCAGTGCACTGTACGACCGCCCCGTCCCGGAACGCCACCGGATAATTTTCTACCTGGGGCACTTGGAAGCGTTTGACTGGAATCTCCTCTCCGCACCGCTCGGACTTTCATCCTTCGATCCCGGCTTTGACAAGCTCTTCGCGTTTGGCATCGATCCAGTGGACGGAGGACTGCCAACGGACCAGCCTAAAGATTGGCCCGCGGTGGAGCGGGTTCGCGAGTATGGCAATCGGCTCCGCGAAACACTGGATGGGGCGCTGCGGGAGCTCGCGGTGAAGGACCCGCAACTGGAGAGCCTGGAACGCGGACGGCTGCTGGAAGTGGCCATCGAACACCGCCTGATGCACTCCGAAACGCTGTGTTACATGCTGCACCAGATGCCGGTGGCCCGCAAACTCAGCCAGCCGGCGCCTGCCCCACGGTTCACGCCGGCTCGCGGCGTGCGCTGCGTGGAAATTCCCGCAGGGACGGCCACCCTGGGACTGGCGCGCAGCGAGAATGGCCCTTTCGGGTGGGACAACGAGTTTGAAGAGCATCGCGTGCACGTCCCCACATTCGCGATCGGCACTTACAATGTGACTAACCGCGACTTTCTGCAATTCATGCGCGACGGCGGTTACACGCGCCGCAGCTTGTGGAGCGATTCCGCCTGGGACTGGATCACCGCCGAGAATCGTTCCCATCCGTCCTTTTGGATTCCCGAGGGTTACTCGTGGAACTATCGCGGCATGTTTGCGGAAATTCCGCTGCCCGCTGAGTGGCCCGTGTACGTCAGCCACGACGAAGCATCGGCGTACGCAAAATGGGCGGGAAAAGAGTTGCCGAGCGAAGCGGAATGGCATCGCGCAGCATACGGAACGCGCAGCGGCGTGGAGCGCGCGTACCCGTGGGGCGCAGATGCGCCGACGGCGCGGCGTGGGAATTTCGATTTCGAGCGCTGGGATCCTGTCCCGGTCGGATCGTATCCGGAGGGCAACAGCGACTACGGCGTCGCCGATCTCCTCGGCAACGGCTGGGAATGGACACGCACGCCGTTTGAGCCGTTTCCCGGTTTCCAGGCATTCTCGTTTTACCCCGGATATTCGGCGAATTTCTTCGATGGAAATCACTTTGTGATGAAGGGCGGCTCTCCCCGCACCGCTGCCTGCATGTTGCGGCGCTCGTTCCGAAACTGGTTCCAGCCGCATTACCCGTACGTGTACGCGAAATTCCGCTGCGTCGAGCACTAACCCGTTCGTAGAGAATTGAGGACCATCATGGCTACCGCAGTAATCGCCCAACATTCGCGGCCGAATCTTGCCGGAGACGTGCGCGCCGGTTTGTGCCGCCCCGGACAGAAAGAACTTCCCTCGAAATATTTGTACGATGAGATCGGTTCGGCGCTGTTTGAAGTGGTGAGCGTCCTGCCGGAGTACGGCTTGACGCGGGCGGACGAGCGGCTGTTGCATCGGCATGCCGGAGACATCGTCTCGAGACTGCAGCCGCATGTGCTGGTGGCGGAACTCGGAAGCGGGAGCGGCAAAAAAACTCGCTGGCTGCTGGAAGCGCTGGCGCAGCGGCAGTACACCACATATTGTCCAATTGAGATTTCGCCCACCGCGCTGGCCCGATGCGAAAGCGAGTTGGGCCGGATCGAGTGCGTCAGCATCGTGGGATTTGAGCGGCCGTACCTCGATGGTTTGCTGGCCGCGGCGGCGCGGCGCGGCGAGAACGATCACCTGTTGGTGCTGTTTCTCGGCAGCACCATCGGCAATTTCGATCGCGATGCCGCGGAGCGTTTTCTGACCGAGGTGCGCCGCATCCTTTTTCCAGGCGACGCGCTGCTGCTGGGAACGGATCTGGAGAAACCGCTTCCGCAGTTGCTCGCCGCGTACGACGATTCGATCGGCGCGACCGCAGCGTTCAATCTGAACCTGCTGGCGCGCATCAATCGCGAGCTGGACGCTGATTTCGATCTAGCCGCCTTCCGCCACGAGGCTCGCTACAACACTGCGGAGCGGCGCGTCGAGATGCACCTGCGGTCCACCCGTGATCAACTGGTCACGATTCCGCGGTCGGGATGCACGGTAGCTTTTCGGAAGGACGAGACGATCTGGACGGAAAGCTCGCACAAATACCGTGCCGAGGAAATTTCAGACATGGCGCGCCGCAACGGATTTCGCTGCGATGCGCAATGGATCGATACGGAATGGCCGTTCGCGGAAAGCTTGCTGGTTGCGGCGGAATAGTGGCACTGGCTTCACGCCTGTTTTGTCATTCTGAGCGAAGCGAAGAATCTCTCTTCGATTTAAGCCTCGAAAAAAACAAAGAGAGATTCTTCGCTTCGCTCAGAATGACAACGATTTGAACTTTTTGGCAGCCTGTTCTGCCTGTGTTCTTTCCGCCGCGTTCCCGGACTGATCGGGAAACACTACGCCTAACAGAAATTCCTGGCTGGACTTAGCTCTGCGCCCTCGCCATCGAAAAGCCACAGGCTGAAGCCTGTGCTACCTACTGCTTCGCCTTTGATACTTGCAGGATGGTTGTGGCGCTCCAGGGTTCCGCGGAGCTTAGCGTCGCGCTCCACACTCCGAGGATTTGCGAACCCTGATACACGCGTTCAAATCCTTCCTCGGATTCGGAAACCGTCTCGATTGGCGAAATCCATATTTGGCTTGCCCCGCGCGCTTCGATCTCTACCGCTACGTCCTGCCATTCGTCCACGACGCGAACCCGCGATCCCTCGACAACGCCGCTCCACTCGAGTGGCTTGCGTTCGCCGGCAAATTCGATGTAGCGATCCGGCACGTTGGGCGCCAGAAGATTGAGCACCATTTCCAGCCCCACCGAGAACTGCACCGCGCCGGGTGCGCCGTTGGACGGGCGCGCCGGGCCCGCTGGAGCCAGCTCGATAACGCAGCGAACCTCAAAACCGTCCGCGCGGTTCTCAAACTGAAAACTCTTTCCCGCGCGCAACGTGGATTCGGTATCCGCGCCGGCGATCACCTGCCGCATGGGAGCGTCCATGTTGAGTTTGATTTCATCCGCGGTGGCGCTCTCGACCTGGTAGTTTCCTCCCGCGAACGCGGCGCTCTCTTCGAGGCGCAGGGCTTCGTAGTCCTCGTGCGTCTTGCCCGAAGCGAACAACAGCAGCCGGAACGCGTTCCGCGCCCAACGGTCGTACTTCAGCCGCTTTTCGAGCCCCTCCTCCTTCACCAGCGTCTGCTCGTGAATCGAGGCGACCTTGGCGGCGAACTGCGCGGCGTTCTGCAACTTGGAATGATAGGCCTCGACGCGGCGCTGCAGTGAATTGATCAGCGTCACGGCGCTGGGGCGAAAATCGAGAATTTCCAGCGTGGCTCCGTCCGAAGGTTTCACCACGGCGGCGAATTGGGGCGAAGTGATTTCGATTTCCTCGCGGCCGTCGGCGTCGAAATCGAGCCGGTTCATCGCCTGATAGGGCTTGCCGCCATGTTGCAACGAATCGGCGATGGTTTCTGCGCGCACCAGTTCGCGCCAGAGCTCCGTTCGGAGATGCGGCGCGTAGAGCCCGCCGAAAATGCCGTGCCAGTAGGCGTCGTTGCACTGCGAGCGCAGCAGGTGGGTCACTGCCTTGGCCCGCTGTACGGCGCCCCTGGAACCTTTCCTCGAGCCTTTGCCTTCGGAGCTGCGCAGCTTCGAGGATACTCGCAACATTTTCTTGTGCAGCAGATTGGCTTCGGCGTACTTGCTGAAAAATCCGCGCCAGAATCCGCCGCGCAGGAACCGCCGCACGTCGGGGCGCCCGGAAAATTCCTCGAGCAACGCGTGAAACTTCTTCCGCACGGAAGTGGGCAGCACCCACTCCATCATTTCGGTGTACGAAGCGGTGGGCAAGTCCACGCGGCCGAGCGGGGCGTGCCGGGCCAGGGCTTCGCCCGGCGGATATGTCTCCACCCAATCGAAGCTATTTTCCACGGCGCTGAAAAAACGGTCCAGCCAGCCGTCGCGGTAGCAATGCTCGTAGGTGTGCGGCCAGGCGCCGAACTTTTCCATGTCGTCGCCCATCGTCGCCATGGCGCCGGGATGATCGCTGGCGCAGCGGCGCAGATAGGCCATGGAATCCTCGACGGTGCCGAATGGAAGCAGGTAGCGGAGCTCCTGCAATCCGGGAATGATTTTCACGGTGCTGCCGCACTCGTCGGCGACGTAATATCCGAAAAGTTCAGGCATCTCACGGCCCGCGGTGAGAAAGTGGCTGTCGTCCACCAGGGTGTAGTTGACTCCGGAATCGGCCAGTGCCGCGGGCAGGTGCGGCTCCCACACGCGCTCCGCCAGCCACGCGCCCGTGGGCCGCTTTCCAAAATGGTGTTCGATGAAATCGCTCAAACGCCGAATCTGCTCGATGCGATCTTCGTAAGGAATGGCGATCAGGATCGGCTCGTAAAATCCTCCGCCTACAATTTCTACCTGTCCGCGCGCGACCATCTCGGCAATTTGACGAATGTACTCAGGATGTTTTTCCGCCAGCCACTCGAGCAGCGGTCCGGAAAAATGCAGCCCGACGCGCACCCGCGGATGCCGCGCCACACACTCCACGAACGGCAAGTAAGAATGTTCGTAGGTGCGTTCGATCACGCCGTCAAAATTGCCAACGGGTTGGTGCGCATGGATGAGAAGAACCAAGTCGAATTTCGGCAAGCGAAAACCTCGCGGCGGAGCAGGCTATTCATAATAGCGCGGGACGTCACCCGGAGAGAAACTCAAATGCACGATGCTGACGATTTGGAACTGCAGCGCCTAGCGTCGCGGCGCTGGAAATCGCGGAGTCTCTGATAAAATCGGTGCCTGACACTCCACATGACTAAGCCCCTAAAAGCGCGACTGAGCCTGCATGCAAGAGCCCACCTGTACCAAAAGGGACTGGAAGCGTTCAATTCGGAACACTTCTATGAAGCTCACGAACATTGGGAAGAAGTTTGGCTGGAAACTTCCGATCCCGACAAGAAATTTCTGCAGGGCTTGATTCAGGTGGCCGCGGCGTTTCATCACCACTCCCGCGCCAACCGGAAAGGGACTCGGAATCTTCTCCACGCAGGGCTTTTGAAGCTGGAGTATTTTCCCGCCGTTCATGGCGGGCTGGAAATCGAACCGCTGCGCGCAGCGGTTCGGAGTTGGCTCGCCGCCCTTATCTCTGGAAAAGAAACTGAACATTCCGATCTTCCGCGGATCGCTGCATCCAAAGGCCGGCGACCCGAGATCTGAAGCGGCCAGCTTGTCCACGGCAGCCCGTTTGCGATCTCAGAATTGCATTATGTAGCGCCCGCCTTCAGGCGGGCATCTGCGGTAGGCCACAAAATGCCCGCCTGAAGGCGGGCGCTACAACATGCGAAACCCTAACTTTCACATCGATTCGTTCAGCGCTAGAAGAATTTGGGGACGAATCGCGGTTTGCTTCCCATGCTGAGGCGATAAGCGGGTATGGACATCAGAAAACCGTCTTCCGCCTTCAGCCGGTGGCGCAGCACTTCCAGATATCCCAGCGTCCCGAGAATAGAAGCAATCCACGCGGTGTGAATCATGGGCAGCGAAAAGACTTCCAACACCACACCCACATAATTCGGGTGGCGCACCCAGCGATACGGTCCGGAGGTCACCACTCCGATGGTTGACGACCCCATGACTTCCACATTCCAGTGCTCGGCCAGCGTCCCAATCACCCACCACCGCAGGACATTGGACAATATGAACAACGTGAGCATGGAAATGGCCAGCCAGGGGATCAAGGGCCGGTGAAGGAACAGCACTTCTGCGCCCGCGCCGATCAACACACACGTGTGCAGCGCGACCATCCAGCGAAAATGGGTTTCGGGAATTTTGCGGACGCCCTGCTTTTCGAGTTGCCGCTGGTTGCGCCGGGAGATCACCAGTTCGGCCAGCCGCTCGACCCCGACGACAACCAACAGACAGATGTACGCGACCGTCATGGCCATTGAATCAGCAGCATCTCCGCCGTGAAGCCCGGGCCGAACGCCATCAGCAGCCCGTAGCTGCCCGATGGCATTTCTTTCTGCACCAGCCACTCATTCAAAATGAACAGCACGCTGGCGCTGGAAAGATTGCCGTAGCGACGCAAAATGTCCCATGAAACTTCGGTGTCGGCACGGCTGAGGCCGAGTTCCGCCTGCATGTAGGAAAGCAGCTTCTGGCCGCCGGGATGGAGAAGGTACGCGGACACGTCCTCCTGCCGCAAACCCTGCCGGGCCAGAAAGCCTTGCGCCAGATCCTTGACGCGCTCGCGGATAATCTCCGGCACGTCCTTCGATAGGACGATGTGGAATCCGGTATCGCGCAAATCGAATCCCATCGCAGACTGCGAATTGGGAAACAGGAAACATTCGGACGCCAGTATGCGCGGCCCGGGCGCTTCGCGTCCGGTGACCACGATGCCCGCGGCGCCGTCGCCGAACAACACCGCGGAAATCAGATTGGCCTGTGAAGCGTCCTTGCGTTGAAACGTGAGCGTGGGAATTTCCACGGAAATCAAGAGAGCGGTGCGATCCGGAAAAGCCTTGAGGTACTCCCAGGTATGCGCGAGTCCCGCGGCGCCGGCGGCGCAGCCAAGTTCGGTGATGGGGAGACGCCGCACATTGGGGCGAAATCCCATGATCGTGGCGATGTGCGCGTCGACGGAAGGAATCATCACGCCGGTGCACGATACCGTCGCAAGCAGATCGACGTCCGCAGGCTCCATGCCGGCCTGCGCCAGCGCGCGTTCGGCAACCTGCAGGCCGAGCTCAATCGCTTTTTCCTGATACTCCGCGTTGATCTGAGCCAGGGGACGGGGTTCGATGGTGTACTCCGGGGGGAAAACGCTGTAACGCTGATCGATGGCGGAGTTGTCAATCACTTCCAGGATGGCCTGCAACTTTGCGGGTTCCAGTCCGAAGACACCGCCAATTCCGTTTTTTACCACCTCGCGCGACAACACGTGAGGCGGAACCGCGGTCGCGCTTCCGGCGATGGTAGCGACGGCAGGTACGATTTTATTTTTGAGTTTGGTCTGCGGATCCTGGCGGCTGGCCAGGGCTTCTTCTACTTCCACGGATTTCGGTGTTCGCATGGATGACAATGTAAGGCTCCTCTGACTCCGGCTTCGGTCGGGTACCTTCGGAGAAAGAGATACCCGGGGCCAGGCTTCCAGCAATTTCCACGGTGTGACGAAGATTCTTGCCAGCAGGCGCCTGAGATAAGAACCAATGATTGCATCCTGCTTCGCTGTCTATTTCTGTAAGCCACATCGAATCAGGACGCAATCTAACATCCGGCCACTAAAAAATGCACAAAAAGAATGCGGCGTCCTTCCTCCGCAAAGGGGACGCCGCAAGAAAACCAAACCGGTCAAGTTGCCGTTTGCGGAACGACTGGATCAACCCTGGTTGGTGTACCAGTCCGCGTTAATCGGAGTGAAGTGCGCCCACTTCTCGGGCAGATCTTCCAAAGCGAAGATCGCCGTCACCGGACAAACCGGGACGCAGGCTCCGCAGTCGATGCACTCCACGGGACTGATGTACAGCTGGGGTTCGGACTCGAATTTGGGTTCGTCTTTCCGCGGGTGGATGCAATCGACGGGGCAAACGTCGACGCATGCGGTATCTTTCGTGCCGACACAGGGCTCAGCGATTACGTACGCCATCGGGACTCTCCTTCGAGGATATCAATTGCAAAAAAGCATAAACCGACTTGCATTGGCTTGGAAAGTATCGGTTTATATCATCAAACCGGCGAATAACACAAGCCGGTTTCTCCCCCAAAAAGTATAGCACGGCGGTGAGGTAGGACAGGCGTCAGCCTGGTTTGCTTTAGCGCCATACGCAAGTCTAAACCAGACAGGCTGAAGCCTGTCCTACTCGTGTTGTGCTGCGCCTCTGCACAACACTGCGGCACCGTACAGTTTTCCGGCCCTTAATTGCTGGATCGCGTCATTGGCGCGGTCCAGCGGAAACGTCTCGGTGGCCGTGCGCACCGGAACCTTTGGCGCAATCTCCATGAATTCCGCAGCGTCCTTGCGCGTCAAATTCGCGATGGAGCACAGGGTTCGCTCTCCCCACAGCAATTCGTAGGGAAATGAAGGAATGTCGCTCATATGAATGCCCCCGCAGACCACGGTGCCTCCTGGCCGAACCGCGGCCAGAGCGGCGGGAACGAGCGATCCAACCGGCGCGAAAATAATTGCCGCGTCCAATTCTTCCGGCGGGCGATCCTCCGAAGCGCCAGCCCAGACCGCGCCCGTTTGTTTGGCGAAACGCTGCGCCTCTTCGTCGCCGCGCCGGGTGAAGGCGTAGATGCTGCGGCCCTGATGCCGCGCGACCTGCGTAATGATGTGCGCCGCCGCGCCGAATCCGTAGATGCCCAGTCGCCGGGCGTCTCCCGTGCGCGCCAGCGAGCGGTAGCCGATCAATCCGGCGCACAGCAGCGGCGCCGCGGATGCGTCCTCATAGGATTCTGGAATCGGAACGCAATAACGCTCGTCGGCAACAGTGAATTCGGCGTAACCGCCGTCGATCGTGTAGCCGGTGAAGCGCGCCCACGGGCATAAATTTTCCTGGCCCGAGAGGCAGTAAAAACATTCGCCGCATGTCCAGCCGAGCCAGGGAACGCCGACTCGCTGGCCTACCGTGAGGCGGCTCGCGCCGTCCCCGAGGCGCGCCACGCGGCCCACGATTTCATGGCCGATAATCAAGGGTAGTTTGGGATTTGGAAGTTCGCCGTCAACAACGTGCAGGTCGGTGCGGCAGACGGCGCATGCGAGCACTTGCAGTTGCACCTGGCGCGCTTTCGGCTCGGGCTCCGGCAACTCGCGGAGGACGAGAGGCTTTCCGGGCTGATCGAGGACCATTGCGCGCATGGAATGTAGTTTAACTCATCACTCTAAGTGGCGCAGGATAGCCGAGCAACACGAGGGATTTGGTTTTCCGCAAAAGTGAGGCAAAAAGCAGATCCCTCGGGCAAAACCCGCCCTTCGGGATGACAGTTCTGAGTTTTTTCGCAGCCTGTTCAGCGTGCGGACAAATTGTGTGGTTTTGTCATTCTGAGCGAAGCGAAGAATCTCTCTTCGATCGAGGTGCGTGCAAAAAACGAGGAGAGATTCTTCGCTTCGCCTCGGCGCGAGTCTTCGGTGCGAGCGCTCAGAATGAGGACGCTTTTGAGTTTTTCTTGCGGCCCTTCAGCGTTCGGTGGATCCTTCCGCCACTTCAATTTCCGCAAGCTAAAGCATGCGCCACTCTAGTCCGCGCCTCTCAAAAAGTTCCTGGCAAAGAACATCAAGTTTGCCGGCCGTTCCGCGAGCCTGCGCATGAAATACGGGAACCAGTCCTTGCCGAACGGAATATAGACGCGCACGCGATACCCCTGCCGCACAAGCTGGGCCTGCAAATCGGTGCGAATGCCGTAGAGCATCTGAAATTCAAATTTTTCCTTGGTGATGTTCTGTTCGGCGGCGAAACGGATAGCGGCCTCGATCATTTTGGGATCGTGCGTCGCGAGCGCGTGGTAGATACCGCTCGGCAGCAGGATCTTCATCAGTTTGATGAAATTGGCATCGACATCTTTCTTGCGGCGAAAGGCGATCCGCGAAGGCTCTTTGTAGGCGCCCTTCACCAGGCGGATGCGGCAGCCGATGGCCAGCAGTTCGCGAATGTCGTCTTCGCTGCGATAGAGATACGCTTGAATCACCGTGCCCACAGCAGCGGTTTCCGCGCGTGCCTGCTTGACCATGCGAAGGGTGCGATCCGTGTAGGCTGAGCCTTCCATATCCACGCGCACAAAATTTCCGAGTTCGCCCGCGCGGCTCGTGAGAATGCGCAACTGCTCGGCGCAGAATTCACCGCCGAGGTCGAGACCGATATGCGTGAGCTTCAGCGAAACATTTCCGTCGATGCCGTCCGCCGCGATCCGTTCCAGCGCTTCGGCGTAGGATACGCGCGCGCGTTCGGCATCCTCACGCGTCACTACGTTCTCTCCGAGGTGATCGAGGCTTACAGTCATCCCGGCGCGGTTGCAGGCGCGCGCCGCCTCAATGGCCGGGCCCAATTCCTCGCCCGGAACAAACCGGTGGGCCATGCGCCGGGTGGTGCCATTGGAGGTGATCCAGCGGCGAAGCCGGGAACTTTTAGCCAGTTCGAGGAGCAGCGTGCGCAACATGGAATTTGTGCGGGCCAGGCCGTGACCCTGCCGGGAAACGAGGAGCGATTTCAGGCTTCCGGATTGGCCTCAAGAAATTTCTCGGCGTCGATCGCGGCCATGCAGCCGGAACCCGCGGCGGTGACGGCCTGCTTGTAATGATGATCCTGGACGTCGCCGGCGGCAAACACGCCGGGGATCTTGGTCTGGCTGCCGTGATGGGTGATGAGGTAACCGTTTTCGTCCATGTCCAGCTTGCCGCGGAAGACCATGGTGTTGGGCACATGGCCAATGGCGATGAAGACGCCCTCCACAGGCAGGTTGGACGATTCGTTGGTCTCGGTGTTGCGCAGGACCATGTGTTCCACGCCGCCCTTGGTCACATCGGAAATGTCTTCGACCACCACCGGCGTGACGAATTGAATTTTGGGATTGGCGCGGGCGCGATCGACCATGATTTTCGACGCCCGGAATTCCTTTCGCCGGTGCACCAGATACACCTTGCTGGCGAAGCGGGAAAGAAAATTGGCTTCCTCCATCGCGGAATCCCCTCCGCCGACGACGGCAATGTCCTTGCCGCGGAAAAAGTAGCCATCGCACGTCGCGCAGGTGGACACGCCGTAGCCGATCAGCTTGCGCTCGGACTCCAGACCCATGAGCCGCGCGGTGGCGCCGGAAGCGATGATCAGCGCTCGGGTTTCATAGACGTCCTTGCCCGCCGTGATAGCAAATGGCCGCTTGCTCAGATCGACGTCGGTGATCGCGCCGGATTTGAATTCCGCTCCAAATCGCTGCGCCTGCTTGCGCATATTTTCAATCAGGTCCGGCCCCAGGATGCCGTCGGGGAAGCCGGGAAAATTCTCAACCATGGTGGTGAGCGAGAGCTGCCCGCCCGGCTCAAAGCCGTCAATCACCACGGGCTTCAGGTTGGCGCGGCCGGCATAGATGGCTGCCGTCAAGCCGGCGCAGCCGCTCCCGATAATAATCACGTTATTCAAGTGTCTTCTCCCTGCCTGTGATTGGATTCACCAGCACGACGCCGCGATGCAGCCCGCAAAGGACGAAAGTTTAGCACCGCAACCCGCCGGCGCGCTCCGATAAAATCGTCGCGCGAGGCGACACGCCGGCCGCTCCGCACATCGCCAGGAGCGGTAGCGACGAAATGACGTAGCCTGCGGGATACCGGCCTCACTTTTTGCCGCAACGCTGGCCTCGCCGCCCGGAATGGGCCATAATGCCCACCGCATTTGCCTAGCCACAGGAGGAAGACGTGAGCCGCGCACCAGGTACATACGCAGTTTTCGACACATCTCAGGGCACCATCGTGATCCGCTTGTTCGAGGATAAAGCCCCGCAAACGGTGGCCAATTTCGTGGGTCTCGCGGAGGGCACCAAGGAATTCCGGGATCCCAAGACGGGGCAAAAAGTGAAGCGCCCGTTTTACGACGGTCTGGTGTTTCACCGCGTCATCCCGCAGTTCATGATTCAGGGCGGATGCCCGCTGGGTACCGGAACGGGCGATCCCGGCTATCGCTTCGCCGACGAATTTCATCCGTCCCTAAAACACGACAAGCCCGGAAAACTATCGATGGCCAACGCCGGACCGGGCACCAACGGCAGCCAGTTCTTTATCACCGTGGCGCCGACGCCGTGGCTGGACAACCGCCACACCATTTTCGGCGAAGTGGTCGAGGGCATGGACGTCGCCACCAAAATTTCAGAACTGCCGCGCGGAGCCAATGACAAGCCGAAGCAGGCCGTTGAGCTGAAATCCGTGCGGATCGAAAAATCCTGATCGGCGAAAACGAGCATGCTGACTCCGGCCAATTTGTTCCGGATGATGAGCGAGTTCATCTTCATCCTGCTCGGCGGCGTACTGGTTTGGCTGGGATTGAATAACCGGTTTCTCAATCCGCCAAGCTTCAACCCGCGCAGCCCCGCATGGCTGGGGCTGGGAGCGGCGCTGGTGTACTGGGGCGTGCGCGGCTGGGTGAAAACGTCCCGTGCGGCGCGGACAACGGATGTAATGGTCGCGCGCGTAGGCGGCGCGTCGCTGGTTTTCGTGGGCCTCATGATGCTCTCACTGGTGTTCCTCGAATTTCGCTGGGTAGGCATCGTGCTGGCCACCGCGGGGGCGGTTCTGGCGTTGCGCGGATTTCTGGCAGCTGTTCTATCTCTCCGGGCCGATTAGCTGGGATCGACTTCACTCACGATCGTTAAGGAGGTTGCGATGTTCAAGGAATTCAAGGAATTCGCGATGCGGGGGAACGTGCTGGACATGGCCGTCGGTATCATCATCGGCGCGGCGTTCGGACAAATCGTCACCTCGTTCGTGGGGGACATTTTGATGCCGCCGATCGGGCGGCTTCTGGGTCACGTCGATTTTTCCAATCTCTTTGTGAACCTGTCCGGCCAAGACTATCCAAGCATCGCCGCAGCCAAGGCCGCCGGCGCGGCCACGCTGAACTACGGCCTCTTCCTGAACACGGTGATCAATTTTCTGATCGTGGCGTTCGCCGTGTTTCTTCTGGTGCGGCAGGTCAATCGCTTCGCGCCGAAACCGGCTCCCGCAGCCGCGCCGGCCACGCGTGATTGCCCGTATTGCCTGAGCGCCGTGCCGCTCAAGGCCACGCGCTGCCCGCACTGCACTTCGGAACTGCGCGCGGCGTAAGCGCTCGTGTTGGACCTCAACGGTTGAAGAGTCTGCGCGGCAATCGGGGCACCGTGTAGCGCCCGCCTTCAGGCGGGCATCCGTGGTTACGCCACAATGCCCGCCTGAAGGCGGGCGCTACAAAAAATTAATTCTTTGTTTTGTCATTCTGAGCGAAGCGAAGAATCTCTCTTCGATCTAAGCACAAGCAAAAACCGATGCGTGATTCTTCGCTTCGCTCAGAATGACACGCTTACGTTTTGGTGTGAGCGGCCTTATTGCGGTTGATATGTTCTTTCAGGCGGGCGGCTACATCCGCTTCCTTGCCGTCTTCCAGTTCCTTCATCACCTCATCGAGCGCGAAGTGCACAACGTCGTGATGGTGCAGCTCATCGGGTGAAACCAGGTCGCTGAAGCGCAGCCACAGGCGGTGCACCAGGCGCACTTCGTTCGATGTGAGATTCGGCGCGTGCGGCCCCAGCAGGAAGAATTCGCGCGTGCCTCCCGGCGTGAAAATTTCCAGGTTGAATTGCGGCCGCGGGTCGTCGAGCTGCTCCCACGCCAGCCCGATCTCCCGGGCTTCCTCGGCCAGCGTGACTTTTCCGGACCGGCCCAGGACAATCGTCGCGGCCTCCAGCTTCACCGCGGCATTCAGGATGCCTCCCCACAAATCATTCGCGGAAACGACCGCCAGGCGAATCGGCTTGCCGCGCTTCTCCGCCAGTGACAGCGCCTTGGTGAAAAGAAATTGCTCGACGCTTCCGAAAAGCTGCTCGGCTTCGAGTTCGCTCGACCCGGAGCTGGTGCGGCTCAGCAGGCGCACGTGCATCACCACGATGTCCCGTTTTTCCGTGCGAATGCGGTCCAGCACTGCCTGCAGGTGGTACAGCGCGTGGTAGTTGCTGACCGGAACGAGAACCGAACCTGGACGCACACCCACCGATTGGCGCGTAAGTTCTTCCTGCGCTGCCACGTTGAATTGATCCATTTCGACGTGCGACGCGCCGCGATTTTTGTGCGTGATCCGCTCCGATACCGTGAAGACTCCGAACATGATGCACGAGAAAATGATTCCGGCGACGGTTGCGCTGGGCTTGGTGAAGAGGTTCACAATGGCGATCAGAAACAGAACGATGGTGATCAGCGCCAGGCCGATGGGAATTTCCCTGCCGAACAAATAAAGATTCAGCGGCACGCGATATTCGCGATCTCCCGGATGGGTGTAGCGGATGACCAGCACCGCGATGCCCTGCATCGTGAAACTCCAGATCACGCCGAACGCGTAGAGGTTGGCGAGAAACGTCACATCGCCGCGACTGGCCACGATGGTGAGAATCTGAAAGAAGACCACAATGTTGATAATGCGGTGCGAAGTTCCAAACTTGCGATGCGGCTGCCGGAACCAGTCCGCCAGAACTCCATCCTCAGAGACGCGGTTCAGCACGCCGTTCGAACCGACGATTGCCGTATTCACGGCCCCGGCCAGGATCAGCGTTCCGACCGCCACAACGAACACATGAAACGCCAACCGCAGCGCGAACGGCCCCTCCAGGCTCATCGACAATCCGCCGATCAGATTCTCCAGGTACTGGCCGCGCACGTTGTCCGGAATAATCATCACGGCGAAAAAGGAAACCAGCGAGGTGAACAGCAGGCTGTAAATGAAAATGATCAAGCCCGCCTTCTTCAGATTCGGCAGCTTGGGCGCTTCGATTTCGCGGTACACCTGCGCGAGGGATTCCTCTCCGCTCATGGCCAGAACGGAATGCCCGATGCCCACAAACACGGCAATCATAGGGATCATGCGCACGATTTCGTGCCCGTACAGCCAGCCGAGGGAGCGTTTATCGAGTTGGATGTTGGCGGGCGTGGGCAGCGGCGGGAGATGCGCGCCGCGAACCAAAATCGTGTAGACGCACCAGACGATCAGCAGGATGACCATCACGGTCGTGACCTGCATGATTTTCAGCGCCTTGTCGCTGGATTCGTGAACGCCCTTGATGTTTTCCCACCAGAAATAGAGCGTCACCAGAACCGCGAAAAATGCCGCCGTGGAATTCTCCGACAGCACGATTCCCGTGTGGAAATAGGTGAACAGTTCGTTCAGCAGCCCGGCCAGATACTGGCCGGCGGAAACGCCGCTGATCGGGCCGGTGAGCACGTAGTCAAACATCAGCGCCGACACGGAAAATTTCGCCAGAGTTCCGCCCAGCGCTTCCTTCACCACGCGGTAAACACCGCCGCGCACGAACATGCTGCAGCTCTCAACGTAGACCGCGCGCACACAGTACGAAAACAACATGACGCCCAGAATGAACCAGGGCGCTGACTTGCCGATAAAACTCTCGGACTCGCCGCCCGCGTAGTAGGCCGACGACGCCAGATCGTTCAAAACGATGGCCGCAGCGCGCCAGAAGGAAATGAACGTCAGCATCGCGGTGGTAGCCACGATGACACGAGGGACAGTGATGAGCGGTGAGGGTTCCGGGCTGTGACCCGTAGGTGTCGATGCCATGAGAGGTAAGGAAACTATAAAGAATTGATTATGGCATCTTTATGCGGCCCGGTCTATTTGGATTGCAAATACCAGGGAGTTGCCGTTTGAATCCGTGCAAGTTTAGTGACTTGCTACTGGCCCTCGTGATGGAGCGTGGCCGCGAATCTGTCCCAAGGCGTCAGCTCTGGCGCTGCGGAATATTTCGCGGAATCTCGGCAATCGATTTGCTGATCGATTCGAGGTAAGTTCGAGTGTACTCGGCGATGCCTGCCGAGAACTCGTTGGAAGCCTGCGTCGACCTTTCCTGCAGCGATTTGGCCGCCTGGTTGCCGGTGGCAGTCAGGAGCAAGCTGGCGCTTTCGCGCGCGCGGGTTTCGAAGTCCTGCGAAAGTTTCAGCAGGGCTTCGCTGGCCCGGGCGGTGATGGCCGCGCCGTTCTTCTCCAAATCTTCCTGCGACTTAGCCAGAATCACGTTGGTGCTATAAGCCAGCTGGCTCTCCAGCCCCGCAAAAATAGCTTCCGACTCCTTGCGCAATCCGATTTCGGCGCCCTGTAGTTTCTGCAGCGAGTCTTTGGCCTCCGCGAGCATCGGTACCACCTGGTCGCGCAGGCGCGCCACGAAACGGTCGACTGCCTCCGAGCGCGATGTTTCCATGTTGCGCTGCACGCGCTCGATGGTGCTGGCGGCCAGGGTGTCCAGCCGCTGGCTCATTTCCTTGCCCTGATCGATCACGTGCAGGCGGGCGCTTTCCATATCCTGCTGGACCTTTTTCATCCAGTGCGCGTAGTTGCTGCGCGCGCCGGCTTCGTGCGCATCGGACAATTCTTTCATGGCCTGGCGGACGATCACTTCCTTGGAAGCCGCGATGGCGGACTGAATCGTCCGCA
The DNA here is from genome assembly GCA_035295105.1 of Candidatus Acidiferrales bacterium. Lineage (GTDB taxonomy): Bacteria > Acidobacteriota > Terriglobia > Acidiferrales > UBA7541 > Palsa-360. Next base: position 9,349 of record DATGJQ010000036.1, on the reverse strand, counting down.
CCGCTTCTTCGCGCAACTGCGCGCGAAACTCATCGAGCAACCGGCTCTTTTCCTTTACCAGCGCCGCCGCTGCCGCTTCCGAAGCCATGTTTTGGATCTGCTCTCCAAGACCGACCATCAATTGTGCGAGCGGCGCGACCGCCGCTTTCGAAGCCTCGCTTCGTTCCGAAGTCGCTGCCAGACTCGTTCCGCTACTGGCTGCCGCCATAGTCTGCTGCTCCTTTCGCGTGACTACTTTTAGTTCCCGGCTGGTGGCCACCGCTTCGGTCACGTCCGGAAGCTGCACGGGAAACCAATCGGGAGGCGGCGTTGGCACGCCCCACACATTTCCCGCGATCTCCAATTCCACGGCGATTTGAAAGACTCGGTCCTTGCCCGCGCCTGACTTTTGCGCCCACTTCACCTGCGCCTTGCTGGAGCAGCCCGCGGAGCCGTTGGCCGGCTGCTTAATGTCCAGGAAAACGGTCTCACCTTGGATGACTTCATGCCTGGACTGGTAGGTGCACCCGTGGCAACTGATGGACAGGGTGGAAACTTCCTCATGGTAGGGCTCGCGCATGGCTCCCACTCCCTGCACAACCAGCGGGATGGCTTGAGCGATGCGGGTGCTGCGGCGCTTCTGCGCATATGCGAACTGATGGGATGACACGGGAAACTCCTCCGGAGGGGCTGGACTAAAATCTTACGAAAGATTCCAGCAGGGCGTCCGAGGAACCGGGAGGGCGTGTAGCGGAGGAGTTACCACCCCAAAATGGTACACGTGGCACAGGCTTCAGCCTGTGGAATTCCATCAGTCCGGCTACAAAGCTTCGAAGGAATCAATCCGAACAGGCCGCGAAAAAAGCGTCTTGTATTGTCATTCTGAGCGAAGCGAAGAATCTCTCTTCGATCCAAGCACAAGGTAGAACGAGAAGTGGACGCCGAATGAAATAGGACAGGCTTCAGCCTGTGTGGTTTAGATAAGCGTCACGCATAAATCTAAACCATCCGGGATTCTTCGCTTCGCTCAGAATGACAACGTTTTCAGTTTGTCGCGATCAGTGAAATCTGTGAAGTCCACCTAAGTCCGAAATTCGCGGGCGCATTCATCGCAGGGGCAGATGCTTCGCAGCAAATCGAAACTGAAAATTCCCGCCGTGTGGCCGTCGTTAAAGTCGATCTGCAGCGCGTAATTACCCACTGCGTGCGCGGCCTTGGCCGCAAGTTTCGGCTTGAACATGGGCAGCAGCGGCGAACTCAACCCCGGCGCCGATGCGCTTGCGGCGTGCTCTTTTTTCAATTGCGCATCTTTTTCCCGGCCCATTTCTTTTTTCATTCGCTCGTCATTGCACATCGCGCACGGACACTGCTCGCGAAGATAGGCGAAATCGTAGTGGCTCGAGTGGCGGTCAGCCCAGGTGATGTCCACGCCCGCGCCGGAAGAGACGTGCACTTTGACGCTGGCCGGCTTTCTCCGTTCGTCGATGGGAATGGGCATGGCGGTTCTTCGTTATTCCTTGGCCAGGGACGGCACGCTGATTCGCGCCAGGCGGCCGTGCTCCAGCTCCACGCGGCGATCGGCCAGATTTCCGATGGCCTGCGAATGGGTCACCACCAGAATGGTGTGCCCCGATTCATGAAGTTCGTGCAAAAGTTTCAGCACCAGCGCCTCGTTGGCCTCATCCAGGTTGCCGGTCGGCTCGTCCGCCAGAATCACTTTGGGCTGATTGATCAGCGCTCGCGCAATGGCCACACGCTGCTGCTCGCCGCCGGAAAGTTCGCCGGGGACGTGCTCCAGGCGGTCGCCGAGTCCCACGCGGGCCAGCGCATCCGCGGCTTCTTTTTCATCGGTGATGCTGTGAAAATATTGCGCCAGCATGACGTTTTCCAGCGCGGTCAGATACGGAACGAGGTGAAATTGCTGAAAAACGAAACCGATTTTGTCGGCCCGGTAACGCGTCAATTCGCGCTCACTCAGGTTGCCGATATCCAGGCCATCGACCAACACACGGCCGCCGCTCGGCTGGTCGAGCCCGCCCAGAATGTTGATGAGCGTGGTCTTGCCCGAGCCGGACGGGCCCATGATGGCGATCCATTCACCCGCCTGCACGTCAAAACTCACGCGGTCCAGCGCGCGCACTTCACCGAAGCGCTTTTCGAGTTGATCGACGTGGACCAGCGACGCCATCATTCTCCTCGCAAAATTTCCGCCGGGCGCACGCGGCCCAGAAGGCGCAATGGAAAGGCTCCGGCCAGCGCCACACCCACCGTCAGGGCGATCGTGATGGGCAAAACTTCCAGCCGCGCGGAAATCACCACGCCGAAAACACGTTCCCCGATCCACCGCGCAAGCACGACGCCGGCCAGAAACCCAAACAGACCGCCAAGCGCGCCCAGCGTTCCGGCTTCGGCGAGAAACAGGCGCATGATTCGCGGCACCGTGCCGCCCAGCGCTTTCATGAGGCCCACATCGCGCCGCCGCTCCATTGCCAGCGCCGCCATCGAGGCCAGCACGCCGAGCATCGAGAGAATGAGAATCAGCACAATCGTCCAGAAAATCAAACCCTGAATGCGTCCCAGAATCGTGCCCTCCGCCGCGGCGATCTGGCGCACCGGCCGCACATCGAGGCCCGGCAAATTGTTGGATAGCCGGCGCGTCACAGCTTCGATCTCGGAGGGTGTTCCCGAAACGCTCAACTGCACCAGGCTCACGCGACCGGCGAGACCCGCGAGAGTCTGCGCCGATTCGAGATTGGTAAGGATTTGGTTGTCCTCGGCGCCGCCAGTGGCCACAATCCCAGCGACCGTAAGGGAGACGGTTCGCTCGCCGGATCGCAACTGAACGGAACTTCCCGGGGCAAGGCCGAGTTCGCGAGCCGCGCGGATACCCACGAGGCAGTGCTCGCGGTCGTCCCGCGAGGCGACCCTTGTGCCCTCAATCTTCCACCAGGAATTCATCCTGGCGACTTGATCGAACCAGGTGCCCGCGAGAATCACCGGCTGCGTTCCAGAATTCGCGGCGACATACAGATACGGCGCGGTCGCCACAATCTGCGGGACCTGCATTGCCGCGATGCGATCCATCACCGCGGCATCGGCAAGCGCAGCGTCGTTGCCGCTGACCGGCGGCGGAGCGATCACCACGTTCGCGCCCAGTGTGCGGAATTCCTGGGTCAGTTTGCGCTCCGCATCCAGATTCACGTTGAGCAGCGCGGAGCACACCGCGGCGCCGCTGGTCAGCGCGATCAACGCAACGGCCAGCCGGCCGCGGCTCGCGCCCAGCAATTTCCATAAAATTCGCAGGAACATCGAGCGGCTGGCCACGTCCTCACTCTCCCCGCAACACAGGTGCGGGATCGACGCGCGAGGCGCGGCCCAGAGGAAGGAGGCTCCCCAGCAGCGCGACCACCGCCGCAAGGACCAGAACAATCGGAAGCAGAATCCATCGAAGCTCGGGAGCAACGCCGAAAATCCCGACGCCCAGCGCGTGCGCCAGAATGATTCCGAGCGCGTATCCCAGCAATCCGCCGACAAGCGCAAGAAATAATTGCTCCGCAACAAAAAACGAGCTGACCGCGCGGCGGCTGGCACCCAGCGCTTTCATCAATCCAATTTCCGAACGGCGCTCCAGCACGGTGGTCGCGGACGTCGCGCCCACCGCCAGCGCCGCCGCAAAGAGCGCGGCGATCGTGACCATCCACATCAGCCCGCTGACGCGCGAAAGAATTCGACCCTCGCCCTCCGCCACCTGGCGAATCGCGCGCACCTCCACTCCCGGAAGCTGCTGCTGAATCTGGTGCGAGATCGAAGAAATGTAGGGGCTGCAATACCAGCGGTCATACTCCGCCGGAGTCATGGTCGCGGGATCGCGCTCCGAAAAGGAATCCGCCGGCTTGGTCAGCGCGCTGACCAGCAGGCGGCGATACTGGCCGGGACGCCCGGCAAGTTGCTGCGCCGCTTCCAGCGGCGCGAGGATGGCATTATCTTCAAGACCGCCGGTGGAGACAATCCCGGTGATCGTCAACCGGTGCGAATGTCCGCCGGCATCGAGTTTTACAACGCCGCCGATATGCAGGCGCAACCGCTGCGCCAGCGCCACACCCACGACCGCTTCATCGGAAGGATCCGCAAACCATTGGCCATCGACATGCCACCACGGATCGGTGGCCGAAATCCCGGTGGTAAACGAGCCGCCATCAGGAATCGGAACCGTGTGGCTGTACCACGTTCCAATCAACTGGCCGCGCGGCTCTCCCTGCGAGCCGGACGCGGCGATGGACACTGGAACGTCCAGAAACGGCGCGAATCCCACTACATTATTTCGCCAGAAGATTGTTTTCAGCTTGCCGAGATCGTTCTCCGGCAGGTAGGCCCCGGATTCCACCGGCCGGTAATCCACCCCGCCAATTTCCAGTGGGAGCGTATCCGATGCAGAAGTGACCAGCAGGTTCGCTCCCAGCGAGCGAAACTCGTGCGCCAAGCGGTCTCCGACGTCCAGAGCAACTTCCAGGGTGGCCGTCGCCACCGCCATGCCCAGCGCCAGGGCCGCCGCCGTGAGCACTTTTCGGCGCGGCTTGCGCGTGAAGGAATCGCTGACGATGCGTAGAAACATAAACTGTCTCGCGCGGGAAACGATTGCCCAAGTTCTGAAAAACCCCGGGGCTGAAGATCCGGGCTATAGCAATGTGCAACGCGTGCTGTAGCCCGCCTCTTCAGAGGCGGGGATTTTCCGCGGTGCATGTTCGCAATTCTACTTGGAAACCCGGCTGCGCGCGTCGGCCAGATTGGAAACGTCAATCACCAGCGCACCACTGTCCGTGTGCGATGGCACGCCTACGGGATTGCAGCCGCCCGCTTCCCCGATGGTCGGGATATAAATCGCCGAGGCGCAATTGCGGCATACAACGTTCGAACCGTCCTGGCGGTATCCGGCCGTGCCGCAAATCAGGCAGGCGTCCAGCGCCGTGCCCCAGCTCCCGTTGGGCTTGCGAATCACCAGAAAGCGCACGCTCGTGCCGCTGGCATCCACGTTGTAGATGTGCAGGTTGGAATCGCTGATCTCGGAGATCGGAATGCGAACCGCGCCATTTTCCGACTGGATCGATTTGGCCTCGGGCGTGGCGGTCACGCGCGTGTATGCGAATTCCGCGGCTAAGATCAGAATGACGGCGGTGCAGGTGAGCGTCGAGGCAAACGCCCAGCGCCGCTGCTTGCGCCGCTCCCATTCGATCCGGCGGCGTTCGGCTGCATCGGGAACGCTGTCTACGGCGTGGCCGCGCGCGGCCATGAATTCACGCAGCACCAGCAGCGCCGCCGCGCCCAGAATCACGGTGAAAAAGAAAAACTCGTTGCGCACAATGGGGCCGACGTAAGCCATCTCCACGCGGCTGGAGGGCAGCCACATGGCCTCGCTCAATTCGTGAACGCCGGTCAGCGCCAGCTGGATGGCGACGATAACCAGGATCGTGCTGGTGGCGGAGAAAAATTTGCCGAGCGAAATCTTCAGCGTGCCCTGGAAGAAGAACACTCCAACGGCGATCGCCACGCCCAGGCCCAGGAGCGTGCCGGTCCACACGGCCAGGCCTTCCGACGAAAGTTCCACTGCGCGCAGAATCAACGCCAGCTCCGCGCCTTCTCGCGCGACCATCAGGAAAACGAAAGTTGCCAGGCCGATTCCGGCGGAAAGCTCGGATTTCGCGGCATGCTGCTCGACCCGTTTTTCAATCTCCGACTTCAAATGCCGCGCCACGCGGTTCATCCACACAATCATGGTGACCACAAAGACCGCGGCCACTAGCAGCATCACGCCTTCAAAGCCGTCTTCGTTGACCTGCCAGCGCTCCAGTGCGATGGCAATCGCCAGGCTGGAGCCGACCGCGACGAAAACTCCTCCCCACACCCAGCGCACCAGGTTGGCGCGACCGGTGCGGTTCAGATACACCAGCACGATGCCCACGACGAGGGCAGCCTCGACACCTTCACGAAGAGCAATAAGAAAAGCAGAGAGCAAAAGGAAATCCTTCAGTTCGACTTGTTGTAATGTGTCAGGTGATCGGATTCGCGCAACTCACAACGAGAGGCGCAAAGCCGAAACTCGCACCCAAACCAGGCCCGCAAGCGGAGCCCTCTAGTTGCAACTCATTCGCAACTGGAAGTATTAGTGTACACGGCCCCGTTCACCCTGGTCAAGGTTGCGAATTTCGCATCTCCTACTCCAATTTTAAGATTTCGACCGCCCCGGTGCGTCCCCTGACGGTAGAATATGCATCTACATGATTCTAGCCATGATTCAGCTCCGGTGTCACCCTGCAAATCTCTCCCGCGTGAGCTGGTGGGGTGCGATTATCGGGCGGCTCGTAGCCGTGGCATTTGCCGCGCTGGTCTTTGCCGTGACCGCTACCGCGCAGGTCTTGCACCAGTCGGCCGTTCCTACGGTTCCTTCATCCGCAAAGGCCGCGGCGCCCTCCGCACCTCCGTCCGCTCAGGACAAGAGCCGCGCGCGAAAGGCCTACGACGCCGGTCGCCGCGCCGAGCAGTCCGGCGACTGGAAGGCGGAATTCGCCGCCTATACCGAAGCGGCCACCTACGATTCATCCAATCGCGAATACGCCATGCTGAAGGAACATGCCCGGTTTCAGGTGATCCAGTCCCTGGTCGATAGCGCGGAGCGCCAGGCCATTGCCGGAAATACACCCGCCGCCCGCGCGCTGTTGACCGAGGCGCTGGGAATCGATCCGAACTACGTCGTGGCCCGCGAACGCCTGGCGGAACTGACGCCGACTCCCGTCGACGTGCAGCCCTCCAAAGAACCGCGCCTCGCCGGCCTGCCCCGACTCATTCTCACGCCGGGAACTCATACCTTCGACTATCGCGGCACCACGCGCGGCGCATACGAAGAAATTGGAAAACAATTCGGCGTGAAGATGGTCTTCGACGGCGATCTGGTTGACCGCCCAGTGCGCTTCCAGGTTCCCGCTCTGGACTTCGAGAACGCGGTAATGGTGCTTTCGCTGGAGACCAAAACGTTCACACGCGTGGTGGATTCGCATACCATGTTCATCACCCAGGACACCGCGCAAAAAGAAAAAGATTATGCCCTCGAAGTGGACAAACAACTTCTCCTTCCCGCCTCCGTCACCACCGACGAAATGAATGAAGCCGTGCGCATGATTCGCGAGATGACCGGAATCACCCGCACCCAGTTGAACACCGCGACCCGCACGCTGACCGTCCGCAGCACCGAGCAGAACGTGGCCTTGGCGCAAACCCTGCTCGAGCAACTCGAGCAGCCCCACGGCGAATTGCTGCTGGACATCGAAATCCTGGAAGTCGATCGCTCCGGCGTCACGCAATTGGGAATCACTCCGCCCTCGGGCACCAGTTTGTTCATGCTCACGGTTCCGGAAGTTCAGCAGTTGCAGGCTGCGCAGAATTCCGGAAGCCTGATCCAGGCGCTGCAAGCGATCTTCGGAAGCAGCGCTGTCAGTTCGGCGACCGGTTCGGCGCTTCCCGCGCTGGTGGCATTCGGCGGCGGAAAATCCATTTTTCTGGCCACCATGCCCGGCGCCAGCGCGAATTTCGGGACAGCACTCAGCACCGTCCGCAGCGCACAGCGCGTGTTGCTGCGGGCGCAGGATGGTAAGCCCGCTACCTTTTTTGTGGGCGACCGATATCCCATCGATCTCGGCCTATTGTCATCGGATTTGAGTTCCGCGTCTTCAGCGCTAGCCTCGGCGCTGGCATCCGGTTTGTCGCTGCCGCGAACGGACTACACCGCCGGAGCCGGAACATCTTCCGTGGCCATCGCGGATTTCAACAGGGACGGCCTCCCTGACCTGGTGGCGGCGAACCAGACCGACGGCACGCTCTCAATCCTGTTCGGAAACGGCGATGGAACGTTTCAAGCGGTGGCGACAACGTGCACGGCGCCCACTTGCATCGCGTTGCCGGGAGTGGTTGCAGGCACCACCACGACGGCAACAAGCCCTTCGGCCGTGGTCACCGGCGATTTCAACGACGACGGCAATCCGGACATCGCGGTCACAGACATGGCCAATAATCGGGTCTTAATTCTGCTTGGCAAAGGCGACGGAACTTTCCTGGCGCCGGTGGCGTACGCGACCGGCAGCAGCCCCGTCGCGCTCGTGGCCCAGGATTTCGATGGCGATGGCCAGCCGGACTTGGCTGTTGTCGATCAGGGCGACGGGACCACAGCGAGCGCCGTATCCGTGCTGGTCGGAAACAAAGTAAACAGTGTGCAAGACGGAACTTTTGGAGCCAAGATCGACTACCCCGTCGGCGTCGCGCCCTCGGCGATCACCACCGCCGATTTCAACACCGATGGCTTCGCGGACCTGGTGGTGACAAATAAAGCGGACAACACGGCTTCCATCCTCCTCGGCAAGGGCGACGGCACGTTTGGCACGCAAAGAACCTTGCTCACCGGAAACGGACCGGCGGGAGTCGCCACCGCGGATTTCAATAATGACGGTCACGCCGATCTGGCCATCACCAATGAGACCGACGGAACCGCTTCCGTCATTCTGGGGAACGGCGACGGGACATTCTTTACGCCGACGGTGTATACGGCAGGGTCCAGTCCGGTGGGAATCTCTGCCGCCAACTTCACCGGAGCCAGCACGGACCTGGCAGTTGCCGATCAAGCCGCCAACGTTGTGGACATCCTGATCAACAATGGAGATAGCACTTTCAATACTCCCATTTCTTTGCCCGCGGGAAACGGTCCGGTCGCGGTGGCCGCCGCGGATCTGAACTCGGACAGCGCGATCGATCTGGTGACCGCGAACAACACTTCAGGAAGCGTGAGCGTAACTCTCAACACGCTGCAAACCTCGGGAAGTTCCTTTTCTTCATCGTCATCGTCCGGGCAGATCGGGTATCCCTCCGCCGAGTACGTGGACCTCGGGCTGAAAGTGAAGGCCACGCCGCGCCTCCATGGCACCGATGAAGTGACGCTGCAACTTCAGTTCGACATCAAAAATCTTACCGGCACGAACATCAACGGGATTCCCATTCTCAGTAATCGCAACATCGAACAGACCATTCGCCTGCGTGAAAACGAAACCTCCGTTTTGTCCGGAATGATTCAAACCAGCGGAATTCGTACCAGCAGCGGCTTGCCGTGGACATCGACCGTGCCGGGAATCGGATTGCTGACAGGCGAAGACAGCTCCAACATTCAACAAACCGAATTGCTGATTCTTGTTACGCCGCGCGCGCTGCAATTTCCGCCGCACGAAGTTCCCGCGGTTTATGCCGGACGTGGAGAACCCTCCACACCGCCCTCGGGCCCTGCGACAGGCCCCCTCGGACCGCAAAATCCGAACCAGCCTCCGGTACCGGGCCGCGC